>NZ_JABBJJ010000221.1 GCF_012933655.1 Pyxidicoccus fallax | reverse complement strand
GACATGGGCGGGGCGTGGGAGCCTAGCACGTACCACCCGTCAGGGCGGGCCGCGTGGGTGCCGTTTGATATCCTCACGTCAGATGAGTGCTCCCCCCTTCCCCCCTCTGCACCCGGACGACATCCACACCAGCCCCGGCGACGTCGGACAGGACCTGACCCACTCTCCCCTCCTGGGCGAGACGCTCGTGGTGGACCCCCGCACCACCGTCAAGCTCCACAAATGTCGGCTCTCCGTCTCCGCCGGCCCCGACACCGGCCGCTCCGTGGTGAGCGACAAGGAGCGCCTGCGCTGCGGCGCCCACCCCGGCAACGACCTGGTGCTGGTGGAGGACCGCACCGCCAGCCGCCACCACTTCGAAATCCAGTTCACCGAGCGCGGCTACCTGCTGGTGGACCTGGGCTCCACCAACGGCACCTTCCTCGACGGCCGCCGCATCGAGCGCGCCTACCTGTCCCCCGGCTCGCAGATTCGCGCCGGCTCCTCGATGCTGACCTTCGCTCCGCTGGACGAGGAGGTCACCATCGAGCCCGACCGCGACAGCGAGCTGTGCGGCATGGTGGGGCAGAGCATGAAGATGCGGCAGATCTTCGGCCTCATCAAGAAGATCGCCCCCATGGACGTGTCCGTCATCATCCAGGGCGAGACGGGCACCGGGAAGGAGCTGGTGGCCCGCGCCATCCACGAGCTGTCCGGCCGCGCCAAGGGCCCCATGGAAGTGCTCGACTGCGGCGCCATTCCCCCCAACCTCATCGAGAGCGAGCTGTTCGGCCACGAGAAGGGCGCCTTCACCGGCGCGGTGTCCAGCCGCCCCGGCGCCTTCGAGCGTGCCCACGGCGGCACCATCTTCCTGGACGAGCTGGGCGAGCTGCGCCTGGACCTGCAGCCCAAGCTGTTGCGCGTGCTGGAGAACCACGAGGTGCGCCGCGTGGGCGGCAACGACGTCATCGAGGTGGACTGCCGCGTCATCGCCGCCACCAACCGCGACCTCATGAAGGAGATTCAAGCGGGCAACTTCCGCGAGGACCTCTACTTCCGCCTCTCCGTCATCACGGTGCAGTTGCCACCGCTGCGTCAACGCCGGGACGACATCCCCCTCATCCTCAAGCAGGCGCTAGCGGACCCGGAGCTCGTCGGCAAGCACGGCAGGAAGCGCTTCTCCGCGGAGGCCCTGGGCCTGCTGATGTCCTACGCGTGGCCCGGCAACGTGCGCGAGCTGATGAACGTCGTGTCGCACGTGCTCACCTTCAGCGAGGGCGAGGAGATCCTCCCCTCGCACCTGCCGCCCCGCGTGCGCGGTCAGGCCCGCGAGGGACCGCTGCCCTTCAACGAGCACCTCTCGTTCAAGGACGCCAAGGAGCAGCTGCTGGAGAACTTCGAGCGCGAGTACGTCACCAGCGTCCTGACGCGCTGTGAGGGAAACCTCTCCCGCGCCGCGCGGGAGAGCGGCCTGCACCGCAAGTCCATCGAGCGGCTCGTGAAGAAGTACCAGCTCGACACCAAGGGCATGAAGCCGAGGTAGCCTCCGCCCCCTCCCTCCATGGCCGTCCCGGGCCCCTTCCGTGCGCGTTGAAGGTGTCCGGCGAGCGTGTTACGGGCGCTCGGATATGAGCGACACGCCCCCGAAGGAGAAGGACTACAAGGACTCGGTGAACCTGCCCCGCACGGAGTTCCCCATGAAGGGGAACCTCGCGCAGCTCGAGCCGCGGATGCTCGGCTGGTGGGCGGAGCGGGGCATCTGGGGGAAGATTCTGGAGAAGAACGCGAAGGCCGAGCCCTTCGTGCTGCCGGACGGGCCGCCGTACGCCAACGGCCACCTGCATGCCGGCCACGCGCTCAACCGCGTGCTCAAGGACATCGTCGTGAAGTACCGGAACATGTCCGGCCGGCTGTGCGACTTCATCCCCGGCTGGGACACGCACGGCCTTCCGATTGAGCAGGCGGTGGAGAAGCGCCTCAAGGACAAGAAGGTGGACAAGCGCACCCTGTCGCGCGACGCCTTCCTGGAGGCGTGCCGCGCCTACGCGCTGGAGTTCATCGACATCCAGCGCGGCGAGGCCCAGCGCATGGGCACCTTCGCGTCCTGGGACAAGCCGTACAAGACGCTCGACTTCAGCTTCGAGGCGCAGGAGATCCGCGAGCTGGCCAACTTCGCGCGCCGGGACATGCTCTACCGCCGCAAGAAGCCGGTGTACTGGTGCCTCACGGACCAGACGGCGCTGGCCGAGGCGGAAGTCGAGTACGAGAACCACGAGTCCCCGTCCGTGTACGTGGCCTTCCGCGCCGGCCCTGAAGTCGCCGAGCGGGTGCCCGCGCTGAAGGGCAAGGACGTCGACTTCGTCATCTGGACCACGACGCCGTGGACGCTGCCGGCGAACCTGGCCATCGCGGCCAACAAGGAGTTCGAGTACGTCTTCTACCAGCTCGGCTCGCGCGTCATCTGCGTGGCCAAGGACCTCTTGCCCAAGGTGCTGGCGGAGGTGAAGGCGGACGAGCTGGAGGTGAAGCACGTGGAGCTGCCCGGCGGCGAGGTGTCCGCCGCGGCGCTGGTGGACCCGTCGCGCATCCTCGCGTACGCGCCCGGCGAGGAGCTGGAGCACCTGACGTACCAGCACCCCTTCTACGCGCGGCGCGGGCGCCTGCTGCTGGGCGAGCACGTGACGCTGGAGGCCGGTACGGGGCTGGTGCACACGGCGCCGGGACACGGCCAGGAGGACTACGAGGTCGGCCTCGCGTACGGGCTGGACATCTACAACCCGGTGCGCCCGGACGGCCGCTACGACGACACGGTGGGCGAGGCGCTGGCGGGCAAGAAGGTGTTCGAGGCGAACCCGCTCATCATCGGCATGCTGGTGGAGCGGGGCGTGCTGCTGAATGACGCGAAGGACACGGTGGCGCACAGCTACCCGCACTGCTGGCGCTGCCACAACCCCATCATCCTGAGCGCGACGTACCAGTGGTTCATCCCGCTGGACAAGCCGTTCCGCGGGGAGAAGACGTTCCGCCAGGCGGTGCTGGACGAGGTGGACAAGGTGCAGTGGGTGCCCTCGTGGGGGCACAGCCGCATCCGGGGCATGCTGGAGACGCGGCCGGACTGGACCATCAGCCGCCAGCGCACGTGGGGCGTGCCCATCTGCATCGCCTACTGCGAGGGCTGCGAGGAGGCGGTGGTGTCGCCCGAGCTGATGGAGCGGGTGGCGGACCAGGTGGAGAAGGAAGGCGTGGGCGTGTGGTACCGCACGCCCGTGAAGGAGTTCCTGCCCGCGGACTTCAAGTGCCCGCGCTGCGGCAAGGCGGAGTTCCGCCGCGAGACGGACATCCTGGACGTGTGGTTCGACTCGGCGTGCATGTTCTCCGCGGTGCTGGAGAAGCGGCAGCGGATTCCGGCGGACCTGTTCCTGGAGGGCAGCGACCAGCACCGGGGATGGTTCCACTCGTCGATGTTGGTGGCGGTGGGGACTCGCGACATGTCGCCCTACAAGGCGTGCCTGACGCACGGCTTCGTGGTGGACGGCAAGGGCGAGAAGATGTCGAAGAGCGTGGGCAACACCGTCGCGCCGGAGAAGATCATCCAGCAGTACGGCGCGGAGGTGCTGCGCCTGTGGGTGGCGGCGAGCGACTACCGCAACGACGTGCGCCTGTCGGACCAGATTCTCAAGGGCCTGTCCGAGAGCTACCGGAAGATTCGCAACACGGTGCGCTACGCGCTGAGCAACCTGTACGACTTCGACCCGGCGAAGCACGCGGTGCCGGCGGCGGAGCTGCTGCCCTTGGACCAGTGGGCGCGGGGCCGACTGGCGGAGGTGGTGGCGCGGGTGCGCAAGGCGTACGAGGACTACGAGTTCCACCTCGTGTTCGCCACGGTGGTGGACTTCTGCGCCGGGGATTTGTCGGCGGTGTACTTCGACATCCTGAAGGACCGGCTCTACACGTGGCGGACGGATGGGCAGGCCCGGCGCAGCGCGCAGACGGTGCTGCACGAGGTGGCGTCGGTGCTGCTGCGGCTGTTGGCTCCGGTGATGAGCTTCACGGCGGAGGAGGCGTGGAGCTACCTGCCGGGGGCCCCGTCGGAGAGCGTGTTCCTGGCGGGCTTCCCGGAGCCGGCGGTGAAGATGGATGCGGCGCTGGCGGAGCGGTACGGGAAGCTGTTCGCGGTGCGCGGCGCGGTGCAGGGCGTGCTGGAGGCGGCGCGGCGGGACAAGCGGATTGGCGCGTCGCTGGAGGCGCGGGTGGTGCTGACGGTGGACGCGAAGGCGCGCGACTTCCTGAAGCCGCACCTGGACGAGCTGCCGGGGCTGTTCATCACCAGCCAGGTGGAGCTGTCGGACGTGGCGGGCGAGAAGGCGCAGGCGCTGGACGTGGCGCAGGTGTTCGGCGAGGGCGTCCGCGTCATGGCCGAGGTGCTGCCGGCGAAGGGCGAGAAGTGCCCGCGCTGCTGGACATACGCGGAGGCCGTGGGGCAGGGCGGTGAGGTGTGCCTCAAGTGCCGCGAGGCGCTGGCGGCGTAGTGCCCTGTCGTGAAGGGCCCCGCGCGGTGACAGCGCGGGGCCCGGGACGTCACGCTAGGCGGATTCCGGCCCTACTTCTTGCGCCGAGAGGTGCCGCTGCGTTTGCTGGTGCGGGGTGAGGACTTTGAAGCGGGCTTGGAGTCAATGCCAAGCACGCGTTCCAGCGCCGTGATGACGTCGGGGTCAATACGCTCCAGGGCTGCCGGGTCGTTTGGACGCTCAGTTCGCCGCGCGGCGGCTTCCAAAAGCGCGCGGTCAGCGGCGGTCTCCGAGGGCAGACGCTGTTCGAGCAAGGCAGCGATGTCTCGTAGCAGGGCAGGGTCACTCACCTGTTGTATCAGCCTGGGAAGAGAGCCACGCAGGAACGTAATGGGATCCGGCCCAGATGGATGAGCGCGCGATGTCCGTCCAATCGCATCCTGAGAGAGAACTTCGATCCAATCCGCAGCGAGTGCATAAGCCGCGGCACGGCCTTGCTTCAGGCTTGCCTTTGCGATTGTTTCAGCAATTTCGAATTGTGCTCGCTGAAGGTCAAACTCGTGATCAATTATCAGAGAGGGAGTTGTCAACCAAACTGCGCCAAAACGCCCAGTGCGCAGAGCCGCTGCAGCAGCTTCGCCGAAACAAAAGGAAATATTTGGCAGCTTGTCATCGGTTGGTGCCTGCTCTGCTGCCAAAACTGCGCGCTGCCACGCTATGACGCGAAGTGTGTCGTCCTCAATTTTCATGGCCAATATCAGGAGAACGATTGAATACTTGGCGACTTCTGATGTGTCGTTGATTTGCTCGGCGAGAGCGATGGCTCGGTGGAGAAGGTCCACTGCTTCCGCATGGCGGTTCATTTTATAGAGCGACCAAACAAGGCCACGAATCGCAGCAGTCTGTCCAACGAGATCGCGAGCCTCTTCAGCGAGAGCGCTGGCTTGGTGGAGAACGTCCACTGCTTCCCCGTGTCGGCTCATCTCGCCGAGAGACCAGCCAAGGTTACGAGTCGCGGTAGCCTGCCCAGTGAGGTCGCCAACTTCTTTGAAGAGAGCGCTGGCTTGGCGGAACGCGTCCACTGCTTCCGTGTGTCGGCCCATCTCCCCGAGAGACCAGCCAATGCTAAGAGTTGCGGCAGCCTGCCCACTACGATTGCCGGCTTCTTTGAAGAGAGCGCTGGCTTGGCGGAACGCGTCCACTGCTTCCGTGTGTCGGCCCATCTCGTTGAGAGACCAGCCAAGGTTACGAGTCGCAGCAGCCTGCCCGGTGAGATCGCCAACTTCTTTGAAGAGAGCGCTGGCTTGGCGGAACGCGTCCACTGCTTCCGTGTGTCGGCCCATCTCGTTGAGAGACCAGCCAAGGTTACGAGTCGCGGTAGCCTGCCCGGTGAGATCGCCAACTTCTTTGAAGAGAGCGCTGGCTTGGCGGAGAACCTCCACTGCTTCCGTGTGTCGGCCCATCTCCCCGAGAGACCAGCCAAGGTTACGAGTCGCGGCAGCCTGCCCGATGAGGTCGCCAACTTCTTTGAAGAGAGCGCTGGCTTGGCGGAACGCGTCCACTGCTTCCGTATGTCGGCCCATCTCCCCAAGAGACCAGCCAAGACAAAGTCGGCTACGCGCCTGTTCCAGTTTACCGCCAGACGAGTCTGCCTGATGCACCGCTTGCTGGCAGATGGTGACTGCCTCAGTAAAATGTCCTGTTGCGTTCAACTGCGTCAAGCGTTCCCACAAGTGATTCAGCCATCCACCAGTTGCCCTCGGGCTGAAGTCCTTGCTCATACCCGAGATTCTGTCTGCAGTGACCAACCGTTCCATGTGCGCTGCTTCTTGCGTGCGGCCTAGTGCGCGCAGTCTCCCCGCTTCTATGAGCTTCTCGTCAGTCGAATAGAAGACCGTTAGGAACTCCGTGATGGCCTCTAGCAGGCTCGCCCCGAGATGACGCCTGCGGTAATAATGAACCATCAGGCGGTCGGCCACTCGATACAGCACCTCTGCGGACTGCTGTGCTTTTAAACCTGTTACTTCGCCGCGCAAGCGCAACTCGCTGAAAGGCTCGGCAATACGTGCTTGGGTAGATTTAAGTTCTACCGCGAGTTCGCTCTGGGTTCGCGGTTCGCCCATGCGTAACAGAGCATCCAGTACGGTGCGGGCGCGGCGAGATAAGCTCTCGATGCGATGCTTGTAATAAGGAGTGAGCTCGTCTACCAGCCCGTCGAGAACCTCCGCCGCCCTCAACGAGTCGTTGCTATCCAGAACCTCCGCCAGTGCTGTCGCCATGCGCGGAGAGCCGCCAATGAACTCCGCGACAGCCTGAGCCTTTGCACGCGTCTCCTGTGACATCGGTCCTTGCTGGCGATGGCCGCGTAGCCGCTCGAAGAAGGAGAGGCAGGAGTCCTCCTTCCAGGGCATAAGCTCGATCACCCCGGTGGCATGGAACAGTCGCTGCTCGTAGCTCGAATCGATTCGGCGCGTGGAGGTTGCCAGCAGCATCAGCCGTCCGCTCGGGCGCGTCAGCAGCGCACGCAGCCGGGATTGGTCCCGCGGCTTGCGGAACACCTCGTTCATGAGTTGATCGAAGTTTTCGATGATGGCAACCACGATGCCTTGTCCATCGGGCAGGCAGAGCGTGATGGTCGACTCCAGCGCGGCAACTGCTGCGTCCCAGGCTTCGTCGGTTTCCGTGAAGACGCCACCGAGCAGGCTTGATGCCGGGCGATTCTCCAGCACGCGCTGAATCTCGTTCAGTAGCCGGTGGGGCACGTCCACGTTGTGCTGCTCTTCCGGGAGGAGAGCGACGACGATGGGGGGGGGCTTTCCCTCCGCCGCACGCGCTTTCAACGCGGACTGCACCAAGCGCATCAAGAAGGACTTGCCATAGCCACGCGGAGCGACGACCTGCAGGTGCTGCACCGCGCCGCCCTCCGCGTTCCGCGTGATTGTGGCGAGGATGCTCTCCAACACCCGTTCCCGGCCGGTGGAGATTGCCAGCAGCGTCTCTTCGGGCAAATCGTACGGATTGAACTTCTTGAGCTGAGACATTAGCGGCGCCTCGCGCGAGGAGTGCTGTTGCGCCAAGCGACGACCATGGCGCAGGCCGGGTGGAAGGTGCGTGTGTCCCGGTCGAAGGCCAGGAAGCCATCCTCTCGGAGGATGGAGGCAATCTCCTCAGGTATCTCACAGCCACGCCGCGCCATCTCCTCGTAGAAGGCATCGAGCGGCAGTCCATCTTTCGCGCTGCTGTCCACCACCAAGTCGATCGCGGCCGTGAGGTGCTTGCGAGTCGCGGTGTCCTCCCGTCGCAAGCGGTTGTCGAACTGGCTGAAGAACTGATGGTGGAGTTGCGGTTCCAGGCGCTCGCGGAGGCAGTGGCGGATGTCGTCCGGCGCGAGCGAGTCACTCATTGCAACGGCCTGGAAGCCGAGCTGGATGAACCCAGGAAAGTGGTCGGGAAGCTCATCCAGCAGGGTCTTCGTTGCTTCCTCGGTCCATCCCGGAAGCGGAGGGTTCGCACCAGCCACGAGCGCTCGCAGCATCTGCACCGCCTCGCTCTCGCGTTTCAGCGGGGGCACCTCCACCACCAGCATGTCGCTGAAGGCTCCGGGGTCGAGCCCGTGGCGAAATGCGAGGCCGCGCATCCCAATGGAGCCGGCGACCAGCATGGAGACGTGCTTGAGATTCCGCCATTCGCGCAGGGTGACGAGAATCTGCTTGGCGGTGGCCAGGCCCTGCTTCGCGTCACCGCCCTTTCCTCCCGATAGGGTGTTCTCGATGAGGAAGGGCAGCTCGTCCACGAGCAGGGCGATGTGGCGCTTCTCGGCCTTAAGGGCCGAGAGCAGCATCGGTGAAATGGCGGGCCAGTAATCCAGCAGATCGCGGTCTGGGGCGTTGGTGTTCGCGGGAGCCGCGCCGAGCCAGTTCTTGACCAGCCCCGCTACGGGCTTGGCGATGGTCTGCACCTGCTCGATGTGCTTCAGCAGGTTGGCCTTCAGGTCGGGCGCGGGCAGGTTGCGCAGTAACTCTCCGAAGACGTCCTGGAGGCCCTTCCCGGACTCGGCGTTGATCTGGGAGACGATGACGCCCTGGGCCTCCAGCCGCGCCTTGACCTCGGCCATGATGGAGGACTTCCCGGTGCGACGCAGGCCGAACATCGTGTGGCTCTGCCCGCGCAGCATTGAGCTGACCAGAGGCTCGACGATGTCCGGTCGGGGCCAGAAGTCGGCGCCAGAAACAATGGTGCCGAAGTACGACTTCAGGGAGCGGTTGCCAGAAGGGAGGTCGTTGGGCATGGCAGGGTATCCTTGGGCGTAGATATCTGCTGTGGTAGATATCTACGCATTGAAAGCGGGTGGCTGCAAGTGGGGTATCTGGCTGAGCAGATATCTGCGCATGAGGATTGTTGGACGGGACGCAGATGTGCTCGTTCTTCAAGGCATATGATGAGCGAGCAAGCAGGCGTCATGCCATGCGGTGGGGCTTCCTGATTTGGCGCAAGAGGCATGTGAGGACAGGGCCTACCTGAGTCGGTGGACGCCTCGGGGACATCCTCGCTGGGAGGTATTGCTCCGCCCTGCTAGGTGAGGGCTCCCATGTGGAGCGCCCTACCTCGAAGGTTCGCCTTGCTTACCGCCCTGATTGCATCCGCCGCCCTAGCGGCTGACCGCGAACAGAACGATGTCCGGATCCTCTTGCTCTCGGAGCATCCGGACAATGCGACCCATCGCGTCTACGTCGTGGGACAGGTCATCACCAGCCTTCGATTCGAGAAGCCGGTGGACCCGAGCAAGACGCGATTGCTGGGCTGGGAGGGCCGGTTCGAGCCGCTGGGCGTGGTCGGACGGAAGGTCATCCTGGAGCCCATCCGGGACCTCGCCAGCGATGAAGGCGTGCCCCTCCTCGTGACGCTCGCGGATGGAACGGAAGTTCCATTCCTCTTGAGACCAGCGGGGGAGGGACAGAGGCCGGACCAGCAGGTGAATGTGTTCCGGGACTCCGAGAGCTACGGGGCCATGGCTTCCGTCCTGGACAGGATGAAGAAGGAAGTCGGTCTCCTTCGCGAGGAGAACGAGCGACTACGTAAGGAGGAGACCTCGGAGGACCACGCGCTCGCCTCGCTCCTGGTAGCGGGAGCCGTCGCGCAGACGCCATTCACCGCGGAGGAGACCGTGTCGAGCAAGGACCCGGACGCGGAGATTGTCGCTGTCCTGTTCCGGGGGAAGGGAAAGGCGGCCGTCGTCTTCAACGTGAAGAACCTCCATGCGGAGAGACCCTGGAGCGTGCGGCGAGTGCATCTCACCGTGCCTTCCACGGGGCGGGTGCGGACCGCGGTCTTCCGGTCGACGGCTCCTGAGTTCACGCCCGGAACGTCCGGAGTGGTGGCCATCGTCACGGATGGAAGCGAGTTCACGGAAGAAGGGCGGCTGACGAATCTGTTCCTGGAGGTCTATCGGCACGACGGGCTGCGAACGGCCTTCATGACACTGGAACACCAGCTGATTGGACAGTAGGAGCGCGGGCATGATCGCCAGCAGGCTCGTGCTCCTGTGGAGCGCCATTGTCCTCGTGACGTCCTCCGGCTGTGCCACGACTCCGACGCCGGGAGCGGTGCGCCTCCGTTCCGATGGAACACCCGGACCCGAGAAGTGCCCGGAGGAAGCAAAGAAGGCGATGAGCTACCTGCGCCTGTTCGTGGGCGATTCTGCCATCGTGCAGCTCGATGCGAACCAGTCACGGGCTCCGGACATCACGCTGTACGAAGGCCCCATCGAGAGTGTGCTCAGCAGCGACCTCGGGCTGATTGATTCCCCTTCCCGGCTCTACGGGCGCGTCTGGACCAGCGGGCCACAAGCGGTCATCCGGTACTACGAGGCCCATCCCGTGCGCGGAGGGAACAAGATTCCCATCTGCGCGGTGGCCCGGCTCGGGTTTGGTCAGCTTCGCAAGCGGCCGGATTCCAAGCCCGGGACCGCCATCCTCGATGCCTCCAGCGCCGGTGTTTACATCGTCGACGAGTTCCGGTGAGAGCCGGTCCCCGCGTCAGTTCCGGCACTCCGCCACCGGCCGTGCCGCCGCCGCCTGGGAGTCGCAGTCCAGCACGTTCACCAGCCCCGTCACCCCTTCCACCATGAGCAGGCTGCGCGCCCGGCCCGAGTTGAAGTTGACGCGGAGGTTGCCCGGGATGGCGGCGTTCAACGCCGTCGTGTTGTCGAGCATGCCCCTCATGCAGCCCAGGTTCCCCGGCCGCACCGGGCGGCCCGTGCCCGGCAGGTAGCACAGCCCATGCACCGACGCCGCGTTCATGGACGTCGGCAGCACCAGCTCCGGCCCCACCTCGTCGCAGCACGCCGGGTTCGCGCGGCACGTGGTGTTCGTGCAGGTCGTCTGCGGGCAGACGTCGTTGTCCCAGGCGTTGTCACACCGCAGCCGCTCCCACCGGGCCACCGTGCGCACCGTCCCGTCCAGTCTCTGCACGTTCGGCTCCACCACCAGCCGCACCGGCTGGTTGGTGGCCATCGCCCGCTGCCGCGCGCGCAGCGCGAAGGACGCCAGCTCCCGCACCGCCTCGCTCTCGCGCTGCCGGTCGATGCCCCGCTGGAAGCTCACCAGCGCCAGGCTGATGAGCACGCCGGCAATCGCCAGCGCCACCGACAGCTCGATCAACGTCATTCCCCGCCCGTGCCTCATGTCCCCGTCCCTCCCGGCTGCGTCCCCTGCAGGCCACCCGCCGAGAAGTTTCGCGGCGTCACCCGGAAGGTGAACGTCCGCCGCTTGAAGCCATCCACCGGAAAGCCCTCCTCGTCGTACGCGACGGCCACCCCCGGCCTCGGCACCGTGACGTCCGCGCGCCGCGTCCGCACCACCAGGGTGACCTCCACCTCGCGCACCCGCTGCTGCAGCATCCGCCGCAGCTCGGTATCCGAGGACGGGGTGCTCCCCGTGTCCGCCGAGCACGTCGCCCGCGTGCACCGGTCAATCGCGGGCCGGCCCTCGGCCGGGTCCGGGAACCACCGGTACTCGGCCAGCGGCGCCGCCAGGTCGATGACCGCCTGACGCACCTTCATCCGCTCCACGTCCCGGCTCACCACCGTCCACGTGGGGGTGCCCGGCGCCTGGAACTCCAGGGCCGGCGTGCCGCCCGCCCAGTTCACCCGGTAGGACGCCCCCTGCGTGCGCAGCGTCACCCAGCCCGTGTCCGCCCAGACGGGGCTGTCCGGGTCGCCGCACGGCGGAGTGCCCGTGTTGCCGATGGCGCTCCCCGGGTTCGCGTTGAACTTGCTGGAGCTCGCCATCACCCGCGAGATTTCCAGGTGACACGCCACGTTGCCCCGCGGGTTCACGATGATGGCGGGAGTCCGCTGCCCGGTGGGCGGGTCCAGCAGCGTGGGCGGATTGGCCGCGGTGCAGAAGGTGAAGGAGTTGCCCTCGCGGATGACCGACTTCTGGCCGCACGCGTCCATCACAATCATGGAGCGCGTGTCCCCCCAGTAGAGCTGCAGCACGTCCGAGCGCAGGTGCTCGTACGTCGTGCCCGCCGGGGGCAGCGCGAACGCCGGGTCGGCCGCGAAGTACGGCAGCATGTTCACCGACAGGTCCGGCTCGGTCCACGCCTGGATGGCGAAGCGCAGGTCTCCGTCCGCGAAGGTGATGGGCGTGTTGCCCATGCCCAGCCCCGCGCGCTGCAGGTCCGTGGCGAGCAGGTCCTTCACCGCCCGCCCGGTGACCTGGGCCATCATCGTCTGCTCCTCGAAGGCGGCCCGCCGCTGCAGCTGGACGATGCCCGTCAACGTGATGGCGAGCACGACCGCGCCGATGGCCGCGGAGATAGTCATCTCCAGCAGCGTGAAGCCCCGTCGGAAGGAAGCCGTCTGTCTCATGGCGACACCCGCGTCTGCAGCACCACCACCTGCCGGCCCGCCCGCGCTTCCGCCTCCACCCAGCTCACCGACACGCGCACGTTGGCGACGTTGCCCGTCGAGCCCGCCACGCCACTCACGAGGTCCCGGTTCACCGCGGGCGCGCCCGCCGAGCCGGACTCGATGGAGCCTGGAATCGCCCCGCTGTCCACGTCCACCGCCACCTCGTACTCGCGGGCGACGACGCCCTCGGGAGGCTGCGTCTGGCGCAGCTCGCCCGCGGCCGTCTGCCACACCGTGTAGCGGCGCCGGTCCTGCGCGGCCAGGTTGCCGCAGGGCGGGGTGGGGGAGCAGCCCATGGCGGTGATGTCCTCCAGCGTCTGCTCGGCGATGAGCTGCGCCTGCAGCGCGGTGAGGGTGCGGCGGTTGGACTGGGCGGTCTTCCGCACCACCATCAGCGCGGCGGTGATGCCCATCATCAGGATGACGATGCTCACCATCACCTCGATGAGGGTGATGCCCCGGGACTGGCGGGTCCGCTGGCGGCTCACTTGGGCATCCTCCCGTCCGGAATCGGCTCGTAGATGAGCACGCGCGAGCGGGCCGACGACGAGTTGGACGTGCCGTTGTTCCAGGTGTCGCCGCCCACCATCTTCATCTGCCCGGTGGCGGTGAGCGCGAACACGTGCTGGTCATGCACCACCGGCGCGTTGATGCCGTGCCCGGCCAGCGGCACGCCCTTGAGCACGCCATCCGGCGTCAGGGGCCGCTCGTAGAGCTGGCCGCTCTGCGTCTCGCTCAGGTTGCAGATGTCCGCGGCCCGGCCGACGGCGGTGGTGGCGAAGACGCGGTCCTGCGACAGCGCCACGCCGCCCCACACCGTCTGCGCGGGGTCCAGCGGCTGCACCCACAGCGGGTCCAGCAGCTCGCAGCCCTGGTCGCCGGCGGGGTCCCTGTCCTCGAAGCCCAGCAGGTGGTAGCGGTAGTTGCTCCGGTCCGCCGGGCCGTCGGCGTACTCGTCCGGGTTGTCGCCGGTGCCGAAGTAGAACTGCACCACCGGGCGGCCGCTGTCGCGCAGCACCTTCACACCCAGGTTGGAGTAGAGCTGCTGGAAGGTGGTGTCCTGGCCCTGGGCCGCGTCGGGGTGCTCGGCCAGGGCCACCGGCGCGCTGGCCACCTTGCACGTGCGCACCTTGCGGCCCAGCGGCGCGGTGACGTCCACCCGGTCCAGGTTGACGCGGTACACGCCGCCGGACGTGGTGGGGACGTACATCACGTCGTAGCTGCCGTCCTGGTTCAGGTCCACCAGCGCGCTCTCCGCGGCCACGCCGGAGCCCGTATCCAGGGTGATGATGCCGGCCATGCCGCCCGCGGCGGTGTCGCCGTAGTTCAGCGGGCGGCCCGTCTTCATGTCGATGAGGTAGATGGCGCCCGCGCGCGTCGGCGCGGACGGCACGTAGTCGGTGCCCACGACGGCCGTCCACATGGGCGAGCCGCTGCCCCAGGCGAGCCGCGCCACCGACGGCGCGTGGCGCGAGCCGGAGTTGTCCGGGAACACCACCTGCGGGTTCGCGTTCCTCGCGGTGTTGAACGCCAGGTCGATGGCCGCGTCCTTCAGGTTGAACTCCCACAGCGGCAGCGGGTACCAGGCGTCCGCGGGGTGGGTGACGTCGAGCGCGAAGAGGGCGGGGCTGCCCTTGCCCGTCGCGGAGACGAGCACCGTCTTGGCCCCCTGCGTCTTCGACGCGGTGGTGGCGCGCGTCCACGCGGGCTTGTTGGGGATGCCGAAGTCCACGTTGGCCAGGACGGGAGAGGCATCCACCTGGGGCCGCGGCAAGTCTCCCGAGCCGGGGAACTGCACGTACAGGTTGCGGTAGCGCTCCAGCAGGAGGCGCGGCAGGTACGCGAACTGCTCCTGGCCGGTGCCGTACTCGCGCGGCGTGGGCGTGGCGCACGCGCCGGACGGCTCGAAGTAGCCGCGCAGCTGCGCCCCGGCCGCGCACTCGTCCTTCGTCTCGTGGGTGAACTGGCCCGCGTCGAAGGCGTGGAGGAAGCCGTTCATCGTGCCCACGAAGGCCACGGTGGGCCGGTCCGCCAGCGGCTCCAGGAAGTTCTTGCGGTACTCGTCGCGCTCCTCGGAGCGCGTGTTCTGCGCCCAGGTGTCCAGGTACGGCGGCACCGACACGGCCACGGTGGACAGGTTGATGCCGCCCATGGGCCAGGGGCGCTTCACGTTGGAGGCACCCGGGGCGTAGTGGTCCTCCCACCCGTACAGCCACTCGCGCAGGAAGTTGCGGTCGTTGGTGACGCCCGTCACGCGCTTGTCGGGCGTGGTGATGGAGGGCGTGCCGCACACCCCGTCGTTGTTGAGGTCGTAGAGGTAGCGGTCATCCGCGAACTGGTCGCAGAGCGCGTCCGGGAAGAGGGGGCTGGCGCTGTCGGCGTCCTCCGTCTCGGCGATGACGGTGGTGCGCGCGCCCGTCGCGTCGAGCGTGTACAGCCTGCGGCTCATCGGGTTGGCGCCGTCGCCGAAGGCGAGCGCCATGACCCGGCCGGACTCCCAGCGCTCCACGGGGTGGGTGACGTTGGGGCTCTCCGGGTCATAGAGGGAGCGGAAGTAGAGCCGGCCGCGCAGCGAGTAGTCCTTGCGGGCGTCGTACGCGCGCGTCGCCGGGGCGGGCAGGCCGGACGTGGGCCAGCTGCGGCCCCAGGCGCTGCCGGGCGTCTCGTTCACGCCCCAGACGATGGCGTTGCCCAGCGTGGAGGGCGAGGCGCGCGCGTAGCTGCCGGCGCGCACGGCCTGGTAGCCCACGTCGACGTTGTCGATGATGGGCCGGCACCGCTCGTTGGGGCTGGTGACGTCCACCTTCCAGCACAGCTGCGAGCCGGTGATGCCCATGGCCAGCATGTCCAGCTCCACCTGCTGCGTGGGCGGCGAGGTGTTGGGGAACTCCACCGGAATCCAGTTGGGGGTGGGGTTGTTCGTGCACGTGCCGTTGGCGCAGGTGCGGCAGTCCACCGCCACCGAGTAGCGGATGGAGGGGAGCTGGCCGCCCTCGGGCGTGCAGGCGCCGGCGAAGCCGGACTCCTCCGTCCAGCAGGGCGCGCCCTTGGCGCAGGTGCGCGGCGCGGGCGCCATGTCGTCCTGGCGCTTGAAGCGCACCTTGGTGATGACGAAGTCCTCGGCGGCCTCCACCGGGATGTCCTTGGACACGATGTCCGAGCGCGTGCTGCCGCCGTTCTGCTTGTTGATGACGAACACCACGTCGTTGAAGTCGCGGTCGCCGCCGCCGCTGAGGTCCTCGAAGCCGAGAATCCAGCGGAAGGGGTCCGTGGTGGGGGCGCCCATGATGACGTGCGGCATGGGGTTGCGCACGCCGGAGGGCCGCGGCACCGTCACCCCCTCCTTGGGCATGTCCAGGTTGCCGTAGGCCGCGTCGTTGAGCAGGCGGTACAGCGTGGTGCCCTCGTCCTCCTTCGGGCCGTCCAGCCAGCCGCACAGCTTCTTGGTGGTGCCCTTGACGAGGCAGGAGTAGTCGCCGGGGGCTTCCGGATTGCAGCGCGAGTCATACCCGCAGCCGATGTTGCGCTCGGCCACGACGCCGTTGAGGAAGTTCTGGTCCAGGTTCCACGCGGCCTTGGAGAAGTAGACCTGGATGGGCGAGCGCAGGTGCAACAGGCACTTGCCCGCGCCGTCCTGCTTCAGGCACGGGTACGAGGTGCCCTCGTTGGGGCCGTGGCGGGTGTCGTAGAAGACGATGAGGAAGAAGACGATTTCCTTGTCGCCGCGGATGGTGCCCAGGTCCACGGTGCGGTCATAGGCGGTGACGCCCGGGTCCGGGTTGGTGGCGCGGGGCAGGCCGCGCGAGTCGTACGCGGACGTGTCGTAGTCCGGCACGCCGTTGTCCATCCAATCGGTGTCCGAGACGGGCGCCAGCTTGCCGTACGTGTCCGTGAGGCCGTCGTCGTCGGTGAGCAGGAAGACCATCTTCCCCAGGCCCAGGTTGCCGTTGCTCAGCGAGGGCGGCTCCAGCAGGTTGGGGATGTGGCTGAAGAGGCCGTTGTCGGAGAAGTCGCTGGCGCCCGCGTTGGTGGTGGAGCTCTCCGAGGCGCGCAGGGGCGTGCCCACCACGTCCGCCTTGATGTTGTTGTTCGTCTGCCCCGGCCGCGCGTCCACCAGCGACACCTGGGAGGAGAACACGCTGCCGCAGGTGGACTTCATGCCCAGGTCGGGCTGGCTGTACGTCAGGTTGCCGGAGGTGAACGTGCGCGAGCAGCGGCGGCTGAGGCCGATGTACGGGCGGGTCTTGTCGCCGTCCGGGGGCGCCAGGTTGTAGAGGTCCTCGTGCAGGTCGAGGATGCCGTTGGTGTTGCTGTCGGCGAGCGTGCCGTCGTTGTTGAGGTAGCCCCGCGCCTTCACGTCATCCAGGTACATGTACCCGAGCGCGTGCGAGGCGACGGCGGACTCGTACACGTAGCTGATGGTGACGCGCTGGTCGAACGGGAAGACGATGCGCTCGGGGTCGAGCACCTTGAGGCCGGTGTCGAGCTTCAGGCGCGGCGGCTGCTCCGGGGTGAGCCGCAGGGTGGACGCGTCGAGGTGCAGCGAGGCGCTGCTGAAGTCGGGCTGACGGTCCTCCGCCAGCAGGTCCTTGCACATGGGCGCGGGCTGCTGCGTCTGCGTCTGCGCCAGCGCGAGCGGGGCGGCCAGCAGGGTGAGCGCCGCGAGAGCGGGGTTCAACGCGCGCTTCATGGGTTCCCCCGGTACTGGAGCGAGGGGCCGCCCGACGCCGGGCGCTGCTTGCGAGCGCGGCGCTCGGCGAGCTCCTTCTGGAGCTGCTGCCGCAGCACGTCCTCGCGGGGCGGCGGGGGCGGCTGGGCGCGGGTGGCGAGATAGCTGAGGACGGCGTCCAGCTCGCCCGGGGCCAGCACTCGCGTGTCGCAGCGGGCCTCCGGGCGGACCTTCTGGGGCGCCTCGAGCCACGCGCGCAGCTGCTCGGGCGTGCGGCCGCGCAGCACGGCGTCGAGCTGGAGGCCGGGCTTCGCGCCGCTCGGGGCGGCCTGGGACGACGGGGTGGGGCTCGCCGGGTGGCAGCGCGCGCAGGCCTGGTCGAAGGCGCGCGCGCCGGCATCTTCCGCCTGGCTCAGGGCCGGCAGCAGCAGCAATGCCAGCAGGGACGAACGTTTCATGAGGACTCGGAGGGGGGAATGACGAGGGAGAAGAGGTCTAGAAGGTCCGCACGAACGAGGTGTCGGGGGGCCGCTGGTCCGTGGTGTTGTTGAAGGTGCTGTCCGGGCCGCAGCCGCGGTTGACGCAGCCGGGGCCGCCGGCGGCCGGGGCGTTCTCGTTGGTGACGAGCGCCTGGACGATGGCGCGCGTGGGGCGGCCCCCGGCGTTCAGCACCTCGCCCACGGCGATGACCCACACCTGGCCGTTGCTGTCGCTGGAGCCGTTGGGGTCGTCCAGGTCGTCCCGGACGAAGACGCGGTAGCGCACGTTGCTCTGGGCCGGGTAGTCGGCGTACGCCTCGCCGTCCGCGCTGGACAGCTCCGCGGCCGTCATCGTCTCCGGCGTGAGGCGCAGGTAGTTCCAGCCGTCGGCGCTGGGACCGCGCAGCACCTCGTACCAGGGGGGCGAAGCACCCGCGAGGCCCGGCTCGTTGACGGGGCCGCCCAGCGAGCCGAGCACGTTGCTGTACGTCTGGCGGTCACCCAGCCGCAGGCGCAGCGCTTCGCGGCCCTCGGCCAGGCCCGCCTCGGCGGCGAAGAACGCTTCCTTCTGCCGGCGGCTGTCGCCCTGGGTGTCCGCCTCGCGCGACACCACCGTGTAGCTGATGAGCACCGACATCGTCACCAGCGTGACGAGACCCATGGCCAGCAGCAGCGTGAAGCCTCTGGCTTTCCGTCGCCGCGCAGCAGTCCGAAGCACCATGTCTCCAGCTCCTCAGCACCTTTCCCCGCGGGGGGACGGGGTGGTGGTTCCAGGAGCAATTCGTGTGCCTGGATTGTAAGATTCCAACTGCCCGGAAAGACTGAATCCCGAAAGTCGAGAGGGTGACAAGAAGTCTCCCGTGACTTCGCAAAAATTGCGTAGCACTGGACGTGAAGCGAACCCGCAGGGTGCGGGGAGTGTCACGACCTTGCAACGTGCAGGCGGTGGAGCCCCCGGGTGCCACGGGGCGGCGGTGCCGGCTTCCCGAGGGCTCCCCGAGGAGGACTCCCCGGTGGTGCGAAGTGGGCGGGGGTGGGCGTTACTCCGCGCGCTCCAAATCCCTCAGCTTGTCGATGAGGGCCTGCATGCGCTGCTGGTGGGTGCCGGCCCAGAAGACGCGGCGGCAGTCGGCGCACTGCTGGAAGCGCGAGTGACGCTCGGTGACGCGCTCGGGGACGCGGTCCTGGACCTCGTGGGGCTCGGCGGAGGAGAGCGGGCCGTTGCACGCCAGGCACCGGGTGAAGGGGTGCATGCGCGCGGTGAGGCCGAAGCGGCGCACCACCTCCACCAGCTGGTGCGCCGGGTCGGTGGAGCGGGGGAAGTAGCCGCGCAGCACCTCGCCCCGCTTGAGCACGCCGAGGTCCCGCGTGAGCAGGATGCGGTCCTCGTCATGGGACACGCGCGCCAGCTCGTCGTCCGCGTAGTCGTTGCGCCAGAGCGAGTCGAAGCCGAGCATCCGCAGGAAGCCCACCAGCCGCCCCAGCCCCACATCCAGCACGAAGCGGGGCGCGTCCTGCGGCGGCGGCCCCACGCGGGTGACGGGCGTCACGTCCAGCGCATGGAAGGGCGGATACACCGCGACGCGGGAGCCGGGCCGCACCCGGTGCGCGAAGTCCACCGCCTCGCCGTCCACCAGCACCACGTCCACCTCCGGGTGCGGCGGCCCGAGCGACTCGATGAGGTCCTTCACTGAGGGGCTGCCCTGCGTCACGTGGTGGAACTCCTGCCCACGGCGCTCCGGCGGCAGGAAGTCGTTCAGCGCCCCGTAGAAGCGCACCGTCACCCCCGGCTTCGCGTCCATGCTCCCTGGCCTCCTGTCGAGCCACAACCCGTGACGCCGGGTCGTTCATACCGCCAGCGATTGCAGGACTGTCACGACCCGGGAAAGTTGTGACACAAAGTTTATGGGTGTAAACGTGTAGCCGAGCGGTAAGTCACAAGACTGCCACATTGTAAGGTCCTATACTTCCGCCGTCGTTCGCGCCCTGGCGCGGGCGGTCCGTCTACCCCCCTCCGACGACCAGACACCGGGCGCGCACATGAAGAAGACGTTTTCCTACCTCGTGGGGGCGGCGCTGTCGCTGACCCTTCTGTCGTTGGCCTGCGGGGATGACGGGAAGCCCCAGCCCCAGGTCCCGCTGCCCCTGACGGATGGGGGCGTGCTGTGGACGGACTGCGACCTCACGGGTGACGCGGGCACCTGCGCGCAGGGCGAGGTCTGCCGCTTCATCGCGCACTATGACCGCGCCATTTGCGTGCGGCCGTGTGAGCCGCAGGGCACGTGCGGGCAGTCGGAGGCGGCGTGCTGCGCGGCGGAGGCGGACGCCCTCGGTGGCGGCTACTGCGTGCCCGCCGAGGTGTGCGAGGCGCTCGACGCGGGCACCCCGGACGCGGGCGCGAACGAGGAGTCGGATGGGGGCGACCCGAAGGGTGATGCCGGCTCGTCCGATGAGGATGGAGGCACGGCGGGCGATGCCGGCCCCGTCACCGACGCGGGGAGCGGCTCCGATGCCGGCACGGACGCGGGGACGGGCAGGGACGCGGGGACCGACGCGGGCACGGATGCGGGCACCGACGCTGGCGTCGACACCGGCTACACGGACATCCGCGTCATGGCGGCCAACCTCACCAGCGGGAACGGCCAGGACTACGACCCCGGCCACGGCATCCGGCTGATGAAGGGCGTGAAGCCGGACATCGTCCTCATCCAGGAGTTCGACTACAGCGCGGGCATCCGCTCGCTGGTGGACCAGGTCGGCACCGGCTTCCACTACTACCGGGAGACCGGAGCGCAGATCCCCAACGGCATCATCAGCCGCTGGCCCATCATCGCGTCCGGCGAGTGGCCCGACCCGAGGGTCTCCAACCGGGACTTCGCCTGGGCGCGCATCGACATCCCCGGTCCGCGTGACCTCTGGGCGGTGAGCGTGCACCTGCTCACCTCCAGCGCCAGCGACCGCAACGCCGAGGCCACCAGCCTCGTCAACCGCATCAAGGCGGAAATCCCCGAGGGGGACTACCTGGTCATTGGCGGCGACTTCAACACGGACACGCGTACCGAGGCGTGCTTCACCACCTTCCGGCAGGTGACCGTCACCACCGGCCCGCATCCGGCGGACAAGAACGGCAGGGAGGGCACCAACGCGGGTAGGACGAAGCCCTATGACAACGTGCTGGTGGACGCGGACCTGCGCCAGTACCAGCAGGCCACCGTCATCCAGGGCCCCAGCAGCTCCAGCACCTTCCCCAACGGGCTGGTGCTCGACAGCCGCGTCTACACGCCCATCTCGGAGATTGCCCCGGCGCTGTCCGGCGACAGCGGCGCCTCCAGCATGCAGCACATGGGCGTCATCAAGGACTTCCGCGTCCCCAACTTCTGAACGGGGCCCCGTCGTCAGGGCGTGGCGGCCCGGACTCGCTCCGGTGCCGCCGGTCGCCTCAGAAGCTCCACTTGTGCTTGTTGCGCTCGATGAAGCGCGCCACCGGAGGTATCCGGGCGACGAGCGGCGTGAGCATGAACACGGCGGCCAGCCGCAGGGGCTTCACCACCTGCGATGCCGCGTAGGCCGCCGCCCACGAGCCGGCCTTCGCGCCCGTGCTGTCCGGCTGGAAGCCCATCTGGATGGCCGCGTAGAAGCCGACGATGACCAGACCGAAGATGAGGTAGTTCATCACCAGCGCCAGCGGCCCGTACTCCAGCAGCAGCGTCTTGAAGCGGGCCATCAGCGAGGGCTTCTCGGCCTTCACGGCGGCCCCAGCAGGTGGGGGCGTGTCGGAGACTGGAGGATTCACGTCGGGCTCAACAGGCGGCATGGCCCCACCATGCCCGAAACGGGCGCTGGCCGGGAGACAGAGCGGCCAGCCCGGCAGTCGGGGGGTGGGCTCTCCGGGTTGTCAGGGCTTGGG
>NZ_JABBJJ010000220.1 GCF_012933655.1 Pyxidicoccus fallax | reverse complement strand
GGGGCGGCCGGTCTTCGCGCTGCCCGGGGACGTGACGCAGCCGGCGGCCGCCGGTTGTAACGCACTGCTCCGAGACGGACAGGCGAGGGCCTGTACGAGCCCGGAAGAGGTATGGAGGGCGGTGGGGGTTCAGCCGGGATTGAGTCTTCCCCCGGAGTCTCCGGAAGCATGGGAGTCCCTCTCGGAGGAAGCGAAGGGCACTTATGAGGTGTTGGACCGGGTTCCCCGGACATTCGACGAGGTGCTGGTCGGCAGCACCCTCTCACCGGCGGCGCTCACCGGCGCGCTGGTGGAGCTGGAGTTGACGGGGCTGATCATCCAGCACCCCGGTAGGTTGTACGAAAAGGTCTAGGTAGGAGAGTCATGGCCACGCGGACGAAGAAGAAGGTGGAAGAGACGGAGGCGGCCGAGGAGAAGGCCCCCCGTAAGGCGACCCGCACGGCCGCCAAGAAGAAGCCGGCGGCCAAGGCGAAGAAGACGGCGGCCCGCCGCCGCACCAAGAAGGGCGACGACGACACGCTTCCCACCGTGGAGGCGGACGCGGACGAGGAGGCCACGCCTCGCGGCAAGGGCCCGCACTACCTCGTCGTGGTGGAGTCGCCCGCCAAGGCGAAGACCATCAAGAAGTACCTGGGCTCCGGCTACACGGTGAAGGCCTCCGTGGGGCACGTGAAGGACCTGCCCAAGAGCAAGATGGGCGTCGACGTGGAGCACGACTTCCAGCCCGAGTACGAGGTCATCAAGGGCAAGGAGAAGGTGCTCAACGAGCTGAAGAAGATGGCGAAGTCCGCCGACAAGGTCTTCCTCGCCACGGACCCCGACCGCGAGGGCGAGGCCATTGCCTGGCACATCAAGGAAGAGCTCGCGCACCCCGACGCGCTCCGGGTGACCTTCAACGAAATCACCAAGAAGGCCATTCAAGAGGCCATCGCCCAGCCGCGCGAGCTGAACCAGGACAACTACGACTCGCAGCAGACGCGCCGCATCCTCGACCGGCTCGTGGGCTACCAGATTTCCCCGCTGCTCTGGCAGAAGATCCGCCGGGGCCTGTCCGCCGGCCGCGTGCAGTCCGTCGCGGTGCGCCTCATCGTGGAGCGCGAGGAGGCCATCAAGGCCTTCGTCCCCGAGGAGTACTGGACGCTGGACGCCCTCCTGGAGGGCCCGTCCGGCCCGCCGCCCTTCAAGGCGAAGCTGTCCAAGGTGGACGGCAAGAAGATGGAGCTGAAGGACCGCGCCACCACCGAGGGGCTCGTCAATGAGCTGCAGACGGCCGACTTCGTGGTGGCCAAGGTGGACCGCCGCGAGCGCCGCCGCAACGCGCCCGCGCCGTTCATCACCTCCAAGCTGCAGCAGGAGGCCGCCAACCGGCTGTCCTTCACCGCGAAGAAGACGATGACGCTGGCCCAGAAGCTCTACGAGGGCGTCCCCCTCGGCGAGGAGGGCCAGACGGCGCTCATCACGTACATGCGTACGGACTCCACCCGTCTGTCCGACGACGCGGTGAAGCAGGTGCGCGAGTTCATCGGCGGCAAGTACGGCGGGGACTACCTGCCCGAAGAGCCCGTGGTGTACCGCACCCGGAAGAACGCGCAGGACGCGCACGAGGCCATCCGTCCCACGTCCTTGGAGTACCCGCCCGAGCGGGTGCGGCCCTTCTTCGAGGCCATGGACGAATTGGACATGTTCCGCCTGTACGAGCTCATCTGGAACCGCTTCGTGGCGTGCCAGATGAAGCCGGCCGTCTATGACCAGACGAGCGCGGACATCGCCGCGGGCCGGGCCACGTTCCGCGCCTCCGGCAGCACGCTGAAGTTCCCCGGCTACCTCGCGGTGTACGGCGCCGGCCTCACCCCCGAGGAGGAGGCGGAGAAGGAGAAGGCGAAGGCCGCCGGTGACGAGAACGCCGAGGGCGCGGATGCCGTGGGCGAGCTGCCCTACCTCAACGAGGGCGACAAGCTGGCCCTGCAGAAGCTCCTCCACGAGCAGCACTTCACCCAGCCGCCCCCGCGCTTCAGCGAGGCCACGCTGGTGAAGGAGCTGGAGGAGCGCGGCATCGGCCGCCCGTCCACGTACGCCGCCATTCTGTCCACCATCCAGGACAAGAAGTACGTGGAGAAGCTCGAGGGCCGCTTCCGGCCCACCGACCTGGGGCAGATGACCAACGAGATGCTGGTCAAGCACTTCCCCCACGAGCTGGACGTCACCTTCACCGCCACCATGGAGGAGAAGCTGGACCAGATCTCCGAGGGCGGCGCGAGCTGGAAGGCCGTGCTGCACGACTTCTACGGGCCCTTCAAGGAGACGCTCGAGAAGGCGAAGGCGGAGATGCGCGACGTCAAGCGCGAGGAGATCAAGACCGACATCGCCTGCGAGAAGTGCGGCAACCACTTCGTCATCAAGTTCGGGAAGATGGGGCACTTCCTCGCCTGCTCGAACTACCCCGATTGTAAGAACACCAAGGACTTCAAGCGGGACGCCGAGGGGAAGATCGTCATCGTGGAGGAGGAGACCACGGACGAGACGTGCGAGAAGTGCGGCAAGCCCATGGTCATCAAGCGCGGCCGCTTCGGGCGCTTCATGGCCTGCTCGGGCTACCCGGACTGCAAGACGTCCAAGCCCATCTCCATCGGGGTCGGCTGCCCGGAGTGCAAGCAGGGGTACCTGACGGAGCGCCGCTCGGGCCGCGGGAAGATCTTCTTCGGCTGCAACCGCTACCCGGACTGCAAGTTCGCCGCCTGGGACCGGCCCCTGGCCGAGCAGTGCCCGCAGTGCCAGTCGCCGTACCTCCTCCAGAAGTTCTCCAAGCGGGACGGCGCCTACATCGCCTGCCCCAACAAGGAGTGCGGGTACCGGCGAGAGGTCGTGGAGCAGGCAGGGGTGCCTGGGACCCCGGAAACCTCCTCGGCTGCTTGAAAGCCCAATAGTTCCGAAGGGCTGGGCCCGCCCCCTTGGCTTGACAGCCTTGGCGGGCCCGCCCTACAAGTCCAGGCTGCCCCCTCCTCGGGGAGTAGCTCATGGGTGCCCGTGTCCGGACGGGCCCGCCTGGGGGGACGGGCGTTGAAAGGACACCAGGCGCGATGATTCTCTCGGTGAGCGAGCTGCTGCTGGACGTGACCCTTGCGGCCGCGGAAGGCGGCAAGATGGGCGTCACGGACTCCGTCATCAAGTTCTTCAAGGATGGCGGTCCGTTCATGTTCGTGAACCTGTTCTGGCTGGCGTGCTCGCTGGCGGTGGCGCTGGAGCGCATCGTCACCGTGGTGTTCCGCTACAACCTGCCGGCGCCTCCGTTCATGGAGCAGATCGCCAAGCTGGTGCGCAGCGGCAACCTGGACCGCGCGGTGAAGGTGTGCAGCATGGCGCCCAACGCCCCGCTGGCGAAGGTCATCCGCGCGGGCCTCATCAACGCCAACCGCGGCGAGATTGAAGTCGCCAAGGCGGTGGAAGAGGCCATCGTCGAGCAGAGCCCGCACGTGACGAAGCGCATCCCCTGGCTGTGGTCCCTGGCGAACATCGCCACGCTGGTGGGCCTCGTCGGCACCATCTTCGGCCTCATCGGCACCTTCCAGGCGCTGGGCAACGTGCCGGCGGAGCAGAAGCAGGTGCTGCTGTCGGACGGTATCTCCAAGGCGATGAACAACACCGCCTTCGCGCTCTCCATCGCGGTGCTCTGCATCGTCTTCCACCTGTTCCTCACGTCGCACGCGAAGGGGCTGGTGGAGTCCATCGAGCTCAACGCGCTGAAGCTGGAGAACCTCCTGTCGCGCCGCGGCGGGACGGACCCGGGCACCACGGAGCTGGAATCCCGCGCGTCGTAACGCGGGCGGTACGCGTCCATGGCGTTCCACTACTCCCGGCGCAAGCTGAAGGTCCGTGAGGAGGAGGAGACGGGCGAGCTGAACATCGTCCCGTACCTCGACATCCTCATGAACCTCATCATCTTCATGCTGCTGTCGATTACGGGCCTGACCACGTTCGGCATCCTGAACGTGAATGCTCCGGCCTACGGCGCCCCGTCCGCGGGCGTGACGCAGGAGGGCGACGACAAGCCGAAGCTGACGCTGTCCGTGCTCATCTCCAAGAAGGGCCACTTCGTCAGCAGCGAGAACGCCGTGCTCACGGCGGAGGGCGCGGCGGCGGCGGGCCCCACGATTCCGGTGCGCGCGGACGGCACCTACGACTTCACCGCGCTCAACGCGAAGATGTTGGAGATCAAGGCGGCGTTCCCGGAAGAGACGAAGGTCATCGTGGGCGCGGATCCGGACATCCCCTACGAGTCCCTCACCCAGACGCTGGACGCCATCCGCGAGACGCAGGGCAAGGAGCGCCGCCTGCTGTTCCCGGACGTCACCCTCGGGGCAATCTGAGTCATGGCCGAGCCGACGACACCCGAGCTGACCGAGGCCGACGAAGAAGCGCTGTCGCGCATGCGCTACCGCAAGGCGCTGGCGCGCAAGAAGCGCAAGGAGCGCGAGGCGGCCGGCGAAATCAAGGAGCTGAACATCACCGCGATGATGGACATGATGACCATCCTCCTGGTGTTCCTGCTCAAGTCCTTCGCCTCGTCCTCCGCGGCCATCACCGCGTCAGAGGATGTGCGGCCGCCCGTGTCCACCACGCGCGCCACGCCGAAGGACACGGTGGCCGTCACCATCACCCCCAAGAATGTCCTGGTGGGCGAGCGCGAGGTGCTGCGCCTGCAGAACGGGCAGTTCCCCGCCGACAAGCTGCAGGGCCGGCTGGTGCTCCCGCTGGACGCGGCGCTGAAGAAGGAAGTGGAGAAGCTGAAGTACATCGCCGAGCGCAACCCGTCGGCGCCCTTCAGCAGGGAGCTGTCCGTCATCGCGGACAAGAAGGTCCCCTACGACATGCTCCTCACCGTGCTCTACACGGCGGGGCAGAACGAGCTGGAGAACTACCGGTTCGTCGTGCTCCAGAAGGAAGGCGAGTAGGCGCTCCCCGGGCGGCGGTGGGAGCGCCTGTCGGCCTTGGACGCCCTGGAGACTAGAGCGAGGGCGTGGCCATGGGCCCGCCGCGCGTCTCCAGCTCGTGGAGGGTGGCGTCCTCCTCGCAGCGGATGGCGAAGGGCAGGGCCTCCAGCCGCTCGATGGGGATTTCGAAGCCGCAGTCCACGCAGTCCCCGAAGACGCCCATGTCCATGCGCCGCAGCGCCGCGTCGATGAGCATGATTTCGCGGCGCTGGGCCTCCATCAGGCTGGACAGGGTGTAGTCCGCCAGCTCCGACTGGGCATTCTCCTCGTACTCGGGGTCCCGCTCCTGGTCCTTCAGGGCGGTCAGCTCGCGGTGAGCGCCCGCGTTGGCCGTCAGGATTTCGCGGCGGCGGCGCTGGAGGAGCTCACGAATCCGGTTCAGTTCATTGGTACGGCTCATGACCTTGGGTCTCCGAGTTTCCACGCTTCGAGTTCACTTCCGCTCGCCCGGATGCAGGCCGCCCCCGAGCGTCGAACGCGAAAAACGTAGGGGTTCAACCCAGGTAGGGAAACCGCGCCTTCCGACGATGCGCATCGGCGGGCCGGGGGGCAGCCGGGCAGGCGGGACGCCCGAGGCATGACTGGGGGTTGACGCGCCTCGTTTCGCTGGTGGGACAGGGCGCCCCGGTCCTGCTAACAGTTCGCCGGACGGGCCGGGCGCAGCGCGGCGCGGCCCTTGGAGTCCCGAGGAGCTGAAGGATGGCGGATGTGAAGCAGCAGCGGGTGACGGTGATTGGCGGCGGCCTGGCGGGCAGCGAGTGCGCATACCAGCTCGCCCGCCGTGGGGTGCCGGTGGTGCTGCGCGAGATGAAGCCGCACAAGCGCTCGCCGGCCCACAAGTCGGACCAGTTCGCGGAGCTGGTGTGCAGCAACTCGCTGCGCTCGGACAACCCGGAGAGCGCCATTGGCCTGTTGCACGCGGAGCTGCGCGCGCTGGGCTCGCTGGTGCTGGGCAGCGCGGACAAGCACCGCGTGCCCGCGGGTGACGCGCTGGCGGTGGAGCGCGAGCGCTTCTCTGGAGCGATTACCGAGGCCCTGCAGCGGATGCCCGGCGTGGAGGTGGTGGCGGGCGAGGTGGAGCGGCTTCCGGACGAGGGCCCGGTGGTGGTGGCCTCGGGGCCGCTCACGTCGGACGCGCTCACCCGCGAGCTGGAGCGGCACGTGGGGACGAAGCTCTACTTCTACGACTCCATCGCGCCCATCATCTCCGGGGACTCCATCGACTTGTCGGTGGCCTTCCGGCAGAGCCGGTACGGCAAGGGCGGCGGGGACGACTACCTCAACCTGCCGATGAACCGCGAGGAGTACTACCGCTTCATCGCCGAGGTGAAGGCGGGCCAGAAGGTGGTGCCGCACAGCTTCGAGGAACCCAAGTACTTCGAAGGGTGTCTGCCGATTGAAGTGATGGCGGAGCGCGGCGACGACACGCTGGCCTACGGGCCCATGAAGCCGGTGGGGCTGAGGGACCCCCGCACGGGGCAGGAGCCCTACGCGGTGGTGCAGCTGCGCATGGAGGACGCGGCGGGGACGTCATGGAACATGGTGGGCTTCCAGACGCGGCTGACGTGGGGTGAACAGAAGCGCATCTTCAGCACGTGCATCCCCGGACTCCAGAATGCGGAGTTCCTGCGGATGGGGCAGATCCACCGCAACACCTTCATCGACTCGCCGCGGCTGTTGTCGCGGGACTTGTCGCTGAAGACGGAGCCGCGGCTGTACTTCGCGGGGCAGATTTCGGGAGTGGAGGGCTACGTGGAGAGCGCGGCGTGCGGGTACCTGGTGGCGCTGACGCTGCACGCGCGGCTGACGGGGAAGGAGTGGGTGCCGCCGCCGGCGACGACGGCGCTGGGCTCGCTGCTGCGGCACGTGACGGGAGAAGCGCACCCGCCGGACTACCCGCATCAGCCCTCCAACATCATCTTCGGCCTCTTCCCGCCGCTTCCGGGGCGGGTGAAGAAGGCGGACAAGCGCGCGGCGTACGCGTCGCGGGCGAAGCAGGACCTGGCGGCGTGGCTGCCGCACGCGGGCGTCCCGGGGCCGGGCGCGCCCGAGCACGTGGAACAGAGGAGCGCATGATGCGGATGCGGCAGGGGCGACTTCTGGGAGCGGGCCTGGTGGCCGCGCTCGTGATGGCGGGCGCGGGCTGCAAGAAGGACGAGGGCGGCGGTGGTGGCGCGGCGGGCTCCGGTACGGGCACGGCGCCGACGGGCGGCGCGGCGGCGAGTGCTCCGGCGGCTCCCGCCCGTGGCGCGCCTGGCGCGGGCCAGGGGCTGTTGCTGGCGGCGGGCCGCGCGGCGGACCTGCGGGTGACGCCGGACGGGCAGTACGCCACGTACCTCCTGAACGGACAGAAGCCCCGGCTGGACGGGGTGCCTCCGCAGATGCTGCTGGGCGAGCTGTACGTGGTGCCCGTGGCCGGCGGCGAGCCGCGCAAGCTGGGCGACGGCGTGACGAACGTGCCGGGCGGGCTGCTCACCACGCCGGACTCGAAGTACGCGCTGTTCCTCACCGGCTACAACCCGGCCTCGCAGTCCGGCGCGCTGGCGGTGGCCTCGCTGACGGACGCGAAGTCCGAGCCCACGGTGCTGGGCACGGCGGTGAGCTACATGCTGCCCAGCCCGGACGCGACGCAACTGGCGTTCGTGGACGCGGGCCGGCTGAAGCTCGGGCCCATGCCCAACGGCCCCTTCACGGAGGTGGCGGGCGAGGTGAGCACCGCGCAGTTCACTCCGGACGGGAAGACGCTGTTCATCAAGCGCCGGCTGACGGCCGCGGGCGGGCTGGCCGCGGTGTCGGTGGACAAGCCGCAGGAGGCGCCGCGCAAGCTGGCGGACCAGGTGGGTGACTACGCGGTGTCCCCGGACGGCAAGCGCGTGGCCTTCCAGGTGCGCAGCGAGTCCGTGCGCGGGCTGTACGACCTGCACCTGGCGGAAGTGCCGGCGCTGAAGCCGCAGCGGCTGGCGGTGGCGTCCGGCGCGTTCGCCTTCTCTCCGGACGGCAAGTGGCTGGGGCGCACGGAGAACGGCAAGCCGGACGTGCCGGGGGACTTGTACGTGGGGCCGGCGTCGGGCGGCGCGGGCCGCAAGCTGGGCGAGCGCGTGGACAAGTTCGCCTTCTCGCCGGACTCGCAGGCGGTGGGCTTCCTGGAGAAGTACGACTCCACGGCGGGCGCGGGGCTGATGACGGTGGCGTCGCTGCCGGACGGGGCGCCGAAGCAGGTGGGTGGCCGGGTGCCCAACTTCCTCTGGGGCTCGGATGGGCGCTACGTGGCGTTCCTGTCTCGCTTCCTCAAGCCCGAGTACTCCGTGGACCTGATGCTGTATCCGCTGGGCGCGGAGAAGGCGGAGAAGGTGCACAAGGGCGTGTTCGGCTACGGCTTCATGCCGGGGAACACGAACGTGGTGTTCCGCTCGAACTGCATCCGCAACGGGCGCGCGTGTGACTTCAAGGCGCTGCCGCTGCCCCAGACGGGCGAGCCCCAGACGTGGATGCAGGGCATCTTCAGCTACAAGCTGTCCGCGGACGGCCAGCGGGTGCTCGCGACGTCGGCGCGCATGGACTCGGACACGTACGACGTGACGCTGTACGACGTGAAGACGCAGGCGCGGAAGACGCTCGACCAGGGCGTGCAGGTGCCGGTGTCCTTCGCGGGCAAGGACGACTCGCGCGCCGTCTACATCATCGGCCAGGGCCCTAAGGCCGGTGTCTACAGCGTGCCCGCCGCACTGTAATTCGCACCAGGGGCCCCGCAGGCTTCTGCGGGGTTCCGCGTATTGACTGAAAAACCAGCCCTTCTGGAGGATGTGGGGTTCTACCCCGTCGTCCCCGGAAAGGTTGTCCGATGCAACGTCTGTCGGGAGTTCGAGGCGTACTCGCGGGAGTGGTGTTCGCTGTCGTTTCAGGAGGGAGCCCGGCGCTCGCGGAGGCGGGAGCTTCCGCGGACCCGGTGGACAACAGCAGCTCGCCGACGCTGGCGGTGCAGTCGGACGTCGCGGCCGTGCTCGCGTACTGGACGCCGGAGCGCATGGCGGCGGCGCTGCCGGCGGAGCCGCCGGAGAAGTCGGGCACGGCGCCCCTCAGCCTGAAGCGCGTGGCGCCGGAGAACGAGGCGCGCATCGTGGACGGCGTGGAGCCTCGCGGTGGCGTGCCGATGACGCTGGCCGACGTCAACACGATGTCCGGGCGCGTCTTCTATACGAATGACCAGGGGCAGAACCGCTCGTGTTCTGGCAGCACCGTGAACAGCAATGGCAAGCGGGTGGTCTTCACCGCGGGCCACTGCGTGCACGGCGGCGGCGCGGGGCGCGGGTGGTTCAGCAACTGGATTTTCGTGCCCGGCTACAACTCGGGCACCACGCCCTACGGCGTGTGGACGGCCTACCAGCTGTGGGCGAAGAACGGGTGGATCAACAGCGCGGACCGCGCCTACGACGTGGCGGCGGCGGTGATGAACCCGCTCAACGGCGTGCGCATCGTCGACGCGGTGGGTGGCCAGGGCATCAAGTGGGGCGCTCCGTATGGCGCGTACATCTACCAGTTCGGCTACCCCGCGGACCCGCCGTACAACGGGTCGCTGCTGTACTACTGCTACGGCACGACGTGGAACGAGAGCGGCTTCCCGACCATCAGCTGCAACATGACGGGCGGCGCCAGCGGCGGTCCGTGGCTGGAGAGCTACGGCCAGCAGTTCTGGGCCTACCTGTACTCGGTGAACAGCTGGATGTTCTGGAACCCGGATCCGACGAAGGTCTACAAGTGGCAGGGCCCGTACTTCAGCTACGACACGGCGGGCAGCCTGTTCGACACCGTGAAGGACATGTAGGACCGGGGCGCTGACGGCGCGGCGGGGGAGGGTTTTCCCCGCCGCGAGTCCCCTCGGGGGCGTGCGGTCCGCGCTGCGGTGTGCTTACTTCCGCCGCTCGCATGGCACCTCTCGTCTATCGCCGCTATGGCGGCTCGCTCCAGGTCGACCTTCCCTCCTTCGACGTGCTCGAGGAGGCGGTCCGCATCCCCGAAACGCAGTGGATCGCCACGGCGTGTCCGCTCGAGGGGTTGAGCTGTGACCCGCGCTTCCTGTCGCTCATGGACACGGACGGCAACGGGCGCATCCGCGTGGCGGAGGTGCGCTCCGCGGTGGAGTGGGCGGCGAAGCGGCTGAAGGACCGGAAGGGCGCGGACGCGGGCAGCCCGGTGCTGGAGCTGGACGCGCTCACCGAGGAGGCCCGGCCGCTGCGGAGCGCGGCGGAGACCATCCTCCGGACGCTGAAGGCGCCGGACGGGGCGCGCATCTCGCTGGAGCAGGTGCGGGCCAGCGACAAGGCGCTGCGCGAGACGGGGCAGAACGGGGACGGCATCGTGTCCCCCGCGCACCTGCCCGAGCCGCTGCGCCCGCTGGCCGTGGCCATCATGGCGAGCTTCCCGGAGGTGAAGAACCGCGCGGGCGAGCCGGGCATCGACCCGGCCATGCTCAAGCGCTTCCGCGAGGAGCGCGCGGCACTGTTCGCGCACGTGGAAGCGAAGGGTGCCGCGTTCACCCTGGGCGAGGCGAGCCTCGACACGGCGAAGCGCATCCGCGAGGTGGCGCCGCTCCTGGACACGTACTTCCTGCAGTGCCGGCTGGTGGCCGCGCAGCCCGAGGCGGCGGCGAGCCTGCGCCTGCGCGCGGAGCGGGTGGAGGGCGCGCTCGGAGACACGGCGGCGCTGGGCAAGGCGGCGGGAGACCTGCCCATCGCTCCTCCCGAGCCCGCCGGCGTGCTGGAGTGGGCCCGGCTGCTCCGTGGGCCCGCGTACGAAATGCTGGAGGCCTTCCGCAAGGACGTGGCGGGGCCGCTGACGGGGGACGCGCGGCGGCTGACGGACCCGGCGTGGCGCGAGCTGGTGGCGAAGGCGGACGCGGTGCTGGCATGGCAGGCGAAGTTCGACGCGAGCCCCGTCCAGAAGATGGCGGCCACGCTGCCCACGGTGTCGGACGCGGACCTGGATGCGATTGAGGCGGCGTGCGCGGCGGACCTGGCGCTGAAGCCCACGCTGGACGCCATCGTCGAGCTGGAGCGGCTGGTGCTGTACCAGCAGTGGCTGCTGATGTTCGCGAACAACTTCATCAGCATGCCCAACATCTACCTGCCGAAGCGGCGGGCGCTGATGGAGAAGGGGGCGCTGATTCTGGGCGGGCGCAAGTACACGCTGTCGGTGCTGACGACGAACCGGGCGGCGCACGCGGCGCTCACGGCGCAAGGCACCACGTGCATCCTCTACGTCCAGGTGGCGCCGAAGGATGGGGCGCCGAGCTACGAGGTGGCGGTGCCCGTCACGCGGGGGCGGAGCACGGACCTGCTCGTGGGCAAGCGCGGCATCTTCTACGACGTGGACGGCAAGGAGCACGACGCCACGGTGACGCACGTCAACCGCCAGCCCGTGTCGCTGTGGGAGGCGATGACCATGCCCTTCACGCGCATGGGCACGTTCATCACCAGCAAGGTGGAGTCGCTGGCGTCGGCGGGGGAGAAGACCTTCGATACGACGCTGGAGAAGGGCTACACGCAGGCGGTGACGGCTCCGCCCACGCCCGCGGCGGCACCGGCTCCTGCTGCCGCGGCGGCACCGGCGCCCGCGGCGGGCGGCCTTGGCGGGCTGCTGGCTGCGGGCAGTATCGCGGCGGCGGCGCTGGGCTCGTCGTTCGCGTTCATTGTCACGCAAGTGAAGTCGCTGACGCTGGTGGACCTCATCTCGGCGGCGACGCTGATTGCCATTGTCGTGATGGCGCCGGCGGGGCTCTTGGGGTGGCTGAAGCTGCGGCGGCGGAACCTGGCGCTGCTCCTGGAGGGCTCGGGCTGGGCGCTGAATGACAGGCTGATGCTGACGCCCGCGCTGTCCTCGCTGGTGACGCGGCGGCCGAAGCTGCCGAAGGGCGCGCGGGTGGACCGCATGGATTTGGTGCGCCCAGCGATGCTGAAACTGCGGGACGAGGACGACGAGACGGAGGGGCTGTCCGGCTGGGCGCGGCTGGGCATCACCCTGCTGATTCTGTTCGTGGTGCTCTGGCAGGTGCGCGTGCCCCTCCTCAATGCCATGTGCGGGGCCCGCTGGCTGTCCCCGGACACGTGCGCGACGGTGCTGCCGTCGGTGGTCTCGAACCACGAGGCGCCGGCCGCGGCGCCCGCGGCTCCTCCGGCGGGGACGAAGTAGCTCTGCGTGCCCTTCGCCCCGACGCCGGAAACCACTCCTGGCGGGAGCGAAGACGGCTCCCGCTTGCACGGTGGGTGAGGATGCACGGCAAGGGGCAGGTGAGGGGGCCCGGGGTGTCATTCACCGGGGCCGTGAATCTTGCGAGGATGCGGGGGGCCCGTAGGCTCCCCGTGCAATGACGAACCTGCCGCTGTCGCCGCTGCTGGAGAAGTTCCGCGTCCACCTGGAGGACGAGAAGGGCGCGTCCCCGCACACGGTGCGCAACTACCTCATCGACCTGGTGGACTTCGAGCGCTACCTCGTCGAGCGGATGAAGCTGTCGCTGCTGGCCGGCACGCACGCGGCGATTCGCGGCTACCTTGGCACGCTGAGCACGGACCACGCGCCCGCGAGTCGCGCCCGGCGGCTGGCGAGCATCAAGTCCTTCTACAAGTACCTCGTGCGGCAGAAGCTCCTGCCCGCGAGTCCCGCCAAGCTGGTGAAGAGCCCGAAGCTGCCCAAGCCGCTGCCCAAGGTGCTGCCGGTGGAGGAGGTCTTCGCGCTCATCGACGTGCATGACTTGAAGACGGTGCTCGGGCTGCGGGACAAGGCCATCCTGGAGCTGCTCTACGGCGGCGGGTTCCGTATCAGCGAGCTGTGCGGCCTGGACCTCTTGGACGTGGACCGGAGCGGGCGCATCGTCCGGGTGATGGGCAAGGGGAGCAAGGAGCGGCTCGTGCCCGTGAATGCACAGGCCATCCGCGCGCTGGAGGCGTACCTCGCGCGCCGGGGCGAGCTGCTGGCCACGCCGAAAGCGGGGCAGGACCCGGACGCCATGTTCCTCAACTTCCGCGGAGGCCGGCTGACGCCCAGGAGCATCGCGCGGCACCTGGATGCGCACGTGCTGAAGTGCGCGCTGGCGCGCAAGGTGAGCCCGCACGCGCTGCGCCACTCGTTCGCCACGCACCTGCTCGGAGGCGGCGCGGACATCCGCAGCATCCAGGAGCTGCTCGGCCACTCCAGCCTGTCCACGACGCAGCGGTATACGCAGGTGACGTGGGAGCAGCTCCAGCAGGTCTACGACGCCGCGCACCCGCGGGCGTGACAAGACCGCGATGGCTACCGCGGATGAAATCTTGAACGATGCGCTGAGGCTCCCTTCGAAGGAGCGTGCACGGCTCGCTCATGAGCTGCTGCTCAGTCTCGACAAGCCGGTTCAGGAAGCTCCCGCTGACGAGAGCGAGTGGGCGAAGGTCATCAAGCGCCGAGTCCACGAGGTCGTCAGCGGCAAGGTGAAGCTCGTCAGTGTGGAAGATGCCCGTCGCTCCGTCGCCGAGAGGCTCGGGCGCGTGAGCGGTGCGCGGTGAACCGCGCGTACGTCTCTGGCGGTTCATCTCGAAACTCATGACGAGTTGGTGACCACCGTCGAGTGGTAGGCACGGCAGAAACTCGGACTCGGTCAGACCTTTTCGTCGGAGGTTTTCCGGGGACGGCCTCCTTCGCCTGGGCCAGTTGCATCCGGAATTCGGGACTCCCGTCCAGCGCCCCGTACGCTTGCTGCAATTCCATTTCCGCCCGCCCCAGCTCCTCAGCGAGTGCCCTCCGCTTCTTCATGTCCAAAGCCAAGGGCGTGAGGTGTGCAGAGCGTCCACATATAGCCAGCCAACGTCGCTCCCGAGTCTCCGTATTTCAGCGCAATCGCACTTTGGGCGGGGCTCTTCATTCCCAGCACGCCTCATGCATTGCAAGTCAGCCCGGGTCGGTAGGGTTGCTCGGTAAAGACATGTGAGGCTGTTTGCAGTGCCGCGCCCCATGGGTCGTTCAGCCTCCACGAGGACCGGGGGGCCCGACCCATCCAGGTCGTCCATCCAGTGCCCTGTCATTGCGTTTCGCAGAGGGGGAGTTCCCATGAGTCGCCTGTCGTCTGTGCACGTCACTTCCCCCGAGGTGACATTGGAACCTCTCTGGGAGAGCCGCCTGGGGCTCATCATCGGGACGGATGGCGAGGGCCGACCCCTGGTGGACTTCGAAGGCAATCCGGTGGGCCCTCGCGTGGCACGCAAGGCCGTGCGATTGGACGTGGAGGGACTCCAAACTGCCGTCAAAGCCCTGCAGCCCGTGGAACTCCGCTTCGAGGACGGAGACCCGCGGAACCCCATCATCATGGCCCTTCTGCCCGTCGTTCCGCGGAACGCCCAGCCGAATGCGCTGCAGGCCGCACTGGAAAAGGCCGCCGAGTCTCGCGCTCGCGTCATCCAGGGCCAGGATGGACTCGCCCTTCGCTGTGGAGAGTCCTCCATCACGCTGCTACGCAACGGGAAGATCTCCCTGAAGGGGACGTCGGTCGAAACGTCGGCGGATGGCACCGTCCGCCTCAAGGGCATGTCGGTTCAGCTCCACACGCAGGGTGGGCAGAGCGCTCGAGCGGGTCACGGCGAAGCACAGGCTCATCCACCAGCAGGCGAAGACGCGGCGGACATCCGGGTCATCCAAGGCAACGAGGGCCTCGTGCTGCGGTGCGGCAGGGCGCGCCTGACGCTCCTGCGTAGCGGACGGATTCTATTGGAGGGGACCTACGTGGAGACGTGCGCCGAGGGCGTTGTCCGACTCCAGGGCGGCTCGGTCCGAATCAACTGAGGGGACGTGACCATGGTGTTGGAAGACGTGCTGGAAGAGCACCTGGACGAGGCGTCTTTCCGGTGGCTGCAATGGGAGCGAGCCTTGGAGGCTCCGGATTTCAATCTCACGGACACGGCGGCTCGGGAGGAGCAGCTGGCTGCGCACCTGCATGGGCTGGTGCTGGGGGGCACGGAAGCTGCCGCGTCGTTGCTCTGGCCCGCTCTGGATTCTGGAGACGCGTCGCGAATCACCGCCGCTGCCTATGTCCTTCTGTCTCAGGGGCAGGCCGAAGTCCTCCTCAACTTCATGCAAGGTGCTTCGAGCGAAGTGAGAGCGGCTGTCCGACGCGCGGTGGAGGTGAGCGCGTCCCCAGGTCTGGGTTCGCACGTGCTCCCGCTGCTGAAGCGGGATGACCTCTCTCTCCAGGCCCATGTCTTGGAGGCGATGACCTTCCGTCACGAAGCGCCTCCAGAATTACTCACAGGGTACTTCCTCCACGATGAGCCGCGGGCACGAATGGCGGCGTTGCGTGCCAGCGACGCTCTCCCCGAGGACACCGTGCGCCGGCTCCTCCCGGGACTCCTGGAATCCGAGCACCCGGGGATTCGCGCCGCGGCCATGGAGGCCGGCCTCACCGCGGGAGCACGGGGGGCCTGGGAGGCCTGCCGCCAGGCAGTGCGAGCGTGTAATGCCCACACGCCGCAGGCCATGGTGCTGCTCGCCCTCTTCGGTAATGACGCGGATACGGCCCTGCTGGTGGACATGTTGGGGACTCGGGACATGCGCCCACATGCCCTCTGGGCCCTGGGCTTCAGTGGTCGCCTTGTGGCCATGGAGGCCTGTCTCGCGCTTCTGGAGGACCCCCTGGTGGCACGACTGGCGGGGGAAGCCTTCTCCGCCATGACGGGCCTCCCATTGGAGGGCCTCCATGCCCTCCCTCCCGGGGAGCAACCCGAAGGGGCACCTCCGTCGCCAGAGCAGCAGGAGGACCTGGATGCCGACCTGGTGCCCAGACCCGAGGATGAGCTGCCCTGGCCGTGCATTGGTGCGGTGAGGTACTGGTGGAAGGAGGCTCGTCCTCGCTTCCATGCCGAGCGACGCTACCTGAACGGCCAGCTTCTTGAGGGGCCCGTGCTGCTGGAGGCCCTCACGCACGGCCCCATGCGTCGCCGGCACGTGCTGGCTCGAGAGTTTGCCATTCGCAGCCAGGGCCGGCACCGCATCCCCACCCGGGCTTTTACCCAGCGACAGTGGTCGGCGCTGGCCCAGGCCCGCGGAGCCTGCGAGCAACTGAGACTGTTGCCCCTGGAGCGCACGCTGCGCTGACACGAGGAACCGACATGCAAATCAGCGAGAACACCACGAGCATGTCCGCGGGCCTCACCGTCGCGACGGATGCCCAGGCCCGGGAGCACTGTGTCGTCGCCATCAAGGGCACCTTCCTCATGGACGGCCGCGGCGAGCCCCAGCTGGCGGAAGTGCAACGTCCGGTGGCCTACACGGACGAGCACCACGGAGCCCCGGAGAGCACGAGTCTCCTCTGGGAGAATGACTTCGCATTGACCAAACCTCGGGTGGACATCCTCGTGAAGGGTCATGCCGTCGCACCGCACGGGCGCGCGGCGGAAGCGATGTGGGTACGCGTGGAGATGCCGGGCTGGCAGAAGGACATCCGCGTCACGGGGGACCGCCACTGGGACAAGGGGATGATGGGCGTGAAACCCACGCCTCCCAAGCCCTTCGTCCGCATGCCCCTGCGCTACGAGCTTGCCTTTGGCGGAGTGGACACCTCCCACCCGGAGCTGAAGCACCACGGTGCGGAGCTGCGCAACCCGGTGGGCCGCGGCTTCCGGCTGAATCCTCGTGCCGCCGATGCCGTAGGGACACCGCTGCCCAACCTGGAGGACCCATGGCACTTCCTCGAGAGGTGGGATGGGAGGACGGTACCGATGGGTTTCGGTCCGGTGGGCCGTGGCTGGCAGCCTCGCCTCATCCATGCTGGCACGTACGACGAGCGCTGGCTGGCGGAGGACTACCCCTTCCTCCCCCGCGACTTCAACCCACGCTACTTTCAGTGCGCGCCTGAGGACCAGCAACTGCCGGCCCTGCGCGGTGGGGAGGTGTTTCGGTGCCTGGGGCTGGCCGAGTCCGGCGCATGGACGGTGACGCTGCCGCGAGTCCCGGTGCCGGTGGTCTTCCGCTTCCGGGAGTCCGACGTCAGCGTGGAGACACGCATGGACACAGTGCTACTCGACGCGGATGCCCGCGAGGTGGTGGTGACGTGGCGGGCCTCCGTGCCGTTGGGCAAGAAGCTCTCCCACCTTCGCGAGGTTCAAGTGGGCCTGCCACGCCCGAGTTCAAAGGACGGGCCGGTGAGGTATCTGCGCGGCAAGCCCTACTTCCGAGGGTTGGGCGCCCTGGTCTCGTGGAGGCATCGCGCGCGGCGGACGGGAGGGCTGTCATGAGCGCCACGCCTCTATACGTCGCCGCCGCGGGCATGGCCTGCCCGCTGGGGCTGAGTGCCGAGTCGGCCGGTGCCGCACTGCGTGCGCGGATGAATCGTTTCAAGAGAAGCCGCTACCATGACAACGACGGCGCGCCCATTGTCCTCTCGGAGTTGTCGACGCTCGCACCCGAGTTGCGGCGCGAGGAGCGAGTCCTGGGGCTGCTGGGCATGGCAGTGGCAGGCGCCGTGCGCGGCCTGGAGGAAGCCGAGCTCGCGCACCTGCCGCTGCTGGTGGGCACGGCGCCCACGGAGCGTCCAGGAGGTGTCTCGGAGGTGTTTCCCCGGGCATTCGAGCACCTTCAGCAGGCGCATGGGCTTCGACTGGAAGGCACCTTGTCTCACAGCCTGGCCCTGGGAAACACCGCGGGACTCAGGGCACTGGCCGAAGCCCGGCTCCTGTTGTCCCGTCGCCCGCGGCTTCCTGGCTGCCTGGTGGCCGCGGTGGACACCTTCACCAATGCATCGAGTCTCGATGGACTGCTTCGACAGGGAAGGCTGCTACGCCCGGACAATTCGGATGGAGTGATTCCCGGAGAGGCGGCCGCGTGCATCCTGCTGACGCGCCGGCCGCTTCGCGGCGACGCATGTCCCTTGTGGCTGACGGGCCTCGGTTTCGGGCATGAACGGGCCACCCTGCAATCGGACGAGCCGCTGCGTGGACTGGGGCTCGCGCAGGCCTACCGCGAAGCCCTGGCCGAGGGCGGTGTGGCCGTCGCCGAGGTGGACTTCCGCGTCGCGGATGCCTCGGGAGAGGGCCATGGCTTCAAGGAAATCTCCCTGGCCCTCTCTCGGCTGTTGCACACGCGCAGGGAGTCCACGCCTCTTTGGCTCCCTGCGGAGTCGCTGGGGGAGACCGGGGCGGCCGCGGGCCTGGTGGCCCTGGCCTGGGCCGCGGTGGCCATGCGTCACGGCTATGCGCCCGGGCCCCGAGCCCTGATCTCCACCGCCGACGGGGCCGGGGGGAGGGCAGCGGCAGTGTTGCGCGGTCCTGACACCTACACTCCACGAGGGATGCCCTGATGAAGGTATTCGCCAATGGCAACGAGGTGGCCTGCGCCGGAGGGGACGGAAAAGTCGTGGCGGCCTTTCCGGACGTGTGCATGAGCCCGCCGCCGCCGCCAGCGGGGCCGGTGCCAGTGCCCTACCCGAACACGTCCTTCTCCCGGGACATGAAGCAGGGCAGCAAGCGGGTGACGATCAACGGCGAGCCCGTCATGCTGCGTGACCAGTCCTATTATGCGACGTCCCCTCTGGGGAACGAGGCCGCCACCCGTAACTTCGGAGCGGGCATCATCTCCCACCAGATTACGGGGAAGACACACTTCATCTCCTGGTCGATGGATGTTCATTTCGAGGGCAAGAATGTCCCGAGGCATATCGACCTCACGACATCCAATCACGGCAGCAACGCGAACAACGCTGTTCCCACCCCCAACCTCGCGCAGAGCGCCACGAGCAGTCCAGGCCAGGTCACGCTCAGCGCCTGCCCGTGCTGTAACGGGCCACTCCACGAGAACCAGAAGGACCCGACGACCGGGCAGCCCTTCGAGACAGTGCTGGAGATGGATTTCTACGAGTGCATCGCGCGCTACCGGATGAGTCGACGCTCGGAGATGCAGGCGATCCTCCAGCAGGTCGCGGAGGGCAGGATGCCGATGCCGCCCTGGGCCAACAAGCTCGACGCGAAGTCCGGCCTGTCCGTCAAGGACAACATCATCCGAATGGGCGATGAGTGCGAGCGCGACTTCAAGAGACTCCAGGAGCTTCGGCAGAAACACCCCAACTGCCCCAACGTGCACAACCCTCCGGACCAGGGGTGCGGTGTCCATTTCAAAGTCCTGGAGCCTGGACTGGCAGGCGGTGTCAAGAGCGGTGGTGCCTGGAGGGCAGCACGCCAGAAGTCAATCAAAGAATGGCGAAAGAAGGGGCAGGCGATTGATGACGAGGACCAGGTCAATCACATGACTCCAGCCGACGCCGGTGGGTGCCCCTACTCACTGTCGAACCTCATCCCCGACTCGGTTCTCAAGGATGAGTGCCGGGACATTGAGAGCCTCCAGACACGGATTCAGAATATGAATCCCCCCAAACGCGATGAGCGCAAGATGCTGTTCCAATGACCCATGCGACCACCATATTTTGACAACAGCCTGCTCGAATTGGGGACCGGCCTGCATTTCACCACTCCCGCCCCTCCCGACGTAGCTGACCTTCGTCATCTCGCCAGCAATGATCCTTGGCGGGTTCTCCCCTGCATACTGGCCAATCTTCAACAAGGCAGATTCGACGTTTCCGGGCGGCTTGTGAAACTGATGCATGAGGTTCGGGACGCAGATGTTTGGAATGCCTGCGCCACCCTGCTGTCCTATGCTGCCCCCTATTCCGTCATTCGCGAACTCGAAGCCTCTTCTGAGAGGCTTCTTGCGCCGAGACACAGTCCCTATACCCGACGATACTTCTGCGAAATTCTTTCGTGCTCAGCAGGTGTATGGGGCATGCCGCATCTGATACACCACTATCGGCAACTGAAGGATCGAAAGGTCGAGGCTGAGGTCGAATATTACATCTCTCAGGTCCTTGAAGTGGAGCCGGGTCCGATTGCAAAAGGACCTCGAGTATTATGGGAATCCAACGGGTTGCCACCGCCCTTCGAAGAGTCTGCGCCGGTCCTTCTGGTAGAGGAGTATCTTGTATTACTCCAGAACACCTTTCAGGGGCTCGTTTCCAGTCAGAGGCTTCATGAGCAAGAAGCACTCATTGAAGGAGGGCGGCTGGACATTCGAGGAATCGCTCAACGCCTATTGAAGCGGATACATACCGGAGAGCATCTAGACCGCATCGCAATGGGAAGGATGCTCCTCGAGGCCACTACCGGATTGGATTGCCGCGCATTCTTCGATGAGTCCGGCCGTCTGCAGAACCTCACCGCTGCGGCTATCGTCGAGGACTTCCTCGAACGGGGAGACGCTGACAGGTACCAGCCAGGTGTCCGCTACTTCTTCGGTCACAGAATTCCGGATTAGTTTGTCCGCTGTGCGCCGCTGGCGGGCCCTCCTGGAGGGGGCCCGCCGGTACACGGAAGCCGTCATCCCTCCGCCACAACGGTACGAGAGCGGACAGGCAGTCACTGTCCCTTGGAAAACCGGGGCCCGGCTTGTTAGACCCGTGGCCCTATGTTCCACGGCACCACCATTCTCTGCGTGCGGCGCGACGGGAAGGTCGCCATCGCCAGCGACGGCCAGGTCTCCTTCGACAAGACCGTGATGAAGAACACGGCGAAGAAGGTCCGCAAGCTGGGCGAGGGCCAGGTCCTCGCCGGGTTCGCCGGCTCCACCGCCGATGCCTTCACCCTCTTCGAGCGCTTCGAGGGCAAGCTCAAGGAGCACCAGAAGAACATGGCTCGCGCCTGCGTCGAGCTCGGCAAGGACTGGCGCACCGACCGCTTCCTCCGCCGCCTGGAAGCCCTCCTCATCGTCGCCGACAAGGAGAAGACCTTCATCCTCTCCGGCGCTGGTGACGTCATCGAGCCCGACTACGGCATCGCCGCCGTCGGCTCCGGCGGACCCTACGCGTTCGCCGCCGCACGCGCCCTCATGGCCCACACCCAGCTGTCCGCCCGCGAGGTGGCCCAGCAGTCGCTCACCATCGCTGGTGAAATCGACATCTACACCAACTCCAACATCTCCATCGAAGAGCTCTAGGAGTCACCCCCCGTGGCCGAGTCTCGAAAGATGTCCGCCTTCACGCCCCGCGAGGTCGTCAGCGAGCTGGACCGCTACATCGTCGGGCAGAACGCCGCCAAGCGCGCCGTCGCCATCGCCCTGCGCAACCGCTGGCGCCGCCAGCAGGTCTCCGATGACCTGCGCGACGAAATCCACCCGAAGAACATCATCATGATTGGCCCCACCGGCGTGGGGAAGACGGAGATTGCCCGGCGCCTCGCGAAGCTCGCCCAGGCCCCCTTCGTCAAGGTCGAGGCCTCCAAGTTCACCGAGGTCGGCTACGTCGGTCGCGACGTCGAGTCCATGATTCGCGACCTCGTCGAGGCCGCCATCTCCCTCGTGCGCGAGGAGGAGACCGAGAAGGTCCGCCCCCGCGCCGAGGAGCTCGCCGAGGACCGCCTCATGGAGCTCATCCATGGCGGCGCCTCCTCCCGCCCGTCCTCGCCGCCGCCCTTCGGCTTCGCCCCACCC
>NZ_JABBJJ010000021.1 GCF_012933655.1 Pyxidicoccus fallax | reverse complement strand
GGGGCGGCGGCTGCTGGAGGAGGCGCTGCTGGTGGCACCGGGGAGCGTGGAGGTGATGCACGGGCTGGCGCGCGCGCTGGACCTCGCCGGGGAGCGCGCCCGGGCGGTGCAATTGCTGGAGCACGCGAACGCGCGGGCGCCGTCCGAGCCGGAGCCGGCGTGTGACCTGGCCATGGCACTGCTGGAGAAGGGCGAGGACGCACGGGCGGAGCGGGTGCTGGCGCCCGTGCTGGAGGCGCGGCCGGACCACCCTCGAACGAACCTCTACCTGGGCATGGCCCTGGCGAAGACGGACGCGGACCGCGCGCGGGGCCACCTGGCGAAGGCGCGCCAGACGGGCGACGCCGAGGTGAAGGAGCAGGCGGCGGCGCTGGAGCGCGTGCTCGCGGGCGAGCCGCTGCGCTGAGCCGCGTGCGCCTGAAACACGACGGGCGGCCTCCCACGAGGGAAGCCGCCCGCCATGCTGCTTCAACCGTGGGCCGCGACTACGGCCGCGTGTAGTTGATGGTCAGGTTGTACGACGCCGTCTGGGAGCCGGCGCCGCGCACCATGACATACGCGGACGTCTGGCCGGCGGGCACCGTCAGCGTGCACGTCTCGGAAGCACCGGACGTGCTCGGGCGGCAGTCATAGGCGTTGGTGGTCGGCGCCGAGCCGAAGCGCACATACAGGTCGGGGTTGCGCGTGCCGGTCATCACCACGCTGAAGCTGGTGCCGGGCACCACGTTGTACGGCCCGAAGTTGTCATTCTCCCGGCGCGCCACGGTGCCGGTGGCCGTCTCCGTCGTCGGCGTGCCACCGCCGCCGCCACCACCCGAGTACGTGCCCGTGAGCGTCAGGCCCGAGTACGACGTGTAGCCGTTCACCATCACGTACCAGGTGCCCGCCTGCGGGTTGTTGAAGGTGCACGTCTCGGCGTTGCCGCTGCTGTACGGACGGCAGTCGTAGGTGCTGCTGCTCGGCACGCCGCCGAAGCGCACGTACAGGTCCGCGTCACCCGTGCCGCCCGCGGTCTCGAACTTCAGGCTCGTCTGCCCGGCCGGCACCTCGAGCGTGAAGTACTTCTTGTTGCCGGAGCTGCCGGACAGGCCCGTCACCGGCACGGCGTTGGTCAGCGGCGTCGTCACCGGCGGCGGAGGCGGCACGCCCACCGCGAGCCACGCGTCCGTCACCGCCTGCACCGTGGCCGCGTCGTAGCCGAGCGCCTGCGCGGCCTGGACGGTGTACGCCTTGGCCTGCTCGAAGGTGGTGCTCGGCGTGAAGAGGTCCGTGTTGGCCTTGTAGAAGATGCGGCCGGCCTTCTCCGGGCCAATGGCCGTCACGTTGATGGCCGTCTTGCCGCGCGGGTGCGTGCCGCCCTTGGACAGCAGCGAGAACACCAGGTTGCTGATGCCGCTGCTGTAGTGCACGTCCACGCCCGACGAGTAGTCGCCGTAGAAGTCCAGCGACACGTCGTCCGCGGCCGGGTCGTCCATGTAGCGCAGCGCATCGCCCGCGATGCCCGGCGTCCACACGTCCTCGCCCACCTTGAAGACGTCCGCGTCCGTGGCCCAGCCGCGCTGCCAGCTCTCGCACACGCCGGCGAAGATGTCGGACATGGACTCGTTGAGGCCGCCGGACTCACCCGAGTAGATGAGGTCCGACTCGGTGTCCGTCACCGCGTGGGTCAGCTCGTGGACGGTGACGTCCAGGTCCTTGCCCAGCTCGATGGAGTCCACGCCGTTGCCGTCGCCGTACACCATCTGCGTGCCGTCCCAGTAGGCGTTCACGTAGTTGGTGCCGTAGTGCACGGTGCTGGTCAGCGTCGCGCCCGCGTTGTCGTACGAGTCGCGGCCGAAGAGCGTCTGGTAGCAGTTGTACGTGACGCCGAGCTGGTCGTAGTTCATGTCCACGTGCGCGTCGCCCGTGGGGGCCTGGCCCTCGCTGCGGCGCAGCGTGCCCGGCGTGGTGCTGCCGTTGTTGGCGCTGTACACGCGGCGGTTGAGCGCCGAGTGGAGCTGCGGGTGCACGGCCACCACGCCGCCGCGCTCCGCGTCCACGTAGACGAGGTCATCGGCCGGCATGCCCTCGCGCTCGCCGAGGATGCGCACCTGCCACGCCAGGCGCGGTTCGTCGGAGCCCTCGGGGAAGAGGTACACCAGGGTGGCGGCGCCGCTGGCGGTGGCGCGCAGCGCGCTGGAGCCCAGCTCGGCCGCCTTCAGCGCGGCGTCGGAGGCCACCTTCGGCGTGGCGGACACGGCCTTGCCGCCGCGCGCGGTGCCGTTGGCCGCGTAGATGAAGCCCTCGGCGTCCGCGTGGATGACGAGCTCCGAGCCCACCACCGGGAGGCCGTTGAGCAGCTGCCGGTAGCGCAGGTGCTGGTGGCCCTGGGCGTCCGTGGAGGCGCGCCGCAAGACCAGGTCGTCGCCGCGCAGGCGGAAGGCCGCGGCGATGTCACCCAGCGCCTGCCGCGCGTCGCCCGCCTTCTGCTGGCCGCCCGTGGACGCGGACAGCCGGCCCAGGTCGCCCTTGATGAAGAAGGGCACCTCTCCCTGGCGGCCCAGCACCTCGGCCGCGGGAAGCCGCGCCAGCGCGGCCTGGATGTCCGCGTCCTTGGGAGCCTGCTCCGCCGGCTGCGACTCCTGCTCCACCGAGCCACAGGCCACGAGCCCGGCGCCAACCCACGCCGCGCAGAACGTCCTCAACCATCGCTTGCTCACGCGCACGACCTTTCCGAGAAGAGGGTCTTCAAGGATACATGAGCAAAACGATGTTTCAGAGGAATTTACGTGTTCGTAGCTTTTTCCTACAGACGAACAGAATCCTGGTTTTACTTGATAACGGGTCCGTCTCGTCTCAGCCCGAGTACGCGATGCGGTAGATGACGCCGTTGGCGTCGTCCGTCACGAGCAGGGCGCCATCCGCGGCGATGGCCGTGCCCACGAGCCGGCCGAGGTGGTCATTGCCGCCATTGGCCAGCCAGCCGGTGGCGAAGTCCTCGATGGCGGTGGGGTTGCCCTGAGCGTCGAAGCGCACCCGCACGACCTTGTAGCCGGAGGGCGGGTTGCGGTTCCACGAGCCCCGCATGGCGACGAAGGCGTCATTGCGGTACTCGGCGGGGAACTGGGTGCCCGTGTAGAAGACCCAGGTCATGGGCGCCGAGTGGCTCTGGTACTCGAGCACGGACGGCTGGGTGCCGGCGCAGTAGTCCGGGCGCGACCGCATGTCTGGCGGCTCGGCGGAGATGAAGGCGTCGACCTCGCGCTTGCCGGCGCAGAAGGGCCAGCCGTAATCGGCGCCCTGCTGGATGCGGTTCAGTTCCTCGGGCGGGAAGTCGTCGCCGCGCGAGTCCGAGCCGTGGTCCATGCCCCAGAGCTGCCCGGTGCCGGGGTGCCAGCCGAAGCCGATGGTGTTGCGCAGCCCGCGGGCGAACACGGCGCGGCCGGTACCGTCCGCCGCCATGCGCAGCAGCGTGGCGTTCTCCGGGTTGGGCTCGCTGCACGCGTTGCAGGTGCTGCCCACGGACACGTACAGCAGTCCGTCGGGGCCGAACGCCAGGGTCCGGTTCGGGTGCTGTCCCGAGTCCGGCAGCCGCTCGCCGACGGCCACCGGCGCGCCCAGCGAGCCGTCCGGCCGCACGTCCGCCGCGAGCACCTGCCGGTCCGTCGTCATGAAGAGCCGGTCGCCCGTGGAGTTGAGCGCGAGCCCGTGCACGCCCGCGCGCTTCTGGCCGAGTCCGCTGGCCACCACGGTCTGCTGGTCCGCGCGCCCGTCGCCGTTCGTGTCCCGCAGCAGGGTGACGCGGCCGGCCTCGCGCTCGGTGACGTAGACGCCCCCGTCGGCGCGCACGGCGAGGGTGCGCGGGTTGGTGAGGCCCTGGGCGAAGACGTGGATGGTGAAGCCCGCGGGCACGGTGAGCTGCGACAGGCGCGCCTCGCTGAACGGAGCCTTGGTGGGCACCACGACGTTGTTGGGCGCGGTGACGGCGCGGACCTGGTCGTCGCGCGGCGGCACCTGCGGGGTCGGAATCGTGCCCGGAGCAGGCGTGGGCTCGGTGGGCGGCGGCTTGTCCTCGTCACACGCGAGGGGCAGGCACAGCAGGACGGCGGCGAGCAGACGCCGGGCGGGAGAGGGAAGGCTCATGGAGCCGCACACCCTGGGCACGCGTCCCAGGGGTGCAACCCGTTCTCTGGTGCAATGCGGTTGACGAGAAGTCGCCACTCCCCGTGTGCCTCACCAGCGCATGGCCTCGATGGCCGCCACCATCTTCCCGACGTCGTAGGCGTAGAAGCCCGCCGAGTTGAGGTTGTTGATCTCCCCGACGTACAGGCCTCCGTCGTGCATGAAGACGTCCAGCGCGTAGGCGCGGTCCGGCCCCCAGCGGCCAGCCATGGCCTGCGCGAAGGACTCGACCTCCGGCTCGACCTCGGCCGAGCTCATGACGCGGTCGCCGAGCTTGTAGCGCGTGCCGGTGATGACCCGGCCATCGACGACGACCATGCGGTACTCGCGCTGGATGTGCCTGGGCGCGCTGACCGCCACCCACGTGTCCGCGGACACGGTGGTGTCCTCGTCGAGCCCGAGCACGCTGTCCCGCCAGGCGCTGAACTCCTCCCAGGTCGTCACCATCCCCGAGAACGACTTGTCGTCCAGGCACGGGCGGATGAAGAACGGCCCATCCGTGCGCGGCACGTCCGCGAAGCGGCACACCCGGGCATCGGCGTTCAGCAGGTGCTCGCCCAGGTGCTCGCGCCAGACGCGGAAGTCGAAGTTCTCGTTGAGGAACGCCCCCGGCGTCCAGCCGCGCTCCTTCGCGTACCGGGTCAGGCTGAGCGAGCCCATCACGATGACGGGCCCGGCGACATCCACGACGGGCTCGACGCCGCCGCCGAAGGGGATGACCTTGACCAACGTGTGCGGAATGCCTCCGTGCTCCAGCACCTGCATCAGGGTGTGGAAGCCGCGCTCGTTGAACAGGTTGTTCTGAACGACCCAGTGCATGTGCCGCGCCTCGGTGTGAATCCTGGCCGCCTGGACGCGCCGGTCCGAGCGGAACTGACCGCGCGCAGCCAGGGCTCCGCCGCCAGTCCGTATCCAGGCCATGAAGCCATTTCCTCTGGTCGCGCTGCTATGTGCGCTGATGTCCGCCTGCCAGGACGCGGAGGAACCCTGCGGTGAGGGCTGCCGCGTGCCGCACCGGGGCCTGGGCCGAGTCTTCGACGAGGGCACGCTGACGCATGCGGTGAGCCCTCGCACCGGCTGGGGCGGATTGAAGGTGCGCCTCGCCGGCGACACCGTGTTCGTCCTGGAGACGAAGCGCGATGAGAGCTCCGGTGTGCAGCGAAGGCTCGTCGCCAGGACGCGGGACTCCGAGGTGCGATGGACGCGGGTGGAGGAAGCGGGCGAGCACTTCAGCGACTTCACAGTGCACCCCTCGGGTGAGGTGACGCTGGGCGTGGAGCGCACCGCCGCGGAGCGCGGCGGCTATGACCTGCTCCGGCTGTCTCCGGGCGGCGAAGTCCTTTCGCGCCAGCCGGTGCCGGAGCCCCGGACGCTGTCCGCGGAAGACGTGGGCACCGGCCTGCCCGCGCAGCCCTTCCGCATGAAGGGCCGCCCGGTGCATGCGCTCACCGACGGGTGGCTTCGCACCGAGGCGCGAGGCGAAGACGTCGTCGTGGCGTTCCTCACCCTCGTGGACGAACCGCCTCCGAGCCCCAACCGGCCTCCCTCGGACCTGGTGTCCGGGGTGATGGCGCTGCGGTGGTCGGAGTCCCGCTACGAAGAGGAGTGGGCGCGCCTCGTGGATGGGCGTCACCAGGTGGACCCGGCGGCGTGGGCCTATGACGAGTTCCGCTGGCGCGAGGCGCCCGGGCGGCCGCTGCTCGCGATTGGGGGCGACGGCGCGGTGGTGGTGGGCCGCACGTGGACCCAATCCCGGTGCCTCGCGGCGAGCGACATCTTCGGAGTGCCGACGCGGCTCGACTGCATCCTGGACGAGGACATCGCCACACACATGGACACCGAGCACCAGGCGTTCGCGTTCACCTCCTTCACGGCCACTGGCGAGCGCGAGGGGACTCACATGTTCCATCCCTCCGACGCGGCTGAGTTCGTCGTGTTCGACCTGGCCGCGAGGGGCGGGGACGTCGCCATCGCCGGCTCCTTCGTGCGCGAGGACGCGCAGGGCGCCATCGACTACTACGAGTCGTCCCCGGGCGCGGGCGACCGGATGACGCCGTACGACGGCTATGTGGCGGTGTTCGAGCGGCGCACCGGGAGCCTGCGCTTCTCGCACGTCCTGGGCGGGCCGCGAGCGGACCACATCTCGGCGCTGCGCTGGACGGACAGCGGGCTGCTCGCGGTGGGCGCGTCGGGCTGGGACCGCTGGGCCAATGGCATGAGCATCAGCCGGGGCTCGGGCCCGCTGCTGGCGATGTTCTCCGCCGGAGGCGACCTGTCGCGGATGCGCACCGTGCCGCTGGACGGGAGTCAGCGGCACTTCCACCTGCTGGGCGTGGATGCTCGGGACGACGAGATTGTGGCGGTGGGGCTGGCGGATGCCCCCATGACGCACTCGGGGGATAGGGGCCAGCGGGCCAACATGACCTTCGGCGGCCTCACCGTGGAGCTGCGCTGACGCTCAGCAGTCCGCGGGGCAGAAGGAGCTGGGCTCCCACGGTCTACGTGGACCAGCGGCTCACGCACGCGAGAATGTCGGCGGGTGTGTCCGCGAGGAAGTCCGGCCCGGCCTCGCGCAGGCGGCTGTCGGCGTCGGCGCCCCAGCGCACGGCAATCACCCGCACGCCCGCCTCCTTGCAGGCCACGATGTCCCGGTGCTCGTCACCCACGTAGACGAGCTGGTCGGGCCGGAGCCGGTTCGCCTTCATCAGGGCGCGCAGCATCCGGGCCTTGCCGAAGAGGCTGCTGCTGCAATGGAAGCCGGTGATGAGGTGCTCGGCGGCCTGGTGCTTCAGGAAGGCACGGATGTTCTCCTCCTTGTTGGAGGAGAGGATGAAGAGCTCCATTCCCCGGGCCTTCAGGTCGCGCAGCAGTTCGGGGATGCCCTCGTGGAAGGGGATGGAGGTCATGGCGCTCCGGAGGTTCCGGCCCATCTGTACCGCCAGCGAGGGCAGGTGGTAGGGCGGGATGCCCATCCGCTTGCATCGGTCGAGGATGGAGAGCGCGCGAAGCTCTTCCAGGTTGTCGGCGGTGAGCGGGCGGTAGCCGCTCTTCTCGGCGAGCGCGTTGTAGAGCTGGACGATGGCGCCCAGCGAGTCCGCCAGCGTTCCGTCGAAGTCGAAGACGACGTGGGTCATCACGGCGTGCATCCTGCCGCAGCGGAGGGCGGGGTGCACGTTGAGGCGGGGTGCCAGTTGCCCCAGAATCCGGGGGAATGACCGAGCCGGGAAGCCCTGGGTCTCTCGTGGTGGAAGCGTCCGCGACGGTGTCGCTGGGAATGGTGCGTCACGGCGAGCGGGTGCCGGGGGTGCTGGCGTGCGTGCACCGCGAGACGGCCATCGGGCTCGACGCGCGGGCGCGGGAGGTGCTCCACCCGAACGAGCTGCGGCGGCTCGACGAGTTCCGCGCGGACTCGCGCCGGCTGAGCTTCTACCTGGGGCGTCAGGCGGCGAAGCTCGCGGTCCGGGCGCTGGGGGTGTCAGTGCCGATGAACGCGGTGGAGATTTCCCCGGGCGTGTTCGAGCAACCCATCGTCCGGGGCACGGGAGGGGAGCCGCCGGTCGTTTCACTCAGCCATGCGGGCACGGTGGGGGTGGCCGTGGCCTGCGGGCCGGAGCACATCCTCGGAGTGGACGTGGAGCGGGTGGACCCGCAGCGGACGGGCGTGTTCGAGTCGGTGATGTCGGCGCGAGAGCTCGAGCTGGCACGGCGCGCGGCGTGTGGGGGCGAGCTGGCGGTGAACATCCTCTGGGCGATGAAGGAGGGGCTCTCCAAGGCGCTGCGGTGCGGGCTGACGACGCCGTTCGAGGTGCTGGAGGCGGAGACGTTCGAGCCGCACGCGGAAGGAGGGTGGGGCTGTCTCTTCCGCAACTTCGCGCAGTACCGGTCCCGGGCGTGGGTGATGGGCGGCTACGTGCTCGCGGTGGTGTCTCCGAAGCACTCGCACCTTCACGTGTCACCGGAGGACCTGGAGCGGGTCCACCAGGTCCTCGGGAGCGCGCGATAGTGACGTCTACCGCATGGGTACCTCGCGAAAGGTGATGCCATCCAGTTCCAGGCGTCGCACGGCCTCCATGAAGCGATCGGTGCCGATGACCATCGTCGCGAAGTTTCCGACCCGGAACAGGTCCACGCCCGTGGGGAGTGAGGCGGCGTCCAGGATGGGCTGCTCTGGCAGCCGGAACCCGACTCGGCCACAGGTCGCGCACGGCGGAGGCAGGTCCGGCGGAAGGCAGTCCGCGTGCAGTCTGCCGCGAGGCTCAATCTGGAGCTCCAGCAGCTCCGGCGGGTGCTTCTGACGGAACCGCAACTCCGTCCGACAGCCTAATAGCCCTTGCACGCCCTCTACCTGAAGCCGCGTCAGCACGTCCCGACGCATGAGAAGCTTCTGCCCCACACCCACACGATGGGGCCGAACTCCCCGGAAGCCTGGCCCACCAGCGGACCGAAGCCCGTCCCGGGGGGCAGCTCCGCATTGGGAGGAGCCAGGGGACGCACCAGCTCCCGAAGGCGAGCGAACTCGAGGAAGGGCTCGGGCCTCGGCTTCTCGAACTCACCACGCTCCGGCAAGCGCGACAGGTCAACGCATGGATACTCATGGCCCACATCGCTCCATGTGGCGCCGCACGTGTGGCACTTCACGCCCGGCAGCCCCAGCTTGTGCCACGCGTTGACTTCCCCGCCGTACTTCGCTGCTGCCGCCCTGTCCTCATCCAACCAGAAGAACCGACTCATCCGTCCTCGCGCTCCCGGGCGGGACTAAAAGGCGCGACCGCAGCGTCCAGTCTGACACCTCCACGGCGAGGCAGGCTCACGCACCTGCGCCGCGCACCACACGCACTCGGCGAGGATTCACGCCGCATCTGCCTCTCCGTCTGGACTGGCGAGGACGACGACATAGCCATCTGGGTCCTGGAGCCAGATCTCTCGATGCCGCGGAGCTGGATTGACGTGCGGCTCTTCGAGGATCCGAGCACCCAGACGTCTGGCGCGGTCCACGGCGGCATCGAAGTCATCGACTTCGAACCAGAGAAGGACGCCATGGCCATGAGGTGCCCGGTCGGGATCAATCAAGTTGGGGTGGTCCTCGGCATCCCATCTGTGCAGCTGGAGAACCAGGGTGTCCCCACTCAGGAGTCTGTCATAGACGAGGCGATGAGGATGGTCCGGATCGCATCCCGAGCCGACTCCCAGCAAGGTCTGATACCAGGCGCTGCTGGCCTTCACGTCCCGCACCGCCATCAACGTCTGAGGCCTGACCGTCAGTCGAGTCGGTTGTCCCATCGAACCCTCGGATGAAAAGAGCGCGCCGCCAGCACGTTACGCCCGAAAAGCCGAAGACTTCGAGCTTGCGCCTACGCCCTCTCAGGCGGGTTCGCGGCCCCACATCAGGCCACCCGCTCCGCCACGGCGCTGGAGCTGAACCGGAGCCAGCGCTCCTCCAGCACCCGTGCCGCGCCGCGCATCAGGAACCAGGCCAGCTCGTCCACGTGGCGGTTCCGCCAGCTCTCCAGCGGCGTGCCCTTCACCACGCGGTTGAAGGAGCCGAGCGCCGGACCGCCGTGGACCTGGAAGTTCACCTTGTCCGCCGCGTCACCGCGCTGGGCGCGCCGCATGGTGTCCACGAAGTACCAGCGGAACACGAGCGCCATCTTGTGGCGGCCGTTCTTCTCGGCGCGCTCGACCTGGGCCGGATCCGCGCGCAGGTAGTACGCACGCGTCTCCGCCCAGACCTCGGCGATGCTCCTCTTGAAGTACTGCTTCTCCAGTTGCTCGCGCGTCTTCTCGTCGATGGCGTCGAGCGACTCGTGGCGCTGGTACAGCTCGTACAGCTTGTTTCCCCGGGCGGGGAAGAAGACGCCCTTGCGGAACACCTGGATGCGGGCGCCCAGCTCGAACATGTCGCCCGCCGGGGCCATGGCGAAGTCCTGGATGTCCGCGTCGGCGAGCATGTCCTTCACGAGGTCGCTCGTCCCGGCCTCGGGCGTGCACTGGTTGATGGAGCCGGTGAGGATGAAGTCCGCGCCCATCGTGAAGGCGGCGGCGGCGGCCTCGGGCGTGCCGATGCCTCCCGCCGCGCCCACGCGGATGCGCGCCGGGTAGCGGTGCTCGGCCATGGCCTCGTCACGCAGGTGCATCATCGCGGGGAGGAGGCTGAAAGCGACGCCCTTGTCGGTGTGCCCGCCCGAGTCCGCCTCGGCGCAGAGGTCATCCGCCATCGGCAGCCGGGCCGCCGCGCGGGCCTCCTCGTCGCTGATGAGGCCCTTCTCGTGGAGCATCCGGACGATGCGCTCGGGAGGTGGTGAGACGAACTGGCGCGCCACCTCGGGGCGGGACAGCTTCGCCATCAGCCGATTCGCCGGGCGCGCGCGGTCACCGGACAGCCGGGCTCCCTTGAGCCGATAGCGCACCACGGCAGGGGTGAGCACGGTGTACGCAGACGCCTCCACGCAGCGGACGCCGAGGCGCAGGAGCAGGTCAACGGTGCGATCCTCCATCTCCGGATGGTTGATGTTGTGGAGCAGGTTCACGCCCCACGGCGCGCCCGGCGGCAGGGCGGACTGGATGCGGCGGATGCCCTCCTCGATGCGCTCCAGGCTGAGGCCGCCCGAGCCGAAGAAGGCGAGGAGCCCCGCGCGCCCCATGCGGATGACCAGCTCGGGGGAGGCGATGCCCTTCACCATCGCGCCCGCGACGTAGGCCAGGCGCACGTTGTGGTCCGCTCGGAATGACGCGTCGCCGAGCCGCTCCGCATCGATGAGGGCCCGTGTGCCAGAGGCCCGCTCGGGCTGCGGAACCGTACGGACCGAGGCAGGAGCGGCGACCGGAGAAGGCGATTCGGGCACGACCGCCGTGATGGACATCCTGACCGGCCGGCTCTCAGGCACAGCGGCATTCCAGGCCGCCGGGCCTGTCACACCATTCGACGAACGTGAAGTGGAAGGCTCCGCCCGCGGAGGCGAATACTCCCGGAGCGCCGCCTCCGCGTCCGCCACCTTCGTCATCGGCGTCACGGACCGGCCGAGCGTCTGGAAGAACTTCATCAGCGGCGCGCCGGGCCCAATCTCATAGATGCGCCGCGCCCGAGCACCAATCGCCCGCATGTTGTCGAGCCACCGCACCGAGCCGGCGATCTGCTGGACGAGGTTCGCCGTGAGCGACCGCGCCTCATAAAACCCGCCCGTGAAGTTCGACGTCACCCGCGCGGCCAGCTCCGGCCGGAAGTTTCGCTCGAACGACTCCAGGTAGGCACGGAACTCCACCTCGATGGAGCGCATCAGGCTGGAGTGGAACGGCGCGCTGACCTGGAGCGGGATGAAGTTCAGCGCGGGCAGCGCCTCGGCCAGCTCGCGCTTCGCCCGGTCGATGCTCTCGGCCGTTCCGCTGATGACCACCTGCGCCAGCGAGTTGTGGTTCGCCACCTCGGCCCCGGCCGCCTTCGCGATGCGCAGCGCGCCGGAGTTCTCGATGTCGTCCACGAGCAGCGCCGCCATCGCTCCCTTGCCCTGGGGTACCGCCTGCTGCATCAAGGCCCCCCGCCTCCGCACGAGCCGGACCGCATCCGCGAACGGAATCGCTCCGGCGGCCACCAGCGCGGTGTACTCGCCGAGGCTGTGCCCACCGAAGACCGTGGCCCCCAGGCCGAACGCCTCCACGAGCGCCCGGTACGCGGCGATCTCCATCGTCAGGATGCACGGCTGGGTGAACTCGGTGAGGTGGAGCCGGGGGTCCTTCTCGAAGCACAGCTGGACCAGGTTCTCTCCCACCGCGTCACACGCCTCCTCGAACGTGCGGCGGGCGATGGGCCACTGCTTGTAGAAGTCCGCGCCCATCCCGGGCCGCTGTGAGCCCTGGCCCGGGAAGACGACGGCATCCTGTGTACCGGCCAGCATGTCAGCGCGAGTCGTCATGTCGAGATGCCCTTCCTGGGGACACGGTCAGCCGACCTGCGCGAGCGCGCCATTCACCAACGCCGAGGGTGTGGCGGGCACACGCATGTCGGGAGGCGGCAGGTAGCCCACCGCGATGCAGTGCTCCAGGTACACGGGGATGAGCTGCGCGATGGTCGGGCAGTCGATTCCCACCGGCCCGAGGATGCTCCGCGTATACGCGCAGTTGGCGTACGAGCTCTCCTCGTAGTGGATCTTCCCGAAGATCTCGACGCCGTACTTGAACATCTCCAGCGTCTGGCTGTCGTACGGCGTGTTCGTCCCCTTGCGCAGGATGCGCCGCTCGTTGGCGAGGCGGAAGTAGTCGTCGATGGGGGTGAACTGGATGTCGTAGCCGAAGTCACGCAGGTGGTTGACCACGTCGTAGTAGCGGCGGATGTCGGGGTTGGTCAGGTGGTACGTCTCCCGGTAGGACGGCCGCTTCAGCGCGAGGTGGATCATCGCCGCGCTCACGTAGTCCACGGGGGTGATGTCCCAGTGCACCGGCGACATCATCGACAGTCCCGACTCGATGACCGTCTTGAAGATGTCGTAGTAGACGCCCTTGACGCTGACCTCGGCGAACGGATACCGGCCGTTGCGCCCGTCACCCATGATGTTGCCCGGGCGGAAGATGTTCCACACGAGCCCCCGCTCCGTCGCCGCGCGGATGAGCTTCTCGGCCTGGTACTTCGTCTCCTGGTAGGGCAGGTGGTCGTAGCCCTGGCCCATGTCCAGGTCTCGCTCGGTGAACGGCGGGTTGTTGAAGTTGAGCCGGTCGCCCAAGGCGCTGAAGCTCGACACGTAGACCATGTACCGATGCTTCGTCAGCAGCGCGAAGTCGATGACCCGGCGCGTGCCCTCGACGTTGATGGGCGCGAGCGCCTCGTAGAACGTCACGAGCGTCGTCTTGCCGGCGGCGTGGAACGTGACGTCGGTCTCCGCCGCGAGGCGCGCGTAGGCCGCGGTGTCCAGGCCGAAGCGGTCCAGCGTGACGTCACCGAGAATGGGCGTGACGCGCTCGTGGAACGCCTGGGTGAGGCGCCCCTGCGGGTCGTACGTCTCCAGGAAGTACTGGATGCGGCGCTTCGCCTGTTCCACGGACTCGCCTCGCACGAGGCAGGCGATGCGCGCGTTCGTGGTGTCGAGCAGGTCATGCAGGAGCTTGCCGCCGAGCACGCCCGTCACACCGGTGATGAAGATGTTCTCCACCTGGAATGGCGTCTCGCGGGTGAGCTTCTCCGAAGCGAGCGTGACGGTGGGCGCGGCGGGGGCCGCGCTGGCGTGAGTGCTCGGTGTCGGCGCGGCGGGCGCCATGTCCTCCTGGATGTAGCCGGCGTCGACCACGTGGCCCACGAAGGAGCGGATGGTGTTGTACTCCTGCATCGCCGTCGCCGGGACGCGGGCTCCGTAGAGCTTCATGAGCCGGTTGAGCATGCGGACCGACGCCACGGAGTCGAAGCCGAAGTCCATGAAGTCGGCGTCCACGTCGAGTTCGGACTCGGGGAGCTTCGTCAGCTCCGCGAAGATGCTCTTCACCTGGGCTTCCAGCCGCGTCCGGAAGTCGCCGCTGGCCGGAGAGGCGGCCGAGGCCACCGCGCCCGGTGCCGATCGCCCCGAAGCGCTCCCTGCGTTGCCCGGCTCACCGGCCGCCGGTGCCGCTCGCATCGAAGCACCTCCTGCGCTCGCGGGCTCACGAACGGCCACATGGCCCACTCGCGTCGAGGTGTCTCCGGCGCTCGCGGGCTCACGAGCGGCCACATGGCCCACTCGCGTCGAGGTGTCTCCGGCGCTCGCGGGCTCACGAGCGGCCACATGGCCCACTCGCGACGGGGCGCTTCCAGCATTTCCAGGCTCGGACCGGGTCGTGGCCTGCGTCGCGACCGCGGTGGCGGGCAACCGCGGCGCCGCGCCCTGGCGTTGGAACTCCTCGGGCACAATCCAGTAGCGCTCCCGCGCGAACGGGTAGGACGGCAGGCTGACGATGCGCCCGCGCCGTGGGCCGCGCAGCGCCTCCCAGTCGATGAGCCATCCCTGGCTCCAGAACTCCGCGAGCCGCGTCAGGTACCCACGCTCGTGGAGGTTCCGCAGGTACTCGCGATCCGGCTCGGCCTCGCCCGGGAGGTCGTCCGCGTCGCGGTGCGTGCGCGCCACGCCGACGAAGGCACCCTGCGCCTTCCGGCCACCAACGAAGTCCTCCAGCCGGGCGATGAGGTCCTCGTGCGACGACGCCACCAGCGCGAGCCGGTGCTCGAAGGCCTCGCGGCCCACCATCAGCGTCCAGGCGATGTCCGCGAGCGGCGTCCGCAGCCCCCGGCTGGAGCGGAGGAACCGGAGCAGGTTCCGCGCGGCCTCCTGGAGGCGCTCCTCGCGGCGCGCCGACAGCAGGATGAGCTGCGGCCCGCCCGCCGGCCTCGCCGTGCTCACGGGTTCGAGGTGCTCCTCGATGATGACGTGGGCATTCGAGCCACCCGCGCCGAACGAGCTCACCGAGGCGAGGCGCGGCTGCCCCTCGTCTCCGCCTCGGCCGCGCGGCCAGGGCTGGACGTCGCGGACGACGTAGAAGGGGCTGGAGTCGAAGTCGATGTTGGGGTTCAGCGTCTGGGAGTGCAGCGAGGGCACCAGCGTCTCGTGCTGGAGCTGGAGCAGCGTCTTCACGATACCGGTCGCCCCGGCGGCGGCCTCCAGGTGGCCGATGTTCGACTTCGCCGACCCGATGGCGCAGTACCGCCGGTCCTGCGTGAAGCGGCGGTACGCCTTCGTCAGCGCCGTGATTTCGATGGGATCCCCGAGCGAGGTGCCCGTGCCATGGGCCTCGACGTAGCTCAGGTCCCGAGGGTCGACCCGCGCCTGCTCCAGCGCCTCGGTGATGAGTTCGGCCTGGGCGTTCGGGCTCGGCACGGTGAAGCCGTTGGTGTGGCCACCGTGGTTGATGGTGCTGGCCCGGATGACGCCGTAGATGCGGTCGCCATCCTCGCGAGCATCCTGGAGGGGCTTGAGGATGAGCGCGACGACGCCCTCGCCGGGGACGTAGCCGTCACCGCCGGCACCGAACGAGCGGCAGCGGCCGTCGCTGGAGGCGAAGCGGCCGTAGGACATGAGCAGGTACTTGCCTGGGTGGATGGACACATTCACCCCGCCCGCGATGGCGTAGGCGCACTCGCCGCGCCGCAGGCTCTCGCAGGCCAGGTGGATGGCGGTGAGCGACGCCGAGCACGCCGTGTCCACGGCGAAGCTCGGGCCGTTGAACCCGAAGTGGTAGGAGACGCGGTTGGGGACGGCCCAGTACCCGGCGATGGGGATGTCGACGAAGAAGCTGTACTCGCCGTAGATGACCCCGGCGAACACGCCCGCGTCCTTCTTTCCCCGGGCCTTGGCGCTCGCGGCGAGGCGGCGGGGCGTGTACCCCGCGTCCTCCAGGGCGGCCCACGACGTCTCCAGGAAGAGGCGCTGCTGCGGGTCCATCGTCTCCGCTTCCTTCGGAGAGATGTTGAAGAAGCGCGGGTCGAACTTGTCGACGTCGGAGAGGAAGCCTCCCCACTTCGCGTAGGTGGTGCCGGGCTCGTCCTTGTCGTCGCTGAGGTACTGGCCGTGGTCCCAACGCTCCCGGGGAACCTCGACGATGCCGTCTCGCCCGGCGAGGAGGTTCTCCCAAAGCTCGTCGTTGTCGCGGGCCATGGGGTAGCGCCCCGCCATGCCGATGATGGCGATGTCCTGGATGTCCTGCTTCATGGTGCCTCGTTCGGGGGAGGGGCTTCGCGCCGGCCGCGGCTCGGGCGAGGGTGGGGGAGGACTGACGGGCGCGGCTGGCGGCGGCACCGGCGTGGAAGGAACGTTCGTTCCACCGGAGCGCCCGTCGAGCACGGCGACGAGTCGCTCCTCGTGGTGCCGCGCGAGGTAGCCGGCCAGGTCGTGGAGGGTCTGGTACTCGAAGAACAGCGTCTTCGGCAGCGGGCCGAAGGACGCCTCGAGCTGCTTGTTGAACTGGTTGATGAGGACGGAGTCGATTCCGTAGTCCTGCAGGGGCGTGCGCGTCCGCAGACGCTCCGGCGGGAGCCGGAACGCCTCGGCGAGCGAGCGCTTCATGTAGTCCGTCGCCCGGCGGCGCAGGTCCTCGTCGATGACCTTCGCCTCGGGAGTGGAACGCGGTGGATTCATGGAAGGCTCTTTCACCTGCGGAGGAGGGAGGACCGGAGCGCTCGCGAGCTGCCCGGCCAGTTCGGAAAGGGAGGTCCCGACGGAGAACACGTCCGTCCGGAGGTCGGTGCCCAGCTCGCAGTTCAGGTGCTCGACCAGCGCGGCGCGGGTCACCTCGTCGAAGCCGAGCTCCTCGGATGGAGCATGGAAGTCCAGCTCCCCGGCCGCCACGCTGAGCTGCTCGGAAGCGGCACGCAGAAGCACCGAGGCGAGTTGCTCGCCGCGCGCGCCACCGGCTTCTTGCGCGGCGAGCCTCGGCCGCGCGTCAGTCCCGGCGACGGGAGCGGGCTTCACGAGGGGCACTGCGGTGAAGGCTGGGGCAGGGGACGTCCGAGGCCCCGCCGTGGGCGACAGCGCGGAACATTCAGGCGCGGCCAGCGGTGCCTCCACGTTCCCGGTGGGCTCAGGGGAGGGAGCCATCACGGGTCGCGAAGCCAGGGGGAGCACACGTGTCGATGCCACCTCTGGAAGCCAGCACCGCTCGGCCTCGAACGAGTACGTCGGCAGCGGGATGCGCCTGGGCGCCGTCCCCACGTAGAGGCTGGAGAAGTCCACCGCCGTGCCCGACGCCCACGCCTTCGCGCTCGCGTGCGGGTCCGCCTCCGGCGCGAGCCGAACCCGGTCGGACACCACATCCGGGTCCACGGCCCCTCGGTACAGCCCTGGAGCCTCCGCGCCCGAAGCCACGGCGGCGAGCCTCGTCCGCAGCTCCTCCACCGAGCCCACCACGAGCGCCATCCGGTGCTCGAACGGGGCGCGCCCCATCTGGAGCGTGGACGCCAGGTCGGCGAGGTCGGTGCCGGGATGGTCCGCGACGAACTGGCCGAGCTCCGTCGCGTACCGGCGCAGCGACGCCTCCGTGCGGGCCGACAGCGGGACGAGCACCTGCCGCTGTCCGCTCATTCGAGGCCGAGAATCCGGGTGCTCCTCCACCACGAGGTGGCAGTTCGTCCCGCTGAAGCCGAACGAGCTCAGCGCCGCGCGCCGGGGACCGGTGCTCTCCCAGTCTCGCGGCTCCGTGTTCACGTAGAACGGCGACGCCTCGAAGTCGATCAGCCGGTTGGGCGTGTGGAAGTGCAGCGATGGAGGCAGCCGCCGCTCGCGCAGCGCGAGCAGGACCTTGATGAGGCCGGCGACTCCCGCCGCGTGGGACGGGTGGCCGATGTTCGACTTGATGGAGCCGATGGCACAGAACCGGCGCCGGTCGGTGTACCGGCGGAACGCCGCGGTGAGCGCCTCGATTTCAATGGGGTCGCCCAGCTTCGTCCCCGTGCCATGCGCCTCGACGTAGCCGATGGATTCCGGGTGGATGCCGAAGCGCTCGTACACCTCCAGCTCCAGCTCCGTCTGGGACAGGGAGCTGGGCGCGGTGATGCCGTTCGTCCGCCCGTCCTGGTTCACCGCGATGCCCTTGATGACCCCGTGGATGAAGTCTCCGTCGGCGATGGCGCGCACGAGCGGCTTGAGGACGACGACTCCCGCTCCCTCGCCAATCACGAAGCCGTCGCCGGAGTCATCGAACGCCTTGCAGCGCCCTCCGGGCGAGAGCATCCCGAGCGACGACGCGAGCAGGTGGTACTCGGGCGTGACGAACACGGATACCCCGCCCGCGAGGGCCAGTTCACATTCGCCACTCGCCAGGCTCTGACACGCTTGATGGAGCGCGACGAGCGACGACGAGCACGCCGTGTCCACGGCGAAGCAGGGGCCCTTCAGGTTCAGGTGGTAGGACACCCGCGCCGGCAGGATGGCCAGGCTGTTCCCCGTGAACACCTGGTTCGAGCCGAACAGCCCCCGCTCGCGGATGAGCGTCGCGTAGTCCGACGACGTCGCCCCGACGAACACCCCACAGCGGGCCCGGGCGAGGCGGCTCGCGTCCAGCCCCGCGTCCTCGAGCGCCTTCCAGCTCTCCTGCAGGAAGAGGCGCTGCTGCGGGTCCATGAAGTCCGCTTCCGCCGGGACGATGTTGAAGAAGAGCGGGTCGAACCGGTCGACATCGGTCAGATAGCCGCCCCACTTCGAGTACGTCTTCCCCAGCACCGGCGGCCACGGCTGGAAGTGGTCGGACACGTTCCACCGCTCGGGAGGAACCTCCGTCACGGAGTCACGGCCCGCGACGAGGTTCGCCCACAGCTCGCGGTAGTCCCGAGCGCCCGGGAAGCGGCCCGACATGCCGATGACGGCGATGTCCAGGGACGTACCGGACGCCGGACGCGGAGCGCTCGACACCGTGGGACGTGGCGCGGCGGGAGCAGGGGACGCGGGCGGCTCCGGAGCCACGGGCGCCTCGGCCTGCGCGCGAGCCCCCTGCGCCGCCGCATGGCGTGCCAGCGCCCGCACGGAAGGGTGGTCGAACAGCACGGTGGACTTGAGGCTCAGTCCGAACCGCGTGTTGACGCGCTCGACAATCTTCACCGCGAGAATCGAGTCGACGCCGTACTCGGAGAAGGACCGCTCGGGCCGGATGTCCTCCAGGCTGGCTCCGAGCCCCTCGGCGACGAGCGCGGCGATGGCGCGCTCCAGTGCCTCCGGCCGCTCCCTGCCCTGGGCCGCCATGGGCGCGGGCACCGGGGCAGCGGCCACCTCGGGAGTCACCGTGCTCCGCGCCGGTACGACTCCGTCGTTCTCGACGACGATGACTCGCTGGCTCAGGTCCGCGTCGGCGGAGAGGCCCGGGCCATAGGCGGTGAAGCTCCTGAAGCCGGAGCGGGTGAGCGTCTCGCGCCAACCCTCGACGGACAGGAGCGGCGAGTTCCGGATGCGCCGCTCCGGGTCGCGATAACGGTGCCAGCCATCGAGGAGCCCGAACGTCAGCGCCAGCGCCTCGGTGTTCGACGTCGCCTCGCTCAGGACCAGCAGTCCCTCCGGAGCGAGCAGCTGCTTGATGTGCCCCAGGGCGCCCTGGATGTCCGCCACAGCGTGCACGGCGTTCGCGGAGAACACCGCGTCGAAGCCATTCGCCGTGAACCCCTGGGCGATGGGGTCCTTCTCGATGTCGAGGATGCGGAAGCGGGTGAAGGGGTAGGCCCGAGAGAAGGTCTCCCGCCCGTGGGCGACGAACCCGCCGGAGATGTCGGTGTAGTGGACCTCGACCTCGGCGCCGAGGCGCGCGAGGGCTTCCAGCACCGCCCTCGACGTGCCTCCCGTCCCCGCGCCGACCTCCAGGATGCGGAACGGGCACCGTCGCGCCTGGACGGCGGTGGTGAGGAACCGGGCGACCAGGTCGTTGGTGAACGCGTACGCGCGGCTGCCCCGGTAGATGGCGCTGGTGAGCTCCAGGCTCGCGTTGGGGAAGAGCACGTCCGTGGCCGCGCGCTCGCCCCGGAGCGTTTCCGGGTACGCGTCCAGGCAGGTGTCGAGCAGGCGGAGGTAGGGCGTCATCTCCGGGAACCGCGTCAGCAGCTCCTCTCGCAGCCGTGCCGCGTCCTCTTCGGTGCCGATGACCCGGACGTGCTCTCCCTCGCGGGCAATCGCCCCGTGACGTTCGAGGACTTCCAGGCACGCGTCGAAGAGACGGCCGAACGTCTCCCGCACCCGCATCCGCTCCTTCAGCGTCCGGACGTCGGAGGTCTCTCCCTCGGCGGGGAAGCCCATCGTGCGGAAGCGCCGGTAGAGCGCGGCGGCGGCGTAGTGGCCAAGCTTCCCGTGGCCCCGCTCCAGCTCCTCGTTCGTCGGCGTGAGGCCCTGCTCGAAGGTCCGGCGGACCTGGGCGATGAAGCCCATGTCGGTCGCGGGCGTGGAGGCGGGCACGTCGATCCAGAACCGCTTCCGCTCCAGGGGCTGGCCCGGGAGCGGGATGCGCCGACGGGGCCCACCATTGAGCGCGCTCCAGTCCACGGGCGTGCCCCGGACCCACAGCGCCGCCGCGCCCTCGAAATCACCGGCCCGGTAGCGCTCCGCGAGCTCCGACGCATCACCGCAGGTCTCCGCCGTCCCCGTGAACACGCCGCTCGCGTTCCCGGCGAGGTACCGCTCCAGGCGGTCCGCCGCGTCGCCGACGTTCTCCGCGACGAGCGCGAGGCGCGCCTCCAGCGCGGGGCGGCCGGCCTGCAGGGTACGAGCGATGTTCCCGAAGTCCGTGCGGTCGGTGGTGCGCAGGTACCGGGCCATCCGCGTGACATGGACGCGCAGGCGCTCCGGCGAGCGCGCCGACAGCACGAGCAGCTCCCGCTCCCGCACCGAGGCCACGGGCCGCGTGTCGATGAACTCCTCGACGATGACGTGGGCATTCGAGCCGCCCGCGCCGAACGAGCTCACACCGGCGCGACGGGGCAGCTCGCCTTCCGGGCCGCTCGGGCGGGGCCAGGGCTCGACGACCTGGGGGACGCGGAACGGGGTCGACGCGAAGTCGATGGCGGGGTTGAGCGTCTGCGAGTGGAGCGACGGCGCGATGCGCCCGTGCCGCAGTTGCAGCAAGGCCCGCGACACCGCCGCGACCCCCGCCGCCGCCTCCAGGTGGCCGATGTTGGACTTCACCGAGCCGATGGCCAGCGGACGCGTGCGGCCAGCGAAGGCCCGGCCGAGCCCCACGACCTCCACCGGGTCACCGAGCGACGTGCCCGTGCCGTGCGCCTCGATGTACCCGATGCTGTCGGGCTCGACCTCCGACTCGTCCAGCGCGCGGCGAATGGCCTCCGCCTGCGCCACGGGGTGGGGCACGGTGTAGCCCGCCGCGCGCCCGCCGTGGTTGACGGCCGTGCCGCGGATGACGCCGTGGATGGTGTCGCCGTCCGCGAGCGCGCGCTCCAGCGGCTTGAGGAAGAGCGCCCCGACGCCCTCGCCGGGCACGTACCCGTCGCCCCCGGCACCGAAGGAGCGGCACCGCCCGTCGGACGACGTCATGTTCATCCGGCGCAGCAGCAGGTACTTGTCCGGATGGAGCAGCAGGTTGACGCCACCGGCGATGGCGGCGTCGCACTCGCCCCGCGCGATGCTGGTGCACGCCAGGTGGAGCGCCGTCAGCGACGAGGAGCAGGCGGTGTCCACCGCCATGCTCGGCCCGACGAAGTCGAAGAAGTACGAGACGCGGTTCGCCGTCGAGGAGAACAGCGACGAGGTGGCGACGGGCGCCCCCTGGCGAGCGGCGTCGGCGCCGATGAGGCGATAGTCGCCCCACATGACGCCCACGAAGACGCCGACCCGGTTCCTCGGCGCGGTGAAGTCCTCGGGCTTGTAGCCGGCGTTCTCGACGGCGGCGTAGGCGGTCTCCAGGAAGAGCCGCTCCTGCGGGTCGAGGAACGCCGCCGTCCCGGGAGGGATGCGGAAGAACAGCGGGTCGAACCTGTCCACGTCGCTCAGGAACCCGCCGAAGCGGCACAGCGGGGCGCCGTCCGTGGGGTAGGTGCCCTGGGGCCAGCGCTCCGGGGGAACCTCCGTCACCGAGTCACGCCCGGCCTCCAGGTTCCGCCAGAACTCGTCGAGGTCCGAGGCGCCAGGGTATCGGCCGCTCATCCCCACCACGGCGATGTCGAGGCGGCGGCTGGAGCGAGCAGGGGTGGAGGCAATGACGGCGCGCGGCTCACGGTGGAACTCGGGACGGGCGCGGACCTTCTCCGGCTCTCCCCAGACGAGCGCCACCTGCGCCCTGTCTCCCGCGAGGCACGCCTCGAGAAGGTCGAGCCCCTCCTCGTCGGGGAGGAGCCCGAGCCCCGCGCCCTTCCGAAGCGCCTCCGCCTGGGCGGCGGACACGCCCATGCCGCCTCCACGCCACAGCGGCAGGTTGATGCTGACCGTCCGGTGACGGTGCGCGCCTCGGAGCCGGAGCGCCTCCTGCTCCTCGGCGAGCGCGTCGAGGAAGCGATTCGCGGCCGCGTAGTCGCTCTGGCCGGGGTTGCCGGTCACCGCCGCCAGCGCGGAGAAGTACGCGACGAGCTCCAGGTCATCTCCCCGAGCGGCTCGGAGGAGGTTCAGCGCGCCGGAGACCTTGGGATGCAGGACCTCCTCCGCCGCCTTCCGGCGTGCCCCACGCATGAAGCCGTCGCGGAGCACTCCGGCCGCATGCAGGACGGCATGGAGCGCCCCGAATCGCTCGCGCGTCAGGCGCACCGCGCGCGCGGCGTCTTCCGCCGAGGACACATCCGCACGGACGTAGAGCGCGTCACCGCCCAGTGCCCGCAGCTCCGCACAGAAGGCGTCCGCCTCGGCGTCACGCTCACGACGTCCGGTCAGCACCAGCCGCGCCCCCAGCGTCGCCGCGAGGCGCCGAGCCGTCAGACGCCCGAGTCCGCCCAGTCCCCCGGTGATGAGGACCACGCTCTCCCGACGAAGCGCATGCCCCGGCCGCGGCGGCGCCAGCGGTGCGAGCCCGCGCACCTCCCTCTGTCCCTGGACGTAGCGAACCTCCGTCTCCGGTGCGTCGATGGCGGCCTCGCGTGCGGCGACCGCGAGCAGGTCCCGCTCACCCGACGCATCCACGAGGACGGAGCGGATGGCCGGACGGGGTACCTCCAGCCGCGCGGTGCGGGCGAACCCTCCCAGCGCGGCGGCCCAGGCGCGGGAGAGCCCGTCACGGTCTGGAAGGAACGCGTACAGCCGCTCGCTCACCGTCCCCACCTCGGCGAGCGCCCGTGCCAGGTCGCGGAAGGGGAGGAACACGTCCTCCAGGAAGGTGTCCTCGGGCCCGGTGGCTCCGTATCCCCACAGGTGGAGCACGGCCGAGAACGAGCGCTGCTCCGCCTGGAACTGGCGGATGAGCCGCCGCAGGTCCTCGGACGAGGAGGGATTCACGGTGAACGTGTCGCCGTGCCCCTCGAATCGCGCGCCCCGGCGCACGCGGACCACGCGCATCGCCGCCGGGATGGGCAGCGGGGGGCCGTCGCCCTCGAACACGAGCAGCGACTCCAAGGCGCGCGGCGCATCCGCGAGCACGGGAGAGGGCTCCCAGTCGAAGCCGAAGAACATCGCCTCGTCGTCCGGAGCCGCCGGAGGAAGCGCCGCCTCGGGAGCCGCGGGGCGCGCATCGCTCGCGGGTGTGGTGGCCCGCAGCGGGTACTGGTCACCGAACTGCGCGTCGAGGTAGCCCGCGAGCGCATCGATGGTCTGGTACTCGAAGAGCAGCGTCGGGTAGAGCGCCTTCCCGACGCGGCCTTCGAGCGCCTTCGCCATGCCGAGGAGATGGGACGACTCCAGACCGAGGTCGTAGAAGCCGACGCCGGCCGTGACGTCCGCGCGCGAGAGGTGGCCAATCGTCGTCACCAGGTCCATCAGGTCGTCGACGATGCGCGCGCGCCGCGTCTGGGGCCGAGGGGCGTCGGAGGCCTGGACGACCGGGGCAGGCCGCGCGTCCGGGACGGAGGGACGCGCCACCGGCGTCGTCAGCCTGCGGATGAGGTCGCTGCCGCGGACGCGCTTCACCGTGAGCCGCTCGTACTCCGCGATGAGCCGCCCATCGGCGTCGTAGAGCCTCAGGTCGGTCTCCAGGACATCGCGGTCCCTCACGGCCGCTCCCGCGCGGGCCTCCACGTACACCTTCTCGCCCGAGCGGCCCCACGCCCGGAACGCATGGATGAACATCGGGATGTACGCGCTCCCGGCCTCCACCTCCGAGTGCGGGTCGATGAACGGGATGATGGTCGACGTGTCGAGGAACGCCGGATGGAGGAAGAAGTCCTCCCGGCGGCGCAGGGCCTCGTTGCCCAGGGACAGCTCCGCGATGACGCGGTCTCCCGCGTGGTGGACCGTGCCGCGACTGCGCATGAAGTCGCGGTGCTGGATGCCCAGGCGCTCGGTGCGCTCGTAGATGGCGTCGAGCGGCACGCCCGCGCTCGCGACGCTCCGGAGCTCGGAGAGGTTCAGCGACCGCGCCATCCGCTCCGTGCCTCTCGCGTGCAGCGAGCAGGACGCGATGGCCTCCTCGCTGGAGCCCAGGTCCTGGCCGTCCTTCTCACGCCGCGAGCTGATGCGCACGCGGACGCCGTCGTTCGTGGACTCCGAGCGGAAGAAGATGCGCTGGTCGAAGCCCTCCGCCAGCGCGACGGGAGTCTCGAAGAGGATGTCGCGCAGCTCCAGCCGCTCCGGCGCGATGCCGGCGGCCGCGGCGATGCGGCAGAGCCCGTCGAGGTAGACGACGCCCGGGAGGATCCGCACGCCATGCACGCGGTGGTCGCGCACCACGGGGTCGTCGTAGCGCAGCAACGTCTGGACACTGGGGAACACGATGCTCGTCATGGCGCTTTGGCACCCTTGGAAGGGAAACGGTCCGGCCGCTCGGCCACGAGAGGCTCGAAGCGAAGGACCGGGGCGGCGTCGCCGGGCACGCTCGCGAGCGGCTCGAAGCGCAGGAGGGGCGCGTCGTTGCTCGGCGGCGGCGCGGCCGCGATGGGCACACCGGTGTCGTTCCATCGGCGTGCGGGGAGGAGATAGCTGCGCTTGTTGAAGGCGGGGGCGGGGAGCGGCGTCCGGCGCGGCTCGTACGGGCCCGCGTGCTCCTCGAGAATCATGTGGCAGTTCGTACCGCCGAAGCCGAACGCGCTGATGCCCGCGCGCCGCCGCTGTCCGCTGGCGAGCTCCCAGGGGCGCAGCTCGCGGTTGACGTAGAAGGGCGACTGGTCGAACGCGAAGCGCGGGTTGGGCCGCTCGCAGTGCAGCGTCGGCGGGAGCAGCTTCCGGTCGAGCGAGAGCGCGAGCTTCACCAGCCCCGCCACTCCGGCGGCCGAGAGCAGGTGGCCGATGTTCGTCTTCACGCTGCCGACCGCGCAGAACCCGCGGGCATCGGTCTCACGGCGGAACACCGTGGCCAGCGCCTTGAGCTCGATGGGGTCGCCAATCATGGTCCCCGTGCCGTGCGCCTCCACGTACGAGAGGTCGGCCGGTGACAGGCCGCTCTTGGCGAGCGCCGCCTCGATGACCTCGATCTGCGCCTCCATGTTCGGCGTGGTGATGCCCATGGTGCGCCCGTCGTTGTTCACGGCGGACCCACGGATGACGGCGTAGACACGGTCTCCGTCACGGAGTGCGTCATCGAGGCGCTTCAGCATCAGCGCGCCCACGCCCTCGCCGGGGACGAAGCCATTCGCGCGCTCGTCGAAGGTGTGGCAACGGCCGTCCGGCGAGAGCGCGCCCGCGGCGCTCAGCGTCAGGTAGGTGACCTCGTCGAGCAGGATGTCCACACCGCCCGCGAGGGCCGCGTCGACCTCCCGCTCACGGAGCGCCTGACAGGCCAGGTGGACGCTCACCAGCGACGAGGAGCAGGCGCTGTCGATGACCACGTTGTTGCCGCGCCAGTTGAAGTAGTCGGAGATGCGCGCGCCAATGAAGTTCTGGCCGATACCGACGATGGTGGCCTTCTCCGGCTGCTCGACACGGCTCATGTAGTTGCCGACGCGCGTGCCGACGTAGACGCCAACCCGGCGGTTCGACAGCTCGTCGCGCGAATAGCCGGCGTCGAGCGTCGCGAGCAGGGAGGTCTCCAGCATCAATCGCTGCAACGGGTCCAACAGCGGGGCGAGGGACTCGTGGATGCGGAAGTACGCGGGGTCGAACAGGTCGATGCCATCGATGAAGCCGCCCCACTTGCTGTTCGTGCGCCCCGGACCGGGCTCCGGCGAATAGAACCGGGCCGACTCCCAGCGCTCACGGGGGACTTCCCGGATGGAGCACTCGCCGCGCGCGAGGTTGTCCCAGAAGCGGTCCTTGTCCTCCGCGCCGGGGAAGCGGCAGGCGATGCCGACGATGGCGATGGGGATCGATTGAACCGTTGCTTCCGCCGCCACGGAGCGGCCAGGAGCGGCGGAGGTGGCCGGGGAGACGCGAGCCGGGTGAGGAACCTCCACCGGGACTGACCCGGCGGGTTCATCCGTGAGGGCTGGCGTGTTCGGGAGTCCTCGGGCTGGAGACGGATGAGCAGCCTCGGCGGGGGTTGCCCGGATGGGCGTTCCGATACCGGAGGCCAGGGGTACGCCGGCCGGACGGGCAATGGTGGCGGACTCCGCGCCCGCCATGGGAGGAGCGGCGGCGAAGCTCGCCGGGTAGCGCTCCGCGATCAGCGAGGAAAGGGAGTCGAGCGTCGGGTGCTCCAGCAGGAGCCCAGGCTCGAACGCCGCGCCGACGACCTTCTCGATGCGCTTCACCGCCGAGGCGATGAGCACCGAGTCCGCGCCGTACTCCTCGAAACGGACGTCGCCCCGGAAGCGTTCGGGGGCGAGCTTCAGCTCGGTCGAGAAGATATGGACGAGCGCCGCATACGCCGCCGCGCGACCATCTCCTCGTGATGCTGCCGTCTGCTGCTCTCTTTTCTCCGCGCGTGATTGAGTGGCCCCGGCAGAGACGGTGGCCCTGGCGACCGACGCTGGGGGTGTCGCGCGCTCCCGCGAGGCCGGGACGGATGGACCGGAAAGCGGGTGCATCGCGGAGTCCGACAGCGTGGCCGCGGCGAGCAACTCCGGCCGCGTCGAGCGTCCCGTCGGGACCGAAGCGCTTACCTCGGAAGCCAGGGGAGCGAGCACGGGCGTGCCGATGCAGGGCAGCACGACCGGCGCCCCCGCGATGCCCAGGGCCCCGTCGAGGAGCGCGAATCCCTGCTCGACGGTGAGCGTGGCCAGCCCGGCCTTCCGGTAGGCGTCGGTCGTCGCCTCACCGAAGCCCGTGTCGCGGAACGAGGGCCAGTTGAACGAGCGGAACCAGGTCCGCCCCCGCTGGTGCTGCACCTCCGCGAAGCGGTCGAGGAACGCGTTCGCGAGCGCGTAGTCCGACAGTCCCACCGCGAGACCGGGGATGACAGCGGAGACGGAGGAGAAGAGGACGAAGAAGTCGGGGCGCTCGTCCTCCAACAGGTCGGCCAGGACGTGGGTGCCCTCCAGCTTCGGCTCCAGCACGCGCTCGAATCCCCGGCGCGTCTTGTGGAGGAAGGCCGGACTCTCGTCGGACACCGCGCCCGCGCAGTGCAGGACACCGCCGACGGGCCCCAGCTTCGCGCGCACCTCGCCGAAGAAGCGCCGGAGCGCGGCGCGGTCCGTGATGCGTCCCGTGTAGAGGAGGACCGTCGCGCCGCGCGCTTCCAGCTCCTGGATGGCGCGGACCTTCTGCCCGTCGGATGAATCCTCCCCGGCGACCCGGGCCCACTCCGAGCGGGGCGGAAGCGCCTGCGCCCCGAGGAGCGCCAGCCGCCGTGCGCCCCTCTCGACGAGCAGGCGCGCGAACGCCGCGCCCAGCCCGCGAGTCCCGCCCGAGACGACATACGCACGGTCGGAAGTGACGGAGAGCCCCGGCGACAGCGGCACCTCCCGGAGCGTGGGCACCTCCCGCTGCCCGTTCCGGTATCGGACCTGGCGCTCGTCCGCCAGCGGGTCCGAGGAAGTGGCCGCGCCCCGAGCCGCCTCCGCCGCGAGCAGCGCGAACAGGTGCTCGGGGTCGAGGTCGCCGTGCTCCACGTCGATGCTGCGCGCGGTGACGCCGCGGTACTCGCCCGCGATGGCCGTCACGAGTCCATGGAGCGGTGCCCCGGCGAGCGTCTCTCCAGAGAGGAGCCCCGCCGTGACGTGCAGCAGGAGGAACGGAGCGGCGCCACGCTCCGCCAGCGCGCCCTGGTAGAAGCCGATGCGCCCGTACTCGACGCGACCGCCATCGTCGGCCCGGGTGAGGTCGCAGAGGTCCAGCACCCCTTCGACATCCCGGGCGCGGGTGAGCACCTCGCGGGCGAGCGCGAGCCCCGCGTCCAGGTCATCCCGGTCCAGCGAGGGACGCCCCGAAGCCGCGGCGCGCGAGACGCGACCGACCTCGATGACACGCAGCGGCTCGGGGACGAGCGTCGCGAGCGCCTGGCGGAGCGACTCGGGTGCGGAAGCATCATGGAGGATGACGAGCCGCCGATTGGAGAGGGGCACCGGCGCACCGGACAGCGGCGAGACATGCCACTCCCGCACGAGGCAGCTCGGGCGGACAGCCGAAGCCTCCGTGTCGGTCCGTGGCTCGGGCGTCACCCGCGCCGCACCGCCCGGGACCTCCTCGAGCCAGTGACGCTCACGTGCGAAGGGGTAGGTCGGCAGGGGCACCCTCTGCCCGCCGCTGGCGCGGAGCTGGCTCCAGTCAATCTCGGAGCCGGACGTCCAGAAGGACGCGAGCCGCTCCAGCTTTCCGGCGTCGAAGAGCATGCGGACGTACGCCTGGTCCTCCGCGTCGGCTCCGCGCAGGCGCGCCTGGGCGCCCGTCTCCGTTCCCGCGTACACGCCCTCCGCGAGCTCACCGCGCTCGACGAAGGCGGCCAGCTTCGCGCGCAGCTCGTCATGGTCCCGCACGAGCAGCGCGAGCCGCTCCGGCATCGCCTCCCGGGCGACCCGCAGCGTGTAGGCGAGGTCCACGAGCGGCGGAGGGGCTTCCGACAGCAGCGCCAGGTGCTGGGCCGCGTGCTCACGCAGGCGCTCGCGGTCCTTCGCGGAGAGGAGGACCAGCTCACGCCGCCCGGACTCGGCATTCACGCTCCGCCGTGTCCCCAGGTACTCCTCGACGATGACGTGCCCGTTCGAACCGCCGGCACCGAAGGAGCTCACGGCGGCGCGCCGTGGCACCTCTCCGCCGTCTGAACGAGCGGGACGACGCCACTCCTGGGCTTCACGCACGACCTGGAACGGCGTGCTCGCGAAGTCGATGTGGGGATTGGCCGGCGTGCTGTGCAGGGAGGGGACGAGCGTCCGGTGCTCCAGCTGCAGCAGCACCTTCGTCAGCCCGGCGATGCCCGCCGCGGACTCCAGGTGCCCGATGTTCGACTTCACCGAGCCAATGGGGAAGACGTCCCGGCCGGCCAGGTGCTCGCGAAAGGCCTGTGACAGCCCGGCGATCTCGATGGGGTCCCCCAGTGCCGTCCCCGTCCCGTGGGCCTCGATGTAGCTGATGGTGGAGGGCTCCACGCCCGAGCGCTCCAGCGCGCGGCGGATCAGCGCGGCCTGGGCGTTCGGGTTCGGTACGGTGAAGCCGTTCGCGTGGCCACCATGGTTGATGGCGGTCCCCTTGATGACCGCGTAGATGTGGTCACCGTCGCGCTCCGCGTCCTCCAGCGTGCGCAGCACCACGGCGCCCACGCCTTCACCGGGGACGTAGCCGTCACCACCCGCGCCGAAGCTGCGGCACCGGCCATCGCTCGAAACGAAGCGGCCCTGGCTGAGAGCCAGGTACTTGTACGGGTGGGTGGACAGGTTCACCCCTCCCGCGATGGCGAGCCGGCAGTCACCGGTGCGCAGGCTCTCGCAGGCCAGGTGGAGCGCGGTCAGCGACGACGAGCACGCGGTGTCCACCGCCATGCTCGGCCCCTGGAGGTCGAAGAAGTACGAGACGCGGTTCGCGATGGACCAGTGCGCGGAGACGGGCAGGGGGCCGCGCCCGAGACGTGCATCCTCGGCGCCGTAGAGCTGGTAGTTGCTCCACATCACCCCCACGAAGACGCCGACCTCTTCGGAGCGGATGCCGCCGCGGCGCATGCCAACCCGGGTGTAACCGGCGTCCTCCAGCGCGCCCCAGGCGGTCTCCAGGAAGAGCCGTTCCTGAGGGTCGAGGAGCTCGGCCTCTCTCGGGGAGATGTTGAAGAAGAGCGCGTCGAACTTGTCGACATCGTCGAGGAAGCCTCCCCACTTGCTGTAGGTGCCGTACGGCTTCTCGCGGTCCGGGGCGAAGTAGCGGGAGTGGTCCCAGCGGTCCTTCGGAATCTCGGTGATGCAGTCGCGCCCCTCCGCGAGGACCCGCCAGAACTCCCGGACGTTGCGCGCTCCGGGATAGCGGCCACTCACGCCGACGATGGCGATGTCGACCGGACCGGGGGAACGTCCGCCTCGCTCACGGGCCGGGGCAGAGGAGGGCGCGAGCACCGGTGCTGGGAGCCGGGGAGCGGCGGGCACCTGCTCCCGTGGCACGGAGGGGGCGGCGGGTCGCGTGTCGACGAGCTCGCGCATCCTGTCGGCGTGGTGCTCGGTGAAGTACGCCGCGAGGGCCGCGAGGTTGCCGTGCTCGAAGAAGATGGTGGGAAACAGCTCCACGCCCAGCTCGCGCTCGAGTTCCCGGGTCGCGCCGAGGAGCGACGCCGAGCTGGCCCCCAGGTTCATGAAGCCCCGGTCCACCGGAAGCTCCCCGGTGAGCTGGAGGACGCGCCGGAGCCGCTCCTCCAGGAAGCGGAGGACCCGCGCCTCGAAGTCCCCACCGGCCGCGGTGTCAGCGGAGGCGCGGGGTGCGTCCCCGAGTTCCTCCGTGCGCCCGGTGCCCGCATCGAGGCCGGCGAGGAGCCTCATGGCCTCCTCGACGGAGACTTCTCCCCGTGCGACGCGCTCGTAGATGTCCCGTTCGGTCAGACTCATGGGTGTGTCCTGTCAGTCGAGGTGCCGCGCCTGTCGTCCGAGTTCGAGCGCCTGCTCGGGAGAGAGTTCCCCCCGGCTCAGCCGGAGGAGCAGCTCGTGCCGTGACATGCGCTCGTCGGTCGGCGCACGTCCGAGCCAGTAGGCCCGGCGCCGGAAGCGCGTCGGGGGCAGGGGGCCGCGGGTCTGGGGCGTCCCGTTCCGGACGAACTGCTCCAGCACCACGTGGCAGTTGGTGCCACCGAAGCCGAAGGAGCTGATGCCCGCCCGCCGGATTCCTCCCGGCGGTGCCCAGGGGGACGTCGTCGTGTTCGGACGGAAGGGAGACTCCTCGAACCGGAAGCGCGGATGCGGGTGGTCGCAGTTGAGGGTGGCGGGAATCACGCCGCGCTCCACCGCGAGGGCGGTCTTGAGGAAGGCCGTCACCCCGGCCGCGTGCAGCGAGTGGCCGACGTTCGACTTGACGCTCCCGAGCGCGCACCAGCGCTCCGCGCCCCGGCCGAAGGCCTTGGTCGCCGCGCGGACCTCGATGGGGTCGCCGAGCAGCGTCCCCGTGCCGTGGGCCTCGAGGTACGTGATGTCCGTGGGCGCGAGGCCGCTCACCTGGAGCGCCTCGGTGATGAGCTCGGTCTGGCGCTCCTGGTTCGGGGTGGTGAGCCCCATCGTGCGCCCGTCGTTGTTCACCGCCGACCCGGCGACGAGGGCGAGGATGGGGTCTCCGTCGCGCAGCGCCGCCTCGTAGGACTTGAGGAGGACGAGCCCCGCGCCCTCGCCGAGGACGAAGCCGTTCGCCCGCTCGTCGAAGACGTACGAGTTGGGGCTGTCGGTGAGCACGCCCGCGCGCGCGAAGCCCGTGAAGTAGAACGGGTCGAGGATGATCTCGATGCCGCCAGCGAGCGCCATCTCCGCCTCGCCGGCGAGGATGGTGCGGCAGGCCTGGTGGATGGCCACGAGCGACGAGGAGCATGCCGTGTCGACCGTCTGGGACCAGCCGGTGAACCCGTAGTGGTCCGAGAGCCGCGCGGCGAGCATGTTCTGGATGGTGCTCACGACCATCCGGCCAGCGGACGCGTCGGGGACGCTCGCCCGGTGGCGCCGGAGGTACGCGCTCTCCGCGCCGCCGATGAAGACGGCCACGCGGCGCCCGAGCAGCTCGTCCTGCCGGTACCCCGCCGCGTCGAACAGCTCGCGGCTCAGCTCCAGGAGGAAGCGCTGCTGCGGGTCCATGAGGAGCGCGTCGGCGTCGGAGACACCGAACGCGGAGGCATCGAAGAGGTCGATGCCGTCCACGAACCCACCGAAGCGGATATGGCGCAGGTCGTCCGGGAGGCCCCCCGCCGTGCGGAAGTCCTGGAGGCGGTCGGCGGGCACCTCGCCGGTGAGGCGGCGCGCGGCGGTGAGGTTGCGCCAGAACTCCTCCAGGTTCGCGGACCGCGGCTGGCGTCCCGACATCGCGACCACCGCGACGCGAGGCGATCGGGTGCGGCTCGCCGCGGCTGGCGTGGAAGCCCCGCGGGTGGAGGAGGGCGGCACCTCGGAGGCCTCGCGGAAGTTCGCCGGAGATTCCGGAGCCCCGACCGCCGAGGCAGCTCCACCGCTGGCGCTCCCACCTCGCACCGCCTCCGCCGTCGCCACCCCTTCCTCGATGAGGTACGTGGCGAAGTCCCGAATCGCCGGATGCTCGACGATGGCGTTGGGCTCGACCGCGCGGCCGAACAGCGCCTCCACGCGGCTGAGGACGGTCATCATCATCACCGACTCGACCCCGTAGTTGCTCACCGGCACCTCGGGGTCCAGCTCCGCCACGGCGACCTTCAGGAGCTCCGCGTAGACGGAGAGGAGCTGCTGCTCGACATGAGCGCGCAGGCCCTCCGTGGGTCCCGAGGCCGAGGCCGCCAGTGCCGCCGCGAGCGGAGGCGCCACCTCCGGCCGCGGCGTCGCGGGGCGGGCCGTCTCTCCCGGTCGCCGCAGCACGAGGTCTCGCATCGCGACCAGCACCCGCCCGGCGTCATCCACGAGCGTCACATCGAGCCGGTGAGCATCATTCCTGCGCACCCACGCCCAGCAGGCCCCGTCCGGCGTTCCGTGGACCTCCACCGCGCCCAACGCGAAGGGCAGGGGGGGCTGGCGCGTATCCCCACCCTCATCCATGAGCACGAGCGCCGTCTGGAGTGCCCCGTCGAGGAGCGAGGGATGGAGCTGGAGCGCCGGAGCAGTCGCCACGGCGGGAAGCTCCAGACGGGCCAATGACTCGGAGCCGGCCCGGTACACCTCGACGATGGACTGGAACGCGGGGCCATAGTCGAAGCCATGCGCCTGGAACCGGGCATAGAGGGCGCCGCGCCCGACGTGCTCCGTCGCGCGCGCCTTCAATGCCGCGAGGTCGACGGGCGCCACCGGAGCCACCGGCGACGCCTCGCGCAGGATGCGGCCCCGTGCGTAGACGACGTCGCCGTCCCCACCCGCCTCGGTGAGCGAGAACTCCAGGTCGCTCTCCGCCGGATGCAGGTGGACCTGGAAACGGCATCCGTCGTCACCCGCGACGATGGGCCGCATCCAGACGAAGTCCCGCAGGCGGACCGCCTGCTCGCCCGACAGCTCCACCGCCGCCCGCGCCGCTTCGATGGAGGCCACCGCCGGCAGGAGCTTCCGTCCCCCGACGACATGGTGCGCGAGGAAGAACTCCTCGCCGTTCAGCGCCGTCATGAAGCGCTGCTGCCGCAGCGTGGAGGTGTTCGTGTGCACGAGCGGGTGCAGCACCGCCGCCCCCGTCGCCGTGGGAGCCGTGCCCGGCGCCGGGGGAATCCAGCAGCGGCGGCGCTCGAAGGGGTACGTGGGCAGCGCGACGCGGCGCCAGGAACGGCCGGCGTACAGCGCGCCCAGGTCCACCGGGGCACCGCGCACCCACAGCGCCGCGAGCCTGCCGAGGTCGCGGCTCGCGACGAGGCCGGCGATGGCGTCGCGGTCCGGCGGCGTGTCGCCCCGCTCCTTCGTGCTCCCCCTGACAACCGCCGCCGCGCGCGAGGGCGCGGTGAGGAACGACTCCAGCGCCCCCACCAGCTCCGCTCGCGAGCTGGCGATGATGGCGAGGCGCTCGGCCAGCTCGGTACGCCCGATGGCGAGCGTCGCGGCGATATCGCGTGGCGCATACCGCGCCGTGTGCTCCGCCGTGAGCGCCTGGTGCAGCCTGCGGGCCGCCTCCACGAGCTGGGGCTCGCTGGCGGCGGAGAGGGTGAACAGCTCGGGCCGCGCGTCGTCCACCGTCGTCAGCTCCCAGTCCGCGGACCACTGCAGGACGGCATGGGCGTTGGACCCGCCGGCGCCGAACGAGCTGAGCCCGGCGAAGCGCGACCCCTCCCGCATCGGGAAGTCGAGCACCTCCTCGGCGACGAAGAACGGGCTCGACGTGAAGTCGATGTTGGGGTTCTTGACGCCGCTGTGGAGGTTCGGAGGAATCTTCCCGCGCCGCAGGCAGAGGACCGCCTTGATGAGCCCCGCGACTCCCGCCGCGGCCTCCAGGTGACCGATGGAGGACTTCGCCGAGCCAATCGCGCAGACCTGCTTCCGGTTCGCCGCGCCAGCCTGCGCGAACGCCTGACTCAGCCCCTGGATTTCGATGGGGTCGCCCAGCGACGTCCCCGTCCCGTGGCACTCGATGTAGCCAAGCTCCGCGGCGGAGACGCCCGAGCGCGCGAGCGCCGTCTCGACCAGGCGCCCCTGCTGCCGGGGGTTGGGAACGGTGAAGCCGGAGGCGCGCCCGCCGTGGTTGACGGACGTCCCACGAATCACCGCATGGATGGTGTCTCCATCCGCGAGCGCCTTCTCCAGCGGCTTGAGCAGCACGGCGCCCACGCCCTCACCCGGCACATAGCCGGTTCCGCCCTCGCCGAAGCTGCGGCACCGTCCATCGGTGGAGAGGAAGCGGAGCTGGCCGAGGTAGATGTACTTCTCCGGATGGAGCGAGAGATTCACGCCGCCCGCGAGCGCCATGGAGCACTCCCCGTCGAGGATGCTCTGGCAGGCGAGGTGCACGGCGGTCAGCGACGACGAGCACGCCGTGTCGAGGGCGATGCTGGGGCCGGTGAGGTCGAGGAAGTAGGAGACGCGGTTCGCGATCTGCCAGTAGAGCGAGCCGGGCCCCGCGTAGCGCCCCCGGAATGAGCCCTGCTCGGCGGTGATGAGGGTGTACTCGTTCCACATCGCGCCGACGAAGAGGCCGACGTTCGCCTCGCGCAGGAGCTTCCGGTTGCCGTAGCCCGCGTGCTCCAGCGTCTCCCAGGCGCACTCCAGGAAGAGGCGCTGCTGGGGGTCGAGCTGCTCCGCCTCGCGCACGGAGATGTTGAAGAAGAACGGGTCGAACGTGTCGACGTCGTCGATGAACCCGCCCCAGCGGCCATACGTCGTGTCCGCGTGGGTCGGGTCGGGATGGAAGTAGCGGCGGTAGTCCCACCGCTCGGCGGGAATCTCGGTGATGCAGTCGAGCCCGGCGAGGAGGTTGCGCCAGTAGGTCTCGACATCGGGCGCCTTCGGGAAGCGCCCGCTCATCCCGATGATGGCGATGGCCCGCTCGGGTAGGGGCGCGGAGGCCCTCGTCGGAGGCGACGGCGCTTCCGCGCGCGGCTCGGCACGGCCTGTCGTCACGGGCGCGGAGTTCACGGGGGCGGAGGCCTCCTGCGCGCCTGCCCGCCGTGGACGGGACGCCAGATGGGCGGCCAGCTCCCGCAGGTTGGGTCGCTCGAAGAGCACCGTGGGGGAGAGGCCGTCGTACCGCGCGTCCAGCTCCCGCATGAGGTCCTTCACCATCACGGACTCGACTCCGAGGGCGAAGAAGGACTCCTCGCGGTCGACCGTCGCCGGGTTGGCGCCAATGCGCGCCGCGACGAGCCCGGTCAACCAGGTCTCGATGGCCGCCGGGTCCTCCGGCTTCGCGGCGGGCTCGGGCGGGCGCGCTTCCCCCCGCGCGATGGGGGCCACGGGCGTGAAGTCCGCCGTGACGAGCCGCTCGCCGAAGGGATGCCCTTCGCCGGGACCGAGGACGATGATGCGTTCCTCCGGCCCCGTCAGGGCCGCGTCGAGCGCGGCGAACGCGGGCCCGTCGTCGAGGAGCGTGATGCCCCGCGCGGCGAGCTGCTCGATGGCCCGCGTGTCTCGGCCCATTCCGCCCTCGGCCCAGAGCGTCCAGTTGACGGACAGACTGCGTCCCGGACGGCCCCGGGCCCGGCGGAAGTCCATGAACGCGTCGAGAAACGCATTCGCCGCCGCGTAGTCGACCTGGCCGACGTTGCCGAGCTCCGAGACGACCGACGAGTAGACGCTGAAGAAGTCGAGCGGCTCCGCCGCGGTGAGCTCGTCCAGCAGCCACGCGCCGAGGACCTTCGGGCGGAGCACGCGGTCGAACGAGTCGGGCTCCTTGCTGAAGATGAGCCGGTCCGCGAGGACGCCTCCCGAGTGGATGACCCCGTGGATGGAACCGAAGGCCTCCTTCACCCGGGCGAGGGTCGCCGCGAGTGCATCCCGCTCGGTGACGTCGGTGGAGAAGTAGCGGGCCCGTGCGCCAGTGCCTTCCAGCTCGCGCAGGACCTGCTCGATGTCCGGCGACAGGGGAGAGCGGCCCACGAGCGCGAGCCGGACGTTCTGGCCTCGCGCGGCGATGTGTGCCGCGGTCTTCCGGCCGATGCCACCCGCGCCACCGACGATGACGTAGACGCCTCCGTCACGGTACGGCGTGCCTGCCCGGCCGCGTCGCGCACGGGCCACGCGGGGTACGAAGCGGCGACCGCTCCGGTAGGCCACCACCTGCTCGGAGCCCGCGAGACACTCCGCGCGCAGCGTGGTCAGCAGCGCGACGTCGTCCGAGCCCTGACGCTCGACATCGACGACGACGGGGCGGAGCTTCTTGAACTCGAGCGCGACGGTGCGGGCCGCGCCCGCGACGCCCGCCGAGGCGTAACCCGAGGCCAGGTCGCCCGGGATGACGGAGAACGCGTCACGAACTGCGACCGCGAGGCGCACCGACTTGAAGCGTGACGCCCCTGCGGCCTTCGCGAGGAGGAAGAGCGCTCGCGGGCCGTGCGTCTGGTGGCGCCACAAGGCCTGCGCGGTGGAGGAGGGTGCTCCGTCCGCCGCGAGGAGCACGTAGATGCACAGCGGGCCGTCGACGCTCCCCAGTTCCTCGGTGGCGCGGCGGAGCACGTGCGTCCAGCCGGCCGGGTCCTCGGGGTCGAAGAGGATCTCTCCAGGCCGGCCCTCCGGAGCGGCGCGCGCCACGAGGACGGGACCGTCGGCCGCCAGTACGCGCCTGAGCGCTTCATCCTCGGTGCCATGAGGCAGGACGAGGAGCGACGCGACGCGCACCGCGGACGGAGTGGGTTGCTCGGTGGCAAGCCAGCGCGGCGCATACAGCCCGGCGCCATCGATGAGGATGGGCGCCGCATCCGGAGCGCGAGAGCCAGCCCCCCGCGAGGACGAAGCAACAGGCGAGGCGCTGTCGATGAGAACGGGCGTCGTTTCCTCGGCGCGGGAGTCGCCCCCCCGCGAGGACGGAGCACCTGGCCGGACACCGTCGGTGATGACGGACTCCGAAGCGCGGAGGTCAGCGGCGTGCCGGTTCGCCATGGGCGTCCCGCCGTGCGTGGTGCTCGCCGCCCGGGAGTCAGCAGCCCGCCAGGACGAAGCATCGGTGATGACGGACTCCGAAGCGCGGAGGTCAGCGGCCATGAGCGCTCCGTCCTGCACTGTCTCGTGGGGAAGGGCGCCCTCCCGGGATGCACGCTCCTGGAGGAAACCCACAGGAACCCGTCGGAAGACCGCGCCTTCCAGCACGACGAGCGGGGCCCCCTCCGCTGAGCGTGCGACCACGTCGGCATGCAGCGCGCCCGCCCGTTCGCTCACGGCCGTGTCCGCGAGCTCCACCGTCACCGTTCCGGCGAGCGGCCCGAGGAAGCGAAGCCGCCGGATGAAGAAGGGGATGAGGAGCGAGCCGCCCTGGAGCCGTCCTTCGAAGAGCGCATGTGCGACGACGCACTGGAGGATGCCGTCGAGCAGCGCCGCGTCCACGTCCCCCGCGCTCGGGGCACCCACGAGGCGCGCGACGAGCCGCCCCTCCGTCCGGCCAAGTCCCCGGATGACGCGAAGGCTCTCGCCGTAGCCGTACCCCAGGCCCGCGAGACGCGCGTAGAGGTCGGAGGGCTCGGCGAGCGCCGTTCGGAGGTCGGCAGCCCGAGGCCCGATGGCCTCCGTCGACTCATTCGCACTGAACCCGCCGGAGCAGAGCGCCGTGTCCCCCGCGCGGACGATGAAGCGGCCCGGCGTGCCGGTGTCGACCGTGTAGGCCAGCGCCTCCTCCACGAGGGCAGGCGTGTGGAGCGAGACCTCGTGCAGCGTGTTGACGCCCGGGAGCTGACGGCGCGCCGCGAGCAGCGCGGCTCGCATGAGGGCCGCGCCCGGAGTGAGCAGGCACCCCGTGATGCGGTGGTCGCGAATGATGGGGTCGGTCGCGCGCCAGGTCCCGCCAGCGATCCCCAGCGCCACGCTGCTGCTGGAGGCCGTGCTCTCGACGTTCGCGGTGTTCATCTCGGTGACCCTCGCTGCATCGGAACTCGTGGATGGGCCCGGCACCGGCGGGTCCACGCGGGGAGGTGGGAAGGGCGTCCCGTCGAACACGTAGCCCGGCAGGCGGAACCGGCGGTGGGGGCGCCCCTCCGCGTAGCGGCTCCACGCAATCTCCAGTCCCCCGCGCCACAGGGAGACGAGCACGCCGAGCTTCGCGGCCTCGCCTTCTTCGCCCTCCAGCGCGACGACGAGTGCCGAGCCGTCCAGGGACGCGTGCGGACGTCCGAGGCAAAGCACTGGCCCGGTGCCCCCAGGGAGCAGCCCCTCCCGCCCGAGCGCCATGCCGAGCAGCTCCGACGCGGCGAGCTCCCCCTCCGGCCCCGAGAGCGCCGCTCCCGGTCCCCGCGCGCCCGAGCAGGCGCCGGACTTCGAGCCGCGATTGAGCCGGCCCGCGAGCGCCCCCGCGATGGCCGCGGCGGCCTCCTCATCGGGAGCGCACATCCACCGGACGACTTCATCGGGGAGCAGGAGCTCGTCCGCGACGAGCAGGGCGAGCTCCTCGAGCCTCGCGTCCCCCGGCAGCCGGGGCGCCCCCAGGGACCACTTCCGCTCCAGCCGCAGGCGGCTCACCGCGAGGATCAGCGCGGTAAGCCGCTCCTCGCCAGGAGGTGTCCCATCGAGCAGCGACTCCAGCGTACGGCCCACCGCGGCGAGCGGCTGTCGCCACTCCTCCAGGTGACGCGAGAACGTGTGCTGCGTCCCGAACAGCAGCCGCGCCTCCGCCGCGGCCCGGCGCACGCCGTCCCCGTCCACCTGGAACCCGGAGATGAGCCCACCGAGCAGCGCGACGTCCGCCTCCCAGGGCTCCAGCACCTCTCCAGTCACGGGATGCACACAGGGCACCCGGGGCCGCCGGAGCCTCACGCGAGCACCGTCCCCTCCAGGGAGCAGCGCCCTCAACGCATCGTCGAAGGAGAGGGCACCCGAGGTGACGAGCGTGGCCGCCGTGTTGCCACCCCGCACGCCGAAGGCGAGGCCTCCCCGTTCCAGGCTCTCGGCGAGGGCGCACTGCACGCACAGCGCGAGCGCCGGACGAAGCTCCCGCGGAAGCCCGGCCTCCGCTGCCAGGAGCGCCGCCGCCGAGCCATGCCCGGTCCGCTCGACCAGGGGCGCGGCGAGCCGCTCGAACGCCGCGGCGAACAGCGGGTCGTGCGCGTCCAGCTCGCGCGCTGCGGCCGGGCCATTCTCGGGGAAGTCGCCGAAGAAGAGGGCAGGGAGGCCCACCGGAAGCGCGGGCGTGGGCGCCTCCTCCCGCGTGAGCGCCGCCTCCAGCTCGGCCGGCGTCCGGACCACCGCGCCGAAGCGTCGCTTGAAGGAGCGGCCGGTCTCCTGGAGCGCGAGGCACGCCTCCCGCAGCGCCGCGCCGTCGAAGTCCGGCGAGCGCACGCGCTCCACCCACCGCGCCTTGAGCGCGCGGAGGCCTGGCTCCGTCCTCGCGGAGAGGACGAACGCGAGCGGCGCTCCGCCGCCGGCCACCGGTGCCGTGCCGTCACATCCGCCCCGGTACTCCTCCACCACCACGTGGCTATTCACGCCGCCGAAGCCGAACGAGCTGACCCCCGCGCGAAGCGGAACCCCCGCGGGGCGGACCCACGGCCGGGCCTCCCGTGCGGGAACGAAGGGCGAGCGCTCGAAGTCGATGAGCGGGTTGAGCGTCCGCAGGTTCAGCGTCGGGGGAATCCGCTCGTGCCGCATCATCAGCAGCGTCTTGATGAGCCCCGCGATACCGGCCGCGGCCTCCAGGTGTCCGATGTTCGTCTTGACCGAGCCGATGGCGCAGAAGCCTCGCTGGTCCGTGCTCGTCCGAAATGCCTCCGTGAGCGCAGCGATCTCCACCGGGTCGCCGAGCGACGTCCCCGTCCCGTGCGCCTCCACGTAGGTGAGCGTCGCCGGGTCCACGTCGGCATCACGGCACGCCGCGAGGATGACGTCCCGCTGGGCCCCCACACGCGGCGCCGTGAGCGACGTCGCCCGGCCGACGTGGTTCACCGCCGAGCCCCGGATGACGCCGTGAATCACGCCGCCGTCCCGCTCCGCATCCTCCAGGCGCTGGAGCAGGATGACGCCCACGCCCTCGCCGGGCACGTAGCCGTCCGCGTCCTTGTCGAACGTGCGGCACTGCCCCGTCGGGCTCAGCATCCGCGACTTGCCGAACGACACGTACTTCCAGGGGCTGAAGTCGAGGCTCACTCCCGCGACGAGGCAGTAGTCCGCCTCGCCCAGCAGCAGCGCCCGCCGCGCCTGGTGCAGGGCCACGAGCGAGGACGAGCAGGCCGTGTCCAGCGTCACGCTCTCGCCGCTCACCCCCAGGTGGTACGAGACGCGGTTGGCCATCATGCAGGCGTACGCGCCCGCGCAGGCGTGGCTCTCCGTCTCGGCCCCCGGCGCGTGGACGGACGCGTAGTGGTCCATCGCCATCGCGCCGACGTAGACGGACGTGCGGGCCCGGGCGAGCGTCTCCACGGACACGCCCGCGTCCTCGATGCAGTGCCAGGTCTCCTCCAGGAGCAGGCGCTGCTGCGGGTCCATGTTCCGCGCCTCGCGCGGCGAGATGTTGAAGAACCCGTTGTCGAAGCGGTCGAACCCACGGAGGAACGCGCCCCAGCGGCTCGTGGAGCGATTGGGCGCGCTGATGTCCGGCGAGTACCACCGGCCGACGTCCCACCGGTCCGGCGGAACCTCGGTGACGGAGTTGATGCCCGCCGCGAGGTTGCGCCAGAAGGCGGCGGGGTCATCCGCCTCGGGAAAGCGACAGGCCATTCCGATGACGGCGGCATCCCGCCCCCGGTGTCCCGTGCCTGCGGAACACACCGGCCCGAGCGAGCTCATGTTGGACCTCTGTCTCATCGCTGATCGGTCAGTGGGGCGGGGTCCGCGGCACGCAGCGCCAGGCCTGTCCGCCTTCCCCCCTCGAAGGCGCGACGCGGCTCGTGACAGGCCGGAGATGTTTCATGAAAGGTATTCCGCCATTCCTTGCGGATTCAAGGGAGGGCGGTGGAAGGCAAACCCAACAGGGCAGGCAAGAGAGCATCACCCGGCGGCCGCGACCGAGTTCCGGCGCGGGGAGAGGTGAAACACGATTCCATCCCTGGGTCGCAGGTTGACGGATGGCAACGGCACCACCGGATGTGACGGCTCGAGTCTCAGCCGGAACCGCTGGATGACCATGGTCAGACACATGAGCATTTCCACCATGGAGAGGTCCTTCCCCAGGCAGATGCGCGGCCCTCCAGAGAAGGGAAAGAGCGCGAAGCGATGCCTGCCCGCGGAGCGAGCCTCGGAGAAGCGCTCGGGCTCGAAACGCTCGGCGTCTTCCCAGAAGTCCCGGTGTCGGTGGATTTGATACATGAACATCGTCACACGGGCGCCAGCCTCGATGTGATACCCACCAATCACGTCGTCCTGGATGGGAGTGCGTTCCACCACCCATGCGGGCGGGTAGAGCCGCATCGTCTCCTCGAGCACCATCTGGCAGTAACGCAGACGTGGCAGGTCGGCGAAGGTCGGCGGCCGGTCCCCCACCACCTGGGTGACTTCCGCGGCGAGCCGCTCCTCCTTGTCCGGGTTGAGCGCCAGCAGGTAGCAGGCCCACGACAGGACGTTCGCCGGTGACTCGTGCCCCGCGACGAGCAGCGTCTTGATTTCGTCCCGGAGGTGCTCGTCGCTCATGCCCTTGCCTGCCTCGTCGCGCGCCCGCACCAGGGCGGTGAGCAGGTCGCCCCGGTCCTCGCCCTCGCGCCGCTCCTCGATGAGCCGCCGGACGATGTCGTTGAGCACATCCACGTGCCGGGCCACGCGCCGCCGGGCCGGAGTGGGGAAGTCTCTCGGGAGTTTGATGGGGGCATTCACCCGCGTCATGATGAAGTCGAAGGCGACCCGCATCGCCTCGCTCACCTGCGGCGCCTCCTCCGCCAGGTCGATGCTGAAGAGAATCTTCCCCGTCAGCCCCAGCATCAGGCGCATGAACTCGCTGTAGACATCCAGCGGCCTGCCCGCCGAGGCCGCCGCCTCCCACCGCGCCAGCATCGCGCTCGAGCTCTCCGCGACCTTGGAGAAGTAGCGCTCCAGGTGGCTGCGGGAGAACGCCGGGTGGATGAGCTTGCGCTGGCTCCGCCAGTACTCCATGTCGTTCGTCGTCAACTGGCCGTTGCCGAGCAGGACGCTGAACTCGTGGTAGATGGAGCTCTTGCGATAGTTCGTGTGGTTGTCCTGCAGGACGTGCTTCGCGTAGTCCGGGTGGTTGAGCAGATACACGAGCATCGGGCCAATCTTCACCCGCACCATGTCGCCATGCGTCTGGGATATCCGGCTCATAGCCCCCAGTGCGTCACGCGTCAGGTCTGGCGTCATTCTCAGCGCTTCGATGAAGGTCGGCCCAGGCGGACGTTTCGCCTTGCTCATTCCCGGTGTCGTCTGACGCATGAGTCGCGGGGTATCGCCGCACCACGATGAGGTGCGTTTCCACCCATCTCCTTTTCAGACCTGCGGTGTCATGGCTCCACCGTGCGTATGGGTTATCAGTGACGGGGTGAGTCGCCACATTCGGAGAAGCCGAGTCTCGCTGTGTAATCGGGGGGTCTGACATTGTTCGTGACGCGGCAAAAACCGCGTTCACAACGCACGGCGGCATGACCTGACATCTCCGGCGGATGTCAGACCGCTCGAATACTCGTCGCGTCTCACGCTTTGCCCGGCCAGAGCCGGCGGAGCCTCGCGGTGCGACCTTCGAGATGAGAGAGCAATGGATCTACCGACGGCCCTCGCCGGCCGCCCGGCTGCGGCTGTTCTGTCTTCCCTACGCGGGAGGCGGCGCGTCCATCTACAGCCGCTGGCAGGCGGACTTCCCGGAGGACGTGGAGGTGTGCGCGGTGGAGCTGCCGGGACGGAGGGCACGGCTGCGCGAGCCGGCCATCCGCCGGGCGGCGCCACTGGTGGCGGCGATAGCGCGGGGGCTGTCGCCGTACCTGGACCTGCCGTTCGCGTTCTTCGGCCACAGCATGGGCGCGCTGCTGGCGTTCGAGCTGGCCCTGCACCTGCGCCGCGCCGGCCTTCCGGGCCCGCGCGCGCTCTTCCTCAGTGCCGCCGCCGCGCCGCACCTTCCGAGGACGCGCCGGCTCCTGTGGCGGCTCGACGACGCCGAGTTCCTCTCGGAGATACGCGGCTACGGCGGCACGCCCGAGGAGGTCTTCTCCGAGCCGGAGCTGCTGGCGCTCTTCCTCCCCGTCCTCCGGGCGGACTTCGAGGTCTTCGACACCTATGAGTACGAGGACGACGGGCCGCTGGACTGCCCGCTGCATGTGTACGGCGGCAGGGACGACGAGCGCGCGACGCCGGGCCAGCTGCGCGCCTGGGGAGAGCTCGCGTCGAACCTGGAGTCCGTGGAGCTCTTCCCGGGCGGGCACTTCTACCTGCACGAGCAGCGCCCGGCGCTCACCGCCGCCCTCCGCCGCGAGCTGGCCGCGCTCGTCCCCGGACGCACCGTGTCCGGGGACTGAGCGGGGTGCCTCAGGCCAGCTTCCGGAGGTGACCCTTCACGTGGTTCACGTACTCCTGCTTCTCCACCACGAGCGGGTACTCCGCGGAGTTGTAGAAGCGGATGCCGGCCCGGAAGTCCGGCTGGGGGTCGCGCTTGAGCTGCTCCCACCGCCGCGCCTTCTCGGGCGTCCTCGCGCGAGCCTGGAGGTAGGCCGCGATGAGCCGCCCCTGGTACTCGTAGACGTCCCAGTGCGAGCCCACCGGCCGCACCATGCCCACCACGAAGAGGTTGTCCGTCTCCGGCGGGAAGATGTGCAGGTACAGCGAGGGGCGGTTCTCACCCTCGGCCCAGTTCAGGTGCTTGCGGTCGATGACGGGGTACGCGGGCACATAGCCCGTGGCGAGGAAGACGACGTCGATCTGCTCGTCCGTCCCGTCGTCGAAGTACACCCGGTCTCCCTCCATGCGGGCGATGTGGCCCTTATGGGTGATGTCGCCGTGGGTGTAGTGGTGATGCAGCAGGTCGCCCAGCACGGGGATGACCAGGTCGTCCTTCATGACGGGCACGGGCATGCCCAGGCCCCGGGAGCGCCGCCAGAGGAAGCGGAAGAAGAGGTAGTACGACAGGCGCCGGAGGAAGCCCGGGGCCTGCGCCTGCAGCATGGTGTCCGTGGGGCGGCCCATGAGGTACTTGGGCATGCAGAAGAAGCCGCGCCGGGTGCTGTGGAAGGTCTTCGCCGCGTTCATGGCGGACTCACAGAGGATGTCCGCGGCGGACTGGCCCGCGCCCACGACGAGCACGCGCTTGTTCATCAGCTGCGCCGGGCTCTTGTAGCGGTGCGAGTGCAGCACCTGGATGTCGTGCCGCCCGGGGAACGTGGGGATGCGCGGCGTCCGGTCATGTCCCGTGGCCAGCACCACCCCGGCGTACTCCCGGTCCGGACCGCCCCGCACCCGCACGCGCCAGCCCTGACCCGACGGCTCCACCCGCTCCACGGCCGTGTTGAAGCGCATGTGCGGCATGACGCCGGCGTCCTCCGCGTAGGCGCGCAGGTAGTCCAGCACGAGCGCGTGATTGGGATAGTCCGGGTAGGACGCCGGCATGGGGAAGCCCGGATACGCCTGCACCGTCTTCGACGCGATGACGTGCGTGTTCCTCCCCACTGGCGAGTCCTCTCGCGAGGCATCCCAGATGCCACCGATTCCGGAGGCGGATTCCAATACTTCGAACGGAACCCCCGCCGCCTTGAAGGCCTTCGCGGCGGCCAGCCCCGCGGCGCCAGCACCGATGATGCAATAAACCTGACCCGGTTGAGATCCGTTCATGGCAATGGTATGTGTTTGAGTGATTGTCTGGTGGAAGGCTTCGTTGTGAGCATTCCGCGGACCAGCCCCAAAATCGACGCAGGCGACCGGCTGAACAGGCGGGGAAGTCTCGCATGAAAAGTGTCTGGGTGCAATCCATTGCCGCAATACTGATCGTGTCCGGAGTGGGGCTCGCCATCGCCAACTCACTCGACACGTTTCATCAGTACAACATTCCCGGAGATGTATCAGGTCTCCTCGAGCACGCCCCACCGGCATCGCTCGCCCTATGTATTGCATTGGTCGTGGCGATCACCATCGTCAACCTGACGGGGCGGTATTTGAAGTGGATGGTATTGCTACGTGCCGGGCATGTCCTGGCGCCCAGCCGCAAGCTGTTCCTCGCCTTCCTGGCGTCCTTCGTGGGCAACCTCACGCCGTTCTACGTGCTGTATGCCCTGAGGGTGGCTCCGCTGCGGGAGCGCTTCATGCGCGCGCTCGCGCTGCTGGCGGCGGACCTGGCCACGGACGCGGTGGCCATCGCGCTGCTGGCGGCCTTCGCGTCGTACTCCCTGCTGGGTGGGGCGCTGGCCGTGTTCGTGGCGGGGGCGTTCGCGCTGGCCCTGCTGCCCACGAAGAGCCGGGAGCGGCGGATTGGCGTCGTCCCCATGGCCATCAGCCTGCTGTTCGCCCAGGGCTTCGCCGTCCTCATCTGGGGCGTCACGGGGGCGTCGCTGTGGATCACCCTGCGGACGTTCGGCGTGGAAATCGCACTCCCGGAGTCGCTGCGCATCTACGCGGCCAGCCACGTGCAGGGCGTGGCCTCGCTGACGCAGCCGGGCTTCCTGCTCGTGGGGCGCGGGATGATTGAACTGTTGGTGCAAGCGGGCGTGGCGGCGGAGGTCGCGGTCTTCTCCGCGGCGCTGGTGCGGGCCTTCACCTACTGGCTCGTCATCCTGGCCGCTTTGGGCGCCATCCTCCACATCCGCCGGCGGCTCGGCCGGGGAACGGAGGCCGCCAACCACTTCGACCTCATCGCGGAGGAGTACAAGGACAACGTGCCCGAGCACATCCGGCTACGTCTGCTCAACCGGAAGATTGAACTCAACCTGAGCCATCTGCCGAAGGACCGCTACGTGCGAGGAATTGACGCGGGTTGCGGCCAGGGCTGGTACCTCAAGGAGATGCTGTCCCGGGGCTACCTGGTGGAGGGGATTGATTATTCAGAGAATCAAATCAAACAGGCCCGGAAATACCTGGGGCCGGATGCCAACCTGGTGAGACAAGGCTCCATCTCCCAGCTGCCTTTCGAGGACGCGTCCCAGGACTTCGTCTACGCGGTGAATGTCATCCACCACCTGCCGGACGTGGAGCGGCAGCAGCAGGCGTTCCAGGAGGTGAGGCGGGTGTTGCGGCCGGGCGGCCGCTTCGTCGTGCACGAGATGAACGTCACCAACCCGCTGTTCCGCTTCTACATGAGCTACATCTTCCCGCTCATCAAGGACATCGATGACGGCACCGAGGTGTGGCTCAAGGAGACGACGGGGCCCCTCAGCGAGGGCTGGACGCTGGTGAAGACGGAGTACCGGACCTTCCTGCCGGACTTCGTGCCGCAGTTCGCCTACCGCCGGCTGTGGGGCGTGGAGCAGTGCCTGGAGAGGAACCGCCATGCGGCGCCCTTCTCCGCGCATGTCACCTTCGTGCTGGAAAAGGCCGGTGGCCCCGAGGCCGCGGCCAGCAAGTAGTCCCAACCCCTGTGCATCACCGGAGAGAACGACCCATGTCCGCGCGGTCCGCAGCATTCCGTTCCTCGCTCAGCGCCGGCTCGGCGTTGATGGCGGGATTCATTTCGGGGCTCCTGGCGCCCCTGCTCGTCGTGCTGCTCGTGCTGGTGGGGGTGCCCTTCGGGGCGGCGCTGCCGGTGGGACTCGCGGCGCTCGCGCTGCTGTTCTTCGTCCTCGTGCCGCGCGTGCCCGCTCCGTGGGTGGAGTACCTGCGGGGCAAATCGCGGACGGCCTTCGTGCTGCTGACGCTCGCGTCGGTGCTCGTGGTGGTGGCGATGGCGCGGCTGGGCGTCTTCATGCTCGACCCGAACCTGAAGCAGTACTCGCTCACCCCGAAGGTGGAGTTCATGGTGAAGCACACCTGCCTGTCCGGCTACATGAGCGCGGCGGTGATGGCGGAGCAGGGGAAGGAGAACCTCTTCGACCTGAGCCTCTACAAGTCCCACGAGATGGACGCGGTGCTGCCGCACGTGGAGCCGCTGGAGCGGGACTACTACGCGTACCCGCCGCAGTTCCTGCTGCTGCCGAAGCTGATGCTGACCATGAGCCGCGACTTCTTCGCGCTGCGGGCGGGCTGGTACGTGCTGTATGCCGCCGCGGCGCTCGTCGCCATGCTGCTCGTGGCGTCGTGGGTGGGGGGCCGAGAGGGCGCGGTGCTGGGAGCGCTGACGCCGGTGGTGTGGATTTCGCTGCCCACGCTGGTGAACGTGCAGCTGGGCAACATCCACCTGCTCGTCTACGGCCTGTGCCTGGGGGCGATGATTTCCTTCCAGAAGCGGCGCCACGCGCTGGGGGGAGCGATGCTGGCCTTCGCCATCCTGGCGAAGATCTTCCCGGGCGTGCTGGGCATCTACCTGCTGGTGCAGCGCAAGTGGAAGGCGGCCCTGTGGACGACGGGGTTCGGCGTGCTCTACACGGTGGGCGCCTTCCTGGTGTTCGGTGAGAAGCCCTTCGTGGACTACCTCACCAGCGCGGTGCCGCGCATCTCCAGCGGCGAGCTGTTCGACTTCGTGTGGAACTTCACGCCGGCCATCCTGGTGAACTACTCGCCGTTCGGCGTGCCCTTCAAGCTGCAGCTCGTGGGCGTCGAGTTCAGCGACCCGCTGGCGGTGGCGCGGGCCATCATCGCGGTGTACTCGCTGCTGGTGGTGGCGCTGGCCGTGGCGGTGGCGCACCGGCTGTACAAGCGCGAGACGGGCGGGGAGGAGGGCTCGCGCTTCCGGCTGACGCAGCTGGTGGTGTGGCTGGCGCTGCTGAGCCTGTCGTCCTTCCGCAGCCCCTTCGCGCCGTGGACGTACTGCGCGGTGGGCGGGGTGTGGCTCTTCGCGGCGTACGTGCCCTTCCTGCGCTCCGGCGCGAAGCACCTGGTGCCGTTCGTCCTCGGCTGGGTCGTCATCTCCCTCTACGGGCCGCCCATCGTCGGGCCCATGGTGGCCTTCACCCTCGTCGCGCAGACGGTGCTGTACGTGACGGGGTTCTGGATTGCCGTGAAGGTGAGCACCCCGGCGCGGGCGCCGGAGCCGCTCCCCGCCAGCGTCGGTCCGGCGGCCCTGGGCTGAGGCCGCTCGGACGGAGAGCAGGGGACTTCAGCTCCGGGGAGCGCGGCCACCGGGGCCGGGCCCCTGTTCGCTCCGCGTGCCGAGCCACGACACGAAGCGCCGCAGCTCGGCCTCCACCCGCCGGTCCGGTGCACCCGCCGTCCCGGACCGGAAGAGCGAGAGTCCCTCCAGCAGGGAGACGAGGAGCTCCGCTCGCGCACGCACCTCGGCGCGGGGCAGCTCGGGTGCCACGCGGGTCAGGAGCTCCGCCGCCGCGTCGGTGTAGTGCGCGTAGAAGCGTCGCAGCTCCGCGGCGATGGCGGGCTCCCGCGCCGCCAGCGCCCACAGGTCATAGAAGAGCCGGTAGCTGGCGGGCTCCCGCTGGTCCTCCAGCAGGAACTCCAGCGCCTTGTCGAGCGCCCCGACCGAGTCACCCGCCGCGTCCACCCGTTCCGCCAGCCGGGCCTTGGCCCGCTCCAGCACGCGCGTGAGCAGGGCCGCCACCAGCTCCTCGCGGGTGGCGAAGTAGTACTGCAGGTTGCCCAGCCGGATGCCGGCCCGCTGCGCCACTCCCCGTAGCGTGAGGGCCGCGTGGCCCTCGTCCACGAGCAGTCCTTCGGCGGCCTCGAGGATGGCCTCGCTTCGCTCCTGTCCCTTCCGGGAAGCGCCACGCGTGCTCATGCCGCCCGGCGCTCCACGTCCGCGCCCGGGTGGATTTCCAGCTCCACGCCGAGGGAGCGCAGCGCCGCGAGGGCCCGCTCGGGAGAGGGCGTCTGCTCCGGGAAGGCGACACCCCGGGGAGGCGCGTCCCCGTCCAGCCCGAGCGCGCGCTCCAGCGCCAGGGTGGCACCGGTCGCCGTCAGGTGCGCCTGCCCCCGGGCATCCACCAGCGTGGCCGCGCGCGTCCCTCCGGGCGAGGACACCTCGACGTGGACCACGGCCCGGCCGCCCTTGCCGGAGCCGCGCAGCAGCGCACGGCGCAGGCTCCGGAAGCGCTCGCCCCGGAGCAGGTGGAAGAGGCCCAGTCCCTGGAGGGCCTGGAACGCGAGCGTGGCGGACTCGTCCGTGAAGCCGATGCGCGTGGAGACCGTCCTCGCCCCCAGGACGAGCGGAAGCGTGAGCTGCTCGGGCGTGTCGAGGCGGACCACCCGGCGGGGCCGGCCCGCGAGCTCCACCCGGCGCGCTCCGGTGAGCGGCTCCACCACCCGGCGCTGGCCTTCCTCCGTGACTTCGAAGCCGACGTGCAGGCGGTCCATGAACTCGATGGAGTCCTCCCCCGCGCGGTCGGCCAGGTCGTAGAGAATGGCGGTCTCGATGACGGACGCGCCCCCGAGCTCTCGTGCGAGCGCCGCGCCCACCAGCGGGACGAGGCCGCCCATCCACCCGGAGGCGAAGACGACGGGGGCCCGGGGAGGCTCCACCGCCGCCAGCGCCAGCGCCTGCTGCACGCGCGCCGTCCAGCGGGTGATGTCCACGAAGGGGATGCCCGCCTGGAGGCAGGCGCGCAGCAACCGGTCCGTGGGGTCATTCACCAGTGTGACGACGGCGCGCGCGGAGAAGTCGAGCGGGGAGGGGCCCGACAGGTCCATTGTCTGGAGCGAGGCTCCCACCTCCGACGCCAGGGCTTCACCCCGGGCGGGTGTCCGCCCGGCCAGCACCAGCGGCAGCGACGGATGACGGGCCCGGAGCATCCGGGCGACCTCCGCTCCAACGACGCCATAGCCCCCGGCCAGCACCACCGCCCCCTCGGGGTCGTGCCGCGCGGTGTCCCGCACCATGCCTTCGTGAGTATGCATGGGAACAAAATAGGTCATTTGACCTATTTTTGGAAGAGCCTTCGTGAGGGCGCCGGGCCCGATAGAGTGGGTGTTGCTGGAGCGGCATCAGCGGCCCCAGACCATTCCCCCGGTGGAACAATGGACCTGAACCTCCTCGGCCTCTTCGTCACCGTCGCGGAGACCGGCAGTTTCTCGGAGGCGGCGCGCAGGCTCGGGCTGCCCAAGTCGTCGGTGAGCCGGGGCGTGGCGAGCCTCGAGGCCTCGCTGGGGACGCAGCTGCTCCACCGCACGACGCGCCACGTGTCGCTGAGCACCGCCGGCGCGGCGCTGTACGAGCGCGCGGCGCCGCTGCTCGCCTCGCTGAAGGAGGCGGTGGGCACGCTGCCCGAGCGCGAGGAGGCGCCTTCCGGGGAGCTGCGCCTCACCGCGCCGCACGACATGGGCGCCACCTTCCTGCCCGAGGTCATCGCGCGCTTCACCACGCGCTATCCCTCCGTGCGCATCGACTGCCGGCTCACGAACCGGAACGTGGACCTGGTGGCGGAGGGCTTCGACCTGGCGCTGCGTGCCTCGGGCGCGAAGCTGGCGGACTCGTCGCTGGTGGTCCGGCGGCTGTCACCCATCGAGGTGCAGCTCTTCGCGTCCCCCACGTACCTCGCGCGCCGGGGGACGCCCCGCGCTCCCGAGGACCTCGCCCACCACGACATCGTCGCGTTCCGGGGGCTCAAGTACCTCGGCGAGATTGGCATCTCGGAGAAGAACGCACGCGTGCTCGCCGACGACATGTTCTTCCTGCGCGAGGCGGTGAAGGCGGGCTCGGGCATCGCCATCCTCCCCACCTTCCTCGCCCAGGCGGAGGTGACGTCCGGGCAGCTCGTCCGCGTGCTGCCGCGCTACACGCACGCGTCCACGTCGCTGGTGATGCTGTACCCGCGGACGCAGCACGTCCCGCGGAAGGTGTCGGCCTTCCGAGACTTCCTGCTGGAGTTCCTCAAGGGACGGCCGCTCTCGACCGCTCCCGCCGGAGGGTGAGCCGGGCGGCGCTCAACCGAGGAGCACGGAGCGCATCGACAGCGAGGCGAGGTCGAAGCCGGTGATGGGGAAGCGCACCGCGTCGTTGTCCCGGGCGGCGCCGGCCGCGTACAGCAGCGGGAGGAAGTGGTCGATGCTCGGGTGGGACAGCTGGCCCGCCTCGGTCTCGATGACGCGCGCCAGGAAGGCGCCGTCGTGCTGCTCCAGGGCCCGGGCCACGTCCTGGTCGAAGCGCTCGGCCCAGGGCGGGGTGGCGAGGTTGCCGGCGCGCATGCTCGTGAAGGCGTGCCGCAGGTTGTGCGTCACGTTGCCGCTGCCCATGATGAGCACGCCTTCGTCCCGCAGGCCGGCGAGCGCGCGGCCCAGCGCGAGGTGCTCGGAGGGCGCGAGCCGCGCGTCGATGCTGAGCTGCACGACGGGCACGTCCGCGTCGGGGCGCAGGTGGTGGAGCACCGTCCAGGTGCCGTGGTCCAGCCCCCAGTCGGTCTGTACGGACGCGCGCGAAGGCCCCAGGAGCTTCACCACGCGCTGCGCGAGCTCGACGCTGCCGGGGGCCGGGTACTGCATCTCGTAGAGCGCGCGGGGGAAGCCACCGAAGTCGTGGATGGTGCGCGGGCGCTCGTTCCCGGTGACGAAGGTGCCGGGGAGGAACCAGTGCGCGGAGATGGCGAGGATGGCCCGGGGCTTCGGGAGCTGGCTGGCGAGCGCCCGGAAGGCGTGCGTCCAGGTGTTGTCCTCGATGGCGTTCATCGGGGAGCCATGCCCGATGAAGAGCACCGGGAGGCGTGGCTCGGAGGACTGGGACATGACGGGGGCTCCCTCCTGGGACGGGCGCTCGGCGCGGGCCGAGTCGCGGCAGCCCGGGAGCGGCAGGGTCGTGGCGACGCCGAGGGCGGCGGCCTTGAGGACGCTGCGACGGTCAGGTCGGGACGAGGACATGGTGGGATTCTGCTCGGCGGGCCGGCGTTCCACCATGCCGTGCCGAGCAAATCACTGTTCCACCCGTGGAACGCCACCGCGGCGGAAAGAGGGTGAACAAACGCGCTCGCCCGGGAGCCATATCGCGAATGGGCGAGACCGTTGTCCCCTGACGGGTATTCCCATGGCCGGGGAGGAAGCGGGCAAGGACGCGCGGCGAGGCCGTTGGCCAGAAGCGGGATGCGATGGGCGCGTCCCCAATCCGGAGGCCCCCCACATGTGGAGAAGTCGACTCGCTTCACGGCGTGCATGGTTGAGTGCCGCGTCCCTGGTCCTGGCGCTGAGCACGGGCTGTAGCAATCCCACGAACACTCCAGCGCCCGATGCTCCGGAGGCCGGGGCATCCGTGGAGCTGGAGGATGCCTTCGTGGCCGTGCCTCGCGTGGTGAGCGCGGAGCAGAAGCAGCAGGTGGAGCAGAAGCTTCGCGGCGTGGTGGAGAACTCGGGCACCAGCTTCTATCTGGCCATCCGGCGCAGCGAGCTGAGCCAGAAGTGGTTCATGGCCGCGTACCTCAAGCAGCAGCATCCGGGGGGCGCAGTCAACCGCGCGGCCAGGTCCCTGGGCACGCGGGTGGTGAGCTTCAAGGAGCAGAACGGCAAGCTCTTCGTCCTCGACGTGGACGACCGCAAGGTGATGAGTGACGTGTTCGACCCGGACGTGGTGGTGGAGGCATACCCCATCGTCACCGACCATGGTCCATTCAATCGCTCACATGGCGCGGACCGGTACGTCCTCATCGACCCGACGGCGGGGCTCAACCGCTTCGGGGTGATGGGAGACAAGCTCGGCGAGCGCGGCGTCCGGTTCGAGGTGGAGCTGAGCTTCGCCCAGCGCTTCCGCCGGCTCGCGGACGGAGTCGCCTTCGAGCAGGTCTTCACCGGCCATGCGGACGTCCCCCTCGAACGGCCCATCGAGCTTCCGGGGGACAACGTCTTCCAGAGCTCGGGCACGCTGGCGCTCGCGCTGCGCAGGTACGCCGAGAGCCCGGGCTACACGCCCACGCCCCTGCCTCCCCGGGAGCACTACTTCCGGGGGCCGGCGCGCCTCATCCCCAACACGCTCCTGACCGAGCAGGTGGCCGCGAAGTGGGCCATCCATCCGGGCATGCGGCCCATCCGGTGGCACATCACCTCCAGCCTGCTCACGGTGCAGAACGACCCGCGCTACCAGGGCTATGACCTGGTGGGCGCGGTGAAGCGCGGCATCGAAGGGTGGAACCAGGCGTTCGGGTTCACGGCGCTGGAGGCCGTCATGGCCGAGGACTCGTCGGGCTTCGCGGATGACGAGAAGAACACCCTCATCTTCGACACGGACGAGGCCGTGCCCTTCGCTTTCGCGAACTGGCGCACCAACCCCAACACCGGGGAGATTCGTGGCGCCAGCATCTATGTCCCCGCGCTCTGGGTGTGGTGGGCGGACCAGCAGTTCGGTGACGACCCGTCCGCGCGCGTCGCCGCGCCGACACGCGCCCCATCGACCCGCATGTCGTGGGCCGGAATGAAGGGCGACACGCTGTGCGAGCTGGAGCTGCCCGTGCCTCCCGAGGCGGAGCTGGCGGAGGACGCCCCGGGGCTCACCAAGAAGCAGAAGGTGGAGGCGTATCTCACGAACGTGGTGCTGCATGAGATTGGCCACACCCTGGGCCTGCGGCACAACTTCATGGGCTCGCGGGTGTACGACGGCAGCCCCGGGAGCCCGCGCTCCACCACGGTGATGGAGTACTTCGACGACGTGGATGCCGTCCACGTGGACACTCTCGGGCCCTATGACGTGGCGGCGGTCCGCTATCTGTATGGGCTGTCCACGCAGCTTCCCACGCACGCGTTCTGCACGGACGAGGACGCGAACGTGGACCCGTATTGCAACCTCTCCGACCGCTTCGATGACCCGCTCACGAAGTACTATCTGCCGCGGTTCCACACGCAGCTGAACGGATGGCTGCGCGGGACGCGGCCCATCTCGCAGCTGCTGCGGACCTTCGACTACAACGTGAAGTTCCCCTTGCAGTTCGTGCGCGCGGGCGATGCCGCGACGCGGGCCTCCGCGTATGTCATGACGATGGCCCCCTTGCGGCCGCCATTGCAGATTCCAGCCAACGCGCCGCCGACGTACGCGGCACAGGCGGACGAGGTCGCGTGGCGCACGCTGGCGCGGCTGTACCTGGACCCGGCGGCGAGCCGCGGCACCTTCACCGCCAATCCGCCCAACTCGCCGGAGCTGCTGCCGTTGGTGGTTGCGGATGTCCGGGGCATCCTGCTCAACGTGGACGGCGTCCGGAGCTTCACCGCGCGCCGCACCATGGTGGACATCCTGAAGGTCCACCAGACGCTGGCCTCGTACGCGACCCTGCGCGAGGCCCAGGACATGCTCACCGCTCAGCTCCCGTCGCTGAGCGGCGATGAGCGGCTGCAGACCGAGGACCTCCTGGCCCGCATCGACGCGGCCGTGTCTCCGTACTTCCGCTGATGGGAGCCCCCGCCGGTGGGACTTCGGTGCCGTGAGTCCCACCGGAGGAGGGGCCCTCCTCAGGTGCCCGGGTCGGCGCGACACATTGTTCCGGGGCCCCCCAGACCGAGGCGGAGTGGGTGACCCACTTCCAGGAACTCGCCAACGACCTGCGCGAGCGGGACCCGCGGTTCGCCGCGATGTTCGACGTCGTGGCGGCGTACCTCCAGAACACCTGACGGGGGCACGGGGCCCCCGCCAGGCGTGACGTCCACGGTTCAGTTGAACGTGATGCGCGTGCCAGCCCGGACGTTGTTGTCCTCGATGAACTCCATCACGACGTTGGGGGGGTCCACGATGGCGCCCAGGTACCAGTCACCGAGGTCATCCGCGCCCCTGAGGTTTGGTACCGTCTTCGTCTGGCATTGTCCCGGAATCAGCGGGTCGTCCAGGAAGATGATGACCAGGGGGGTGTCGCGCGTTCCGTCAGGCTGGCGGTCGCGCGAGATGACGGTATCCCGGGAGAGGAACAGCTCCACCTCCGTCGGCGGAGCCTCCGTCGTGCCCTGATTGCAGACGGTGAAGCGCCCTTCGTAGGGCTGGCCCAGGCGAACGCTGGAGGGGCCGACGACCGAAGTCACGACGAAGTCGGGACGGTTCCCCAGGCCCACGCGGCTGCCTGCCTTCACGTTGTTGTTCTCGAAGAACTCGACCACGGCGTTGGACGGGTCCGCGACGGCGCCCAGGTACCAGGCGCCCGTGCTGGCCGAGAGGGGGATGCCCTCCACCGTCACGTTCTCACACGCGCCGGCGGCCAGGAGCCCCGTCTGCGAGCCGCCCACGAACACATCCACGGGAGGCAGGTTCGGCACGCGCGGAGTGATGACCGGGTCCGCGGACAGGTACAGCTCCACGGGCGTCACCGCGGCCTGGGTGCCCTGGTTGCACACCCGGACGGTGGCGCTGAGCGGCTGCCCATGCGGGAGGCTGGTGGGGCCCGTCACGGAAGCCACCACGAAGTCGGGACGGAGCCCCACGCCCATGAGGGTACCCGCCCGAGCGTTGTTCTCCTCGAGGAGCTCGGGGACGACGGCCTGCCGGTCCACGATGGCGCCCAGGTACCAGTTCCCTTCCCAGACGGTCGGCGGGTAGGCGGTGCTCACGGTCAACGTCTGGCAGCCACCCGGAGCCAGGGGGGAGATGCTGACCGGGCCCTGCGGCGCGTCCTGAGGGGTGATGGTCGCGTCCGCGGACAGGAACAGCTCCGCCGTGGCGCTACCCGAAGGGGCGGTGCCCTGGTTGCACACCTGGATGGTGGCCTCGAACAGCAGGTTGCGCTCGACGCTCGGCGGTCCCGACACCGAGGCCACGACGAGGTCGGGGCCGTTACCGATACCCAGGCGGCTGCTCAGCCGCGTGTTGTTCTCCTTGTTGATCTCCAGGATGAAGCCGGCCGGGTCCACGATGGCACCCAGGTAGTACGCGCCCGTGGCGCCTCCCGGCGAGCCCGTGAAGGTCAGCGTCTTGCACGCGCCAATCTCGAGCAGCCCGGTGTCCTGCATGCCCAGGCGCACGTCCGTCGAGGGAGGAAGGGGAGGCACGTGGGGCGAGAGGATGTCGTCCGGGGTCAGGTACAGCTCCACGGGAGTCCCGCCAGGATGCGTGCCCTGGTTGCAGACCTGGACCTGGGCGGTCAGCGACGCTCCCGGGGTGCTGCTCGTGGGCCCCGTTACGGCGGTCACCACGAAGTCGGGCCCCAGGCCCACGCCGAAGCGGGTGCTCACCTTCGTGTTGTTGTCATCGATGAGCTCGAAGACGGTGTTGGCCGGGTCCACGATGGCACCGAGGTACCAGGGTCCATCGATGACGTGCGGGGGCTGCAGGTTCAGCGTCTCGGTCCGGCACTGGCCCGGGACGAGCACGCCCATGGAGAGGTCCGAGAGGGGGACGTCCGACGCGGGCGTGAGGGGCACGTCCGGGATGACGAACCTGTCTGCGGACAGGTACAGCTCCACGAAGGGCGTGCCGGGTTCCGTGCCCTGGTTGCACACCGTCACCGAAGCGGGGAAGGGAGTGCTCGGGACGGCGCTGGTGGGACCCGTCACGGCGGACACGACGAAATCGGGACGACTGCCAATGCCGATGCGCGTCCCCGCGCGGGCGTTGTTGCTCCTGTCGACATCCGGTGTGCGATTGAGCGGGTCCAAGAGGGCGCCCAGGTAGTACGCCCCCTGGATGCCCGGGTTGGCCTGGACACGCTCCGTGTGCGTCAGGCATTGCCCGGGGGAGAGCTGGTTCGTGGGGAAGCTGCCCAGGAGGATGTCCGAGCCGGGCGTGCGCGGCTCATCCGGGGAGATGACCGTGTCCGGCGACAGGTACAGGTACCCTCGGGGGGTGTTGCTCTCCGTGCCCTGGTTGCACACCGTCACCGTGACGTCGAATGGCTCGCCCAACCGTGCGCTCGCCGGGCCCGTAACCGAGAGCACCGCGAAGTCCTGCCCTTGAACCAGGGCCCGGGTGGGGGAGGCCGCGAGAGCCTCCTCCCGCGTGGCGCTGCTGGAAGGGCTGTCGCTACTGACACTGCTGGGAGCTTCGTCGCACGCCGTCATCGACAGCAATGCCGCGAGCCCCGTGACACAGCACACACCTGTACTTCGTCCGTTCATGTGGGTTCTCCGTTGGGAGTCGCCGACCCGATCTCCCTGGGAGCCCGTCCTGACGTGGAGCTGCACCTGAAATTCAGGTGCATTTGCAAAAAATCGACATGAACGCTCGCTGCGAGGCGTGGAGGGAGGTGACTCAGGTGGCCTGGGTGGCGGGCCCCCCCACGCGCTTCGCCACCCCTTGGCGCCGCGGCCTACTTCCTGGAGATGGCTCGTGGTGGATTGGAAACTCAGGCCGCCTTGGTGGTGGGGCAAGACTCTTACGTGCTCCTGGCGTTTCCGACCAGCGCTCCAGATGGAAGAGCCACTTGATAACGAACTGCGTACCAAGCCGGGCTGTTCTGACAATTCGTCGGTGAACTCGCGGTCGGCGCGAGTGGGGTTCGCCCGGTGGCCTCTGTGAACACCACGGAAGCGTACTGACGGGTCCTGCGCTCCGCGTCCGGATTCAAGTCCCGTCGCAGATAATTGTTGCAGTGGAGGATGAAACTCGCACTCCCCTGACCAGACTGGACGTGGTGAGCCAGCGTAGGGCCTGCATTGCCAACCCGACCGACCTTGGCGAAACCCGTCATTTTGGACTGGGGCCAGTACGCATGGTGGCTGGGATTGAGCACAGCCCAAGGAGCCGAAACGATTTGCCGCAAGGCGGGAGTGTCAGACTTGCTCGCCGTCTCGCGCAAAGCCGTCACCGCATTGTTCTCGCCACAAATCAGGAGAACGAGAGTCAGGTTCAGCCCGTCGAAGCGGATGGTTCCAGCGCCCAGCTCCAGCACCCGAGCAAGCTTCTGAACGCTGCGAGGCTCGTCATGGAGGTCTCGCCTGCGAAAGATGAACTGCCCGCGCCGCAACAGGACACACCGAGCTTTGGTCTTGCCGCGAAAGGCACAAAACCAGGATACGAACCCGCTTGTCTTGCTGTCCCAGACCTCAAAGATGACGCTGACCTGGCCCGAGGCTTCCAGCACCTCCTCGGCATCCGGAAGTCGACTGAGCGTATATCCGGAGCAGAGCCAGAAATCCTCGCCTCCAAAGGCTGCATGCCGTGAGGCCGCGCGCAGCGCCTGGAGCGCATCCTCGGTGGGGTAGGGCGCATCAATGCCCGCTTCTTCCACCCGGGAAAGTGTCGCGATGCGGAGCAAGGCTCCCGTACTCCGTCGCGGCAGCGTCACGCCCTGGCCTACTGAATTTCGAATGCCCTGGGCATCACCAACAAGGTCGGGCATGACCAGCTCTGGAGAGTTCATGGCGCGTAAGCATAAAAGCCAGACGTGAAAGCAGCAGGGCCGGAAGCCGCTGTCTCCAGCGACGTCCGGCCCCGTTCGATTCCAGACCTGGAGGCGCGAGGGCCTACGCCCGCAGCGACACCACGGTGACGCCGTCTCCGCCCTCGTGGCTCTCACCGGGGCGGAACATGCGGATGTACGGCGAGGCGGCGAGGTAGTCACGGATGGCCTGCTTCAGCGCCCCCGTGCCGTGGCCGTGGATGATGAGCGCGGCCTCCTCGCCGCTGCGCATTCCCCCATCCAGGAAGGCCTCGACTTCCTTCAGCGCGTCGTCCGCGCGCATGCCGCGCACGTCGCAGCGGAAGTTCGTCGCCTCCACCTCCGAGGGCGCCACGGAGGCCGCCTTCTTCAGCGCCGCCTCCTGCTTCTGACGCTCCGGGAACTTCGCCTGCTGCGGCTTCTTCGAGCGCGAGCCCGACAGCTCCGACGTCGGCACCCGCATCTTCAGCGCGCCACCCGCGGACACCACCGCCTGCCCATCCGCCAGCTCCAGGATTTCCACATCCCGGCCCAGGCCCGAGTGGTGCACCCACGCGCCCACCTTGAGGTTCGCCGGCCCCGGCGCTTCCACCTGGAACAGCTCCGCCTTCGCGGCCAGCGCCCGCTTCTGCGCCTCTTCCGCCCGCTGCTGCAGCTGCAGCCGGGCCTCCGACAGGGCCTTCTCGTTCTGCTCGGCCCGCAGCTTCGCCAGGAGCTCGCGCACCTCGTTGGCCGCCAGCTCGCTCGCCGCGTGCACGTCCTCGTTGAACTGCATCATCCTCGCGCGGCGCTCACGCTCGAACTGCTGCTTCTGCTTCTCCAGGTCCGCCCGCAGCGCCTCCGCTTCCTTCGCCGCCACGCGCGCCCGCTCCAGCTCCTCGTAGAGCTTGCGGCGCTCCTCCTCGGCCGCCGCCAGCGCCTTGGACAAAGGACCGCCCGCGTTCAGCGACAGCTCCCGCGCGCGCTCGCACACCCGCTGGGGCAGACCCACCCGCGCCGCCATCTCGATGGCCGAGGACTGACCCGCCGCGCCAATCTGCAGGCGGTACGTGGGCGCCATCCGCTTCGAGTCGAAGCCCACCCGCGCGTTGAGGAAGCGTGGGTCCATGTGCGCCAGGGCCTTCAGCTCCTCCAGGTGCGTGGTGACGAGCACCACCACGCCCTTGGCCATCAGGTCCTCCAGCACCGCGATGGCGATGGCCGCGCCCTCGCGCGGGTCCGTGTCGGCGGCAATCTCGTCGATGAGCACCAGCGAGCCCTCGCCGGCCGCCGCGATGATGTCTCGCAGCATCACCACGTGCGCGCTGAACGTGGACAGGCCCTGGGCCAGGTCCTGCGCGTCGCCCACCGTGGAGTGCACCGAGCGGTACAGCGGCATCCGCGAGCCTTCCGCCACCGGAATCGGCAGGCCCGCCCGCAGCATCAGCGAGCACAGGCCCACGCCCGTCAGCGTCACCGTCTTGCCGCCCGCGTTGGGGCCGGAAACCACCAGCGCCCGCGCGTCGCCCGTGAGCGTCACGTCGTTGGCCACCACCTCCGTGCCCCGCAGCACCAGGCGCGGATGGCGCAACAGCCGCAGCTCCAGGTCCTTCACCTCCGCGAACTCGGGCGTGGTCGCATCCAGGTCCGCGGCGAGAATCGCCACCGCCTCCGCCTCGTCCAGCTCCGCCACCGCCGCGAGGCCCTCGAGGATGCGGTCCGACTCGCGGCCCAGGAGGTCGCTCAGCTCCTGGAGGACCTTGCGCTCCTCCTCCGCCACCACCGACTGGGCGATGGCGAGGTCGTTGCCCAGGCCCACCATGGCCTGCGGCTCCATGAAGAGCGTCTGGCCCGTCTGGCTGGCGTTGTGGACGATGCCGTCCACCTCGGAGCGGTAGTTCGACACCACCGGCACCACGTAACGGCCGTTGCGGATGGTGTAGTAGTTCTCCCGCAGCTTCGGCAGGAAGCTCTCGTCGTGGAGCAGCTCGTCCAGCCGCGACTTGATGCGGCGATGCAGGCCGCGCGCCCTGTCACGGGCCTCGCGCAGCTCGGGGCTGGCGCGGTCCGAAATCTCCCCGTCCGGCTCGAAGCACTGGTCGATGCGGCGGGCCAGCGACTCCAGCATGGGCAGCCGGCGGGCAATCTCCATCAGCCGGGGGACGCGCTCCCTGCGCTCGTCCAGCGCCTCACGGGTGCGGACGAAGGCGAACAGGAGCTGCGCCGAGTCGATGAGCTGGCGGGGCTCCAGCATGCCACCCTTGGCCGCGTGGCCGATGGGGATGCGCAGGTCCACCACGCCGCCCAGCGGGAGGGAGAACTGTTCCTGTGAAAGGGAGCGGGCCTCCGCGACGAGCGCGAGCGCCTCCGCGACCTGCTCCGGGGTGTCGAGGAACGGACGGGCGAGTACCCGTTCCCTTCCGGGCTCGGTGCGGCAGCGCTGCGTCAGCGCGCGGAGCACTTCCGAGAAGCCCAGGTCTTCCAATGTCCTTTGAGAAATCTGCACGGTCATGGGTTTCATGCGCGGCTGGTCGGCCGTCAAGGGGATCTGTTGAGGAGCCCGGGTCGGCTCTGTTATCAGCCACGCATGAAGTGGGTCTTCCTGGCGGCTTTGCTTGCGGGCGCGACTGACGCGGCGGAACCGTCCACCCTGACGGCACCCGGCGCGCCCGTAGCCGCGCCGGCCCCTTCCTCACTCCCAGACGCCCTGGCCCTCGAGGCCGCGGGAGACGACGCGGGTGCGCTCTCCGCCCTGGAGGCGCTGATCCGCGCCCAGCCCGCCTGGGAGTTGCCCCGGCTGGAGGCGGCCCGGCTCCTCCTGAAGACGGGCGGGGCGTTGGACCGGGCCGAAGCGCACCTCGACACGGTGATTGCGAAGGCTCCCAATAACCCCCGGGCCTGGTACCTGCGCGGGCTCTTGTGGGAGGAGCGGGGTGACCGGCTTCAGGCCATCCGGGCATACGAGCAGGCGGTCCAGTACCGGTCCTCCTACGAGGACGCCCGCTTCCGGCTCGGCGGCCTGTGGGCCTCCCAGGGGGACTGGCTCAAGTCCGAGCTGCACTACCGCTACCTCGCCCGCGCAAAGCCGGAGTGGGTGCAGGTGCGCCTCCAGCTGGCCGAGGTGCTGGAAAACCAGGAGCGGCTCCTGGATGCCGAGAAGGAACTCCTGGCCGCGAGGACCTATCAGCCGGGCAGCCCGCTGGTGCTCCGGCGGCTGGCCGACTTCTACGAGCGAACGGGCCGCCCCCAGCTCGCGCAGAAGGTTCGCAAGTCGATGGAGCCGCAACAGAAGCGCGTCCTGCGTGAGCTGAAGCCTTCGCGTCGCTGACAGCGGGCGGGCGTCCACCGGGTCGTGACGATTGCGCCCCGGGCGGTGGCACGTACACTGCGCCCGCTTTGAAGACCGCCAACCTCGCCATCGTCTTCACCGACATCAAGGGCTTCACCGAGCGGACCAGCCGGCAGACGCTGGAGGAGAACCAGCGCCTGCTGCAGGTCCACCACGCCCTGCTGGCGCCGCTCTTCAAGGCCTTCGGTGGACGCATCATCAAGTCCATCGGTGACGCGTTCCTCGTCACCTTCGAGTCGCCCACCCAGGCGGTGCTCAGCGGCATCGCCATCCAGGACCGGCTGTGGCACCACAACCGCTCCGTCCCGGAGCCCGAGCAGCTCCACGTGCGCGTGGCCATCAACGTGGGCGAGGTGCGGCTGGAGTCCAACGACGTCTTCGGTGAGCCGGTCAACATCGCCGCCCGGGTGGAGAGCCTCGCCGAGGCCGGAGAGGTGTACTTCACCGAGGCCGTCTATCTGGCCATGAACAAGGCGGAGGTCCCCTCGAAGGAGGTGGGTGCCTTCGAGCTGAAGGGCATCCCCGGGAAGATTCGCGTCTTCCACGTGCCCCGCGCGCCGTACCGCGTGGAGGCCCCGACGGCCGCCACCATCGCCGAGGCGCCGGGCACGGAGAAGATGCCGCCCTTCGGCAACCTGGCGCTGTCGCGCGTGCCCGAGTCCACGCTCTCCCCACCGGTGGACCTGTCCGCCCTGGGCCAGCGCGCCGCGGCGGGCGTGGCGGTGCTGGGCCAGCGCGCGGCCTCGGGGGCGTCGGTGCTGGGGCAGCGCGCGGCGGCGGGCGCGTCCGTGCTGGGGCAGCAGGCCCGCACAGTGGGTGGGTCATTGTTCTCGCGGCTGAGCGAGGAACTGAAGACTCCCGGCCTGGGCGCTCGCCTGCGCGAGAAGGTCGCCGGGCGGAAGGTGCTGGTGGGCCTGGGGCTGACGGCGGTGGTCGCCGGCGCGGCCGTGGTCGCCTTCGGCGGCGGCGCGACGATGCGGGCCATCGACGCGGTGGAGGATGCTCCCGAGGACGAGCGCCTCCCGCTGGTTCGCGAGGCGAAGCGGCTCATCCAGGACGAAAAGGACCCGGGCCGTCGCCACTACCTCTCGGGCCGGCTGGCCGAGGCACAGGGCGACGCCGGGGACGCCATCGACGCGTACCGGAGCGCGGTGCGGGCGGGCAGCGACGACGCGGAGGACCGCATCATCGACCTGCTGGAGCACCCGAAGTGCGGCGTGCGCAGCGCGGCGGCGTACGCGGTGGCGGCGCTCAAGCTGAAGAGCGCCGTGGGCGAGCTGGAGGACCTGGAGGAGGACGGCGGGCCGGATGACGGCGGCGGTGGCTTCCTCGGGCTCGGCAAGTGTGACTCGAAGAACGCCGCGAAGAACGCGCTCAAGGCTTTCAAGGACTGACGGCCCGGCCCGCGGGCCTGGGGTGAGTGAGGAAGGAAACACCGTGACGAAGGTGAAGACGGGACTGGATGTCTGGGTGGAGCAGGGCTTCTCCGCGTTGAAGGGCAAGCGCGTGGGCGCCATCGTCAACCCCACCAGCGTGGACTCGCGCTTCCGCCACCTGGCGGACCTGCTGGCCGGCACGTCCGGCGTGAAGCTGGCGGCGCTGTTCGGGCCGGAGCACGGCGTGCGCGGCGAGGCCCAGTACATGGTGGCCGTGGATGACGCGCGAGACAGGCGCACCGGCGTGCCCGTGCACAGCCTCTACGGCTCCACCTTCGAGTCGCTGTCGCCCCGCCCGGAGTGGCTGGAGGGGCTGGACGCGCTCGTGTTCGACATCCAGGACGTGGGCAGCCGCTACTACACCTACGTCTACACCATGGCGCTGGCCATGAAGGCGGCGGCGAAGGCGCGCGTGCCCTTCTACGTGCTGGACCGGCCCAACCCCCTCAACGGCGCGGCCATGGAGGGCAACCTCGTGGGCGAGGGCTTCCGCTCCTTCGTGGGCCTGTACGCGCTGCCCAACCGCCACGGCATGACGGCGGGCGAATTGGCCCGGCTCTTCAACGCGCAGGAGGGCTTTGGCGCGGACCTGACGGTGGTGCCGTGCGAGGGCTGGCGCCGCGCGCAGTTCTGGAACGACACGGGGCTGCCCTTCATCTCGCCGTCGCCCAACATGCCCACGCCGGACACCGCGCTGGTGTACCCGGGCATGTGCCTGGGGGAGGGCACCAACGTCTCCGAGGGCCGCGGCACCTGCCGTCCCTTCGAGCAGTTCGGCGCCCCGTGGGTGGACACGGACGCGCTGCTGGCGCGGCTGGCGAAGGAGGACCTGCCGGGCGTGGCCTTCCGCGCCGTGGGCTTCACCCCCACCTTCGACAAGTACAAGGGTGAGTCCTGCAACGGCGCTTTCATCCACGTGACGGACCGGAACGCGTTTTTGTCCCTGCGCACGGGCATCGCCATCTTCCAGGCGCTGCACGACATCGGGCCGAAGCACTTCGGCTGGCGGGCGGACGCGTACGAGTTCGTCGAGGACGTGCCGGCCTTCGACCTGCTGTGCGGCACGGAGCAGGTGCGGCGCGGCATCGAGGAGGGGTGGCCCCTGGACCGGCTGATGGAGGGGTTCTCCGCCCAGACGGAGACCTTCGCGAAGCAAAGGGCGCCCTACCTGCTGTACGCTTGAGCGTGGGGTGTTCCACACGTGATTGGCGTCTTCTCCGACAGCCACGGCGACATGGAGGCTTTCGACGCGGCCTATGAGCTGCTGCGCTCGAAGGGCGCTCGCCGTTTCATCTTCGCTGGTGCTCGCTACACGGACCTGGACGAGTGGGTGCTCTGGCGCCGCCAGCGCGCGCGGGGCGGACGCGAGTACTCGGACGCGGACTTCCTGGCCGACGTGACGAACTGGCTGGGCAGCCAGGACACGCTGCCCCGCACGCCCGCGCGCGGGGCGGCTCCGGCGGACGTGAGCTCCGAAGACGACCGGCGGCTCGTCATGGAGCGCTTCGTGCGCGTGCCGGAGCGCGAGTCGCTCCAGTACCGGGATCCGTCCATCAACAACAAGGCGATGGACATGGTCGCCGACACGCTGTGCTGCATCGTGCACGACAAGAACGACCTGACGCGCGATGACCTGCTGAACGCGTCGGTGTTCATCCACGGGAAGGAGTCGGAGCCGAAGGTGGTGCAGATTGGCCCGCGCTACTTCATCACCCCGGGGCGGCTGGTGGGCGCGGCCGAGCAGACGTGCGCGCTGCTGGAGAAGGTGGACCGCGATCTGGGCTTCTCCGCGTTCCGGTTGGATGGACGGGAAATCGTGGCGCCTCGGTTGCTGGTGCTGGAGAAGAAGTCCTCGAAGCTGACCCTCAAGTGAAGTGAGGCCCGACGTGCAGGTCGCGCTCCTCGGCGGTTCGTTCAACCCGCCCCACGTGGGACACCTGATGGCCGCCACGTACGTGCACGCCACCCAGGGCGTGGACGAGGTCTGGCTGATGCCGTCCTGGCAGCACCCCTTCGGCAAGCAGATGGAGTCCTTCGAGCACCGCGTCGCCATGTGCGAGGCGATGTGCGCGGAGACGTCCGGCTGGCTGAAGACGACCTTGATTGAACGCGAGCCGGGGCTCACCGGGCGCACGGTGGACACGCTGTCCCTGCTGGTGGAGCGCTATCCGGACACCCGCTGGTCGCTCATCATCGGCAGCGACATCCTCAAGGACCTGCCGCACTGGAAGGACTTCCATCGCATCCGGGAGATGTCTCGCGTGGTGGTGCTCTACCGCGCGGGCTACCCGGCGCCGGAGACCGTGGGGCCTCCGCTGGCGGAGGTGTCCTCCACGCTCGTGCGCGACATGCTCGCGCGCGGGGTGGAGCCCGCGGAGCTCGTGCCCGCGGGGTCACTGGCGCACGCGCGGGCGCATGGGTTGTACGGGCTGGGAGTGCGAGGGTAGACCCGGAGGCGCTATGTCCCGACTCGACGTGCTTCGCCAGGCCCTGACGGAGTTGTTCGCGAGCGTTGGGCCAGTCAGCTTTCGTGAGCAGGAGTTCGTCGGCATTCCCCGCCTCACGGTGGAGAGGGTCGTCGATGGCGAGACCCGCTACCTCCGGTTCACTCCGCTGCCAGAGGGCAGTGTCTGGGAGTTCGAGCTGCTGATGGGAATCTCCGGGAGCAAGGATGCCTCCCGCAACCTGGACGGTCGCAATGGCGGGGACATGCGCCACGCGGTGAGGATCGCCGAGCTGTGGCTCGTGCGACTCCGCGAATGGGAGGACCTGCCTCGTCCCCCCGGGTACTAGAGGACGAAGCCGAACAGGTGCAGGTGGTCCAGGCCGGGCTCGAAGCGGTAGGCGTACTGGTAGAAGAGGGAGACCGGCACCGCCTGCCCGAAGGTGACGCTCAGCGTCGCCGACGTGCCCACCGCGCCGAGGTTGTTCCGGTTGTCCACGCGTGCCAGCGAGCCGAAGCCCTCCAGCTCAAAGTTGCTCACGAAGAGGGAGGGCAGCAGCCACAGCGTGGACGCCCAGCCATAGTCGATGGGGACGCGGTAGCGGTACGTGGCACTGCCGAGGAGCACGTTACGCGCGCGCGTCGTCAGGTCCTCGTAGCCGCGCAGGTACTCGCTGAAGGCGACGCCGGGTTGCAGTTCGAGCGGGAGCCGCGACGTCTCCGTGGAGTCCCGGCTGGAGTACCAGAGCTCGCCCGCGCTGATGCCGCCGACCTCCAGCAGGCCCGCGGGCGCGCCGGGCAGGAAGCGCGCCACCGCGGTGAGATGGAGATTGTCCCGGCCCGTGAAGGGCAGTCCTCCCAGGAAGCCGTCCAGGCCCAGGCGCACGTCGCCCATCGTCGAGTCGCGACGGAAGGCGCCGGGGTACACGCCGCCGCCCAACGTGACGCCCAGGCCGCGCTGCGTGCCTCCGTACGAGGTGGAGTCTCCCGAGAAGTACGCGATGGACGCCTCCGGGCCGATGAGCCGCGTGACGAGACCGGGGAAGCGCTCGGTCCGGTCGTACTCGCGCCGAAGTGCCAGCAGGCCAATCGCCACCGGCGTGGTCCAGAACGTGCGCGACGCGTACAGCGTGCCCTGCAGGTCCGTGCGCGTGTTCTCGCGAATGCGTGACACGGAGGCCTGCACGTACCAGGGCGCGAGCTGACCGTTGCCGTAGGAGACCGCCGCGCTCGGCTCGTCCTCCTCCGAGCTGAAGGACACCAGCAGCGAGTACCCGTGGAAGCCGAGCCGGTCCTGCCCGGACAGCGCGAGCCCTCCGCTGACCAGCGTCCGGTCCGCATTCGCCGCGTCCGTGCCGAAGAGGATGTAGGGGAGGCGGAACTCGGGGATGAAGAAGCCCTCCAGCGTCGAGTAGGGCTTGTCGGAGAGGATGTTCAGGTCGCTGCCCGGGTCCGCCGGTGGAACAACGGGCGCATCCAGCTCCGCGAGCGCCGTGGGCGCGTCGGCCGGGGGAGGGGAGGGCGGAGGTGATTCCGTGTTGCCCTCGATGGCTTCAGGCGACGAAGGCGTTCCCGAGGATTCATCCGTAGAGGGAGGCGTCCCCGGAGCCTGTGCCGTGGCCTCGGGTGCATCGGAGGTGTCGCCGGTGGAGCCCTGCGCGCTGGTGCCAGGGAACTCCGCGAACTCCTGATCCGAGGGTACTTGCGGCGATGTACCCGGAGACGCTGCAACTTCCGGGGCCGTGGAGGACTGCGAGCCCGTGGGCCCGGCGAGCGATTCCGGCGATGGCGTGGGCTGTGCCGCGAGTGCGGCGGTTTCCGCTGGCGTCTCCGTGTCGGGCGACGGTGACGAGGTGCCCGGAGGAGTCTCCGCGCTGGGAGACGGTGATGCGGTGCCCGAAGAAGTCCCGGGCCGCGAAGTCATGGCCTGCGCGGCGGGAGGAACGGCCCGTTCCGGCACTGGAGCCACCGGCGCACGGTCCAGGGTGAAGCCCATTCCATCCCGGTTGAGGAACGTCACCTCGCCCGTGCCCACCGGATTCACATCCATCACCAGGTGCGGCGCGTCCGTGATGCGCACCACCTCTCGCGTGGCCACGGTCATCACGTGCGCCTGGAGCCGGCCCTCGTGCTCGCGCAGGAACACGATGCGCTCCGCGTCCAGCCAGCGCGGCGAGTAGTTGAACAGTCCATCCCGCGTCAGCCAGCGCAGGCTCCCATCCGCCTCGCGCAGCACCAGGTCCCAGCCCTGGTTCCCCGCCATCGGGAACACCATCCGCGCCCCATCCGGAGCGACCGCGGGCGGCCCCACCGGCGCGCTCGCGTCGAAGCGGGTGAGCGTCTCCGTCCGCCCCGTCTCCAGCTCCAGCCGCGCCACATTCGCCGTGTCACCCTCGACGCTCACGTACACGTACGCCGCGCTGTCCGGCGTGACGCTGCCGCCCATTCCCTTCACGCCGTCCCATGTCCGCACCACCTCGCCCGTGCGCGCGTCCACCCGCCACAGCCGCGCCTCGTAGCCGCCCTCCGCGTCCAGGTCCGACATCACCAGGTACAGCCACGCGCCATCGCGGCTGAACGACATGCCGCTCACCAGCGAAGGACTCCCCAGCACCCAGCGGCGCAAGGGCAGCAGCTCCGTCAGCGGACGCTCGAAGCGCACGCGCCCGTCCGCCTCGCGCACCGTCAGCCGCGAGTACTCCTCCCGTCCCACGCTCACCAGCGCCGTCGCGCCGCTCTCCGGATGCGCGACCAGTCGCGAGAAGTACCCCGCATCCGTCAGCCACACCCGCTGCGACGCCGGCCGCTCGCGCACGTCCTCGCCCCGCTGCAGCGTCCGCGTGTACTCCTCGAACAGCGTCCCGATGTCCTTCCCGTACACCCGCTTGAAGCGCAGCGTCACCGCCACCGGAGGGATGATGGAGTCGCCCTGCTGATCCACCAGCCGCCACAGCCGCTTTTCGCCGTACTTCCCCGCGAGGTACTCCACGAAGTGCATGCCGGTGATGTAGTTGCCACCGAACGGGTCCAACGCCCGGTGCTCCGGCGAGAGGAAGCCCGGGTTCAGCCCGCCGCGACGCGCCTGCACCACCGACTCGTACCAGCCCCGCCACACGGGGCTGTGCGGACGCCCCGTGTCCTTGCCGAAGCGGCCCTCGTAGTACGTGGCCAGCCCCTCCAGGAACCACGACTCGGTGAAGGAGTTGGGCTGGAACAGGCCGCCCGTGACGGTGTTGAGGAACCCCCAGAGCCCGTCCGTCTGCTGGAGCTGCACGTAGTGCACGGCCTCGTGGCAGGCCACGTCGCCGATGTCCACCTCCCCCAGGCCGAACAGGTGGAACAGCTCCAGCGTCACGTGCGCCGGCATCACCATCTGCTGCGGCGTGCTGGCGTAGTCCGGCACCACGTACGCGTTGTTGAAGTCCGAGCTCGTCAGGTAGACGAGCACCCGGCCCCTCGATTCCTGGCTCCACGTGTCCCCGCGCAGCCGGGCCACGCAGCCCTCCAGGCGCGCCGCCATCCGCAGCGCCGGCCCGCGCAGGTGCTCCGGGTAGTAGAGCTCCAGCGACTCCGTCGTCAGCTTCCTCATCTCGTCCCGAGCGAACGAGGCCTGGATGTTCTGCGGGAAACGGGGTGAGACGAAGGCACACCCCACGTGTGTCAGGAGGAGAAGGAAAGCCAGGGCATGCCAGGAAGGCAGCCGGCGGGGAGCGGGCATGCGCGGCATCCTAACGGGCACAAAACGTAGCCACGACCGCGTTTTTCACGGTATTTGGGGGGCGCGTCGCCTCCCTTTCGATTCTGGATTCCTCCATGTCCGAACCCGCCGCTCCCCAGGGGTATCCCGTTCCCCAGCATGTCCACCACGCCCAGATGCAGGTTGCTGGCGCGCTCGAGAAGTCCGAGGGCAAGCCCGTCGACCTGCTCAAGGCCCCCTGGCCTGACGTGGAGAAGGCCGTCATCAAGCTGCTCGGTGGCCCCTTCCAGGTGAACAAGCCGGAGCACCAGACGCTGGCGCTCGGAATCGCGGGCGCCTTCGCCCTGCGCCTCATCCAGGAGCACCAGGCCTTCTGGTTCCCCAACCGTGACTCGCCCGAGGGCGCCACGCTGGGCTTCCCCGACGCCATCATCATGCTGTCGCCGTTCGGCGCGGTGATGGACTCGCTGGGGCAGGGCAAGCTGGCCCGCCTGGACGACCTGGCCGCGGACATCCGCCGCTCGCTGGGACAGGCCCGCCTGAGCGTCAACCCCGCCCAGGCCCTGGGCAACCAGGCCCCGAAGCTGTCCCCCGTGGACTACCAGCGCCTGTTCGACCCGGGCTTCCTCCAGTTCGTCGTCCTGGACACGAACAAGACGAAGACGGCCCTGGAGAACAAGCCGGACGCGCTGGCCCGCGACGTGCGCAACGCCCTGGGCCGCACCCAGCCGCCCCTGCCGCAGGAGGCGCGCCAGCAGTTCGACGGCCAGATTGTGCAGTCCCTGCAGCGCCTGGACGCGACGAAGCCGCTCATCGAGCAGGCCGACCGCGCCCCGCGCCTGGCCGAGCTGATGGCCCACCTGTTCGGCACCGTGGGCGGCACGGGCTCGGCGCCCGAGGACTTCTGGCACGAAATCGTCCTGCCGCTGCTGTTCATCGGCAGCCCGGCGAGCTTCCCTCCCGTCGATGACGAGGAGAAGGAGATGTTCGCCCAGGGAGCCGACCCGCTGCCCCTCTTCGTGGACATCGTTCCGCACTCGCACAAGGCCCCCGAGGAGGGACTGCTGGGCGCCTTCGAGATGAGCGAGATTGGCCTCGTGCACCCGGGCTTCGCCAAGGTGGGCGCGCTGCGGCTCATCCGCATCAACTCGGCGCGCATCAAGCCGCTGCTGGAGAAGTTCGACCCGAACCAGACGGCGGACACCATCAAGCGCTTCACCGAGTACATGGTGAAGGAGTCCGGCAAGCCGGCCACGCCGTCGCCGCAGGGCGAGGAGATGCTCAAGGCCGCGCTCACGCTGCTCGCCGACCTGAAGCGCTCGGTGACGCAGGTGCAGGGCGAACTGTGCCTGCGCCGCCTCACCGAGGCGGAGGCCGCTTCCGAGCAGGCGCTGGCCGTGGTGCGCAAGTCCCTTCAGGGCTCGCTCATCATCACGACCTGAGCAGCCGCTCCAGCGCGGCGCGTGACTCGGGGCGGAGCCGGTTTCCGGCCAGCCCCAGCGCGCGCCGCGACAGCAGCCGGTAGAGCGGGGCGACCTCCTCCGGGAGCGCCCCCAGGTGGGCCTCCACCACGCCCGCGTCTCCCCGGACGATGGGCCCCGTGAGTCCTCCGGAGAGGCCCCGGGCTTCCACCCCTCGCAGCGCCGAGCGCATCAGCGGCAGCAGCGCCGCCAGCGCCGCGTCGGGAGGAATGCCCGCGGCGCCCAGCGCCAACACCGCCGCGTCCGCCAGCGCCACCAGCCCGCCCGCGCTCATCACCGCGCCCGCGTGGTAGGCCGCGCGGTGCGACTCCGGCACGTCGAGAACCTGGAGCCCCACGTCCGCCGCCATGCGCCGCAGCACGTCCCGCAGCGCGCGCGACGGAGTGCTCACCGCCACCGCGTGCCCGACGAGAGAGTCCCGGGGAGAGGACACGGCGCACAGCGGATGGAAGGAGCCTCGCGCGCGGCCCTTCGCGTCGCCAAGCGCGTCCAGGGACAGGGCCCCCGCCGTGTGCACCAGCGCGGCGGTGCGGGGCAGGGTGGCGGACAGCTCCACGGCCACCGTGGGGACGGCCGCGTCGGGGACGCAAAGGAGGACGACGCGGGCGCGACGCAGGTCGGCAGGGGAGGCGGACTTCAGGCCGAGCGCTTCGGCGCGCTCACGTCCCTCGGTGCCACGGGAGTGCAGGCGCACCGGCCAGCGCTTCGCAGCGAGCGCCAGTCCCAGCGCGCCTCCGAGCCGGCCCGCGCCGACGATGACCACGGGGGGACGGGTGGGAC
>NZ_JABBJJ010000219.1 GCF_012933655.1 Pyxidicoccus fallax | reverse complement strand
CCACCGAGAACCCCACGCCCGGACACTGCGCCTCCACGTCATTCACGGGCACCAGCCCCAGCACCTGCACCCGCGCCGCCTCCAGCCCCGCCTGCTGCCGTGCCCGCGCCATCGCGCTCGCGACCTCGCTCGCGAAGTGGCGCGGCATCTTCCCCGGCCGCACCGCCACCACCACCAGGTCCGCGTCCACCGCCGCAATCCATCCGAACTGCGGCCGGCTCGCGGCATCCCGCACGGTGCCCGTCTTCGTCGACACACCCGCCAGCGCCTTCGACGCGGGCAGCTCCGCCAGCGTCCCCCGCGCCGCGTTGTCCGCCATCACCGCCAGCACGTCCGGCCGCGCCTCCCCCAGCAGCCGGTACGCCTGCGCCACGCCCCACGGCGACAGCGCCAGCCTGGACCGCAGTCCAATCACATCCGCCATGTCCGCCGGCTTCCCCGTCAGCCCCACCGCCTCCAGCACGCCCTCCCACGCGCCGAACCCCTTCGGCGCCCCACCCTTCGCTTCCCAGTCCAGGAAGTACCCGTTGCACGAGCGCAGCAGCCCCGTCCGCGCATCCACCTTCGACGGCAGCCCCGGCCCACAGGCCCACTCCTGCACGCCCGCGCGAGCAGGCAGCACCGGATGCGCGCCTGGCGCCCCCGCCGCGTACACGAAGGGCTTCAGCACCGAGCCATACGGCAGCGCCCGCCGCACGTCCCCTTCCGACAGCAGCACCTCGCCCGAGTGCCGGCTCAGCACCACCGTCGCCGGCCCCGCCGCGCGAACCTCCACCTCCGCCAGCTCGTCGATGGACATCGGCACCACCCACCGCGCCCCGTCCTGACACTGGCGAAGCCGGCGCGACAGCGCCTGTGGAAATCCCACCGACTCACCGAGAATCCGCGCCAGCGCCCTCCGCGCCCTCGGCGTGTCCACCGCCGGCGCCGACGCCACCTCCACCGCCGCGCGTGACAGCGACTGGTATGGCGCCTCCTTCCACGCCGCCAGCTCGCCGCTCACCGCCACCGAGAAGGCCTCGTGGAAGAGCCGGTCCTCACTGGCCTGCGGACACGCCCACCACAGGAGCTGATGCGCCAGCTCGTGCCGCAGCGCCACGCGCAGCCGCTCGTCCAGCACACCGGGCGTGTTCTGCCGCAACTCCACGTAGCCCGGCCGTCCCTGCGCGTTGCGCTCGGGAGGCAGGGCCACGCCGCGCCGGAGGAGGATGTTGCCCGGCGCCTTCGCCGGAGCACCGCCCGCCTCCGCCACGTAGCGGGCCTCCAGCGCACTCCAGGCGGACTCCGCCTCGCGGCGAAGCTCCGCTTCCGGAGTCACGTCACCCCAGGTGACGAAGCTGGGAGTGGCCGCCAGCAGCGCGGCCACCGTGGCGGCCCACATCATGGACTACAGGTCACCCGTCCCCTTCTTCGAGGGCACCACCTTCAGCGAGTCCGCGGCCGTCCGCCCGTGGATGCTGGCGGCGTACATGTCCTCGATGCGCGCCGGAGGCGCGGAGAAGGTGCCCGGGAACTGCGCGCGCAGCACGTAGCCCACCGTGCGCGGGCTGTCGCTCCACCACGCCGGCTCCTCGAAGAAGAACGTGGCCCGCTCCGGGTCCAGCACGCGGCGGCGCAGCGCCTCGGGAGCCAGGAGCAGCGAGTGCGGAGGACCGCGGAACACCTTGTCCTCCTGCAGCGGCACGAAGCCCGCCGGCACCGCGTCCTCCACCACGTAGTACGCCGAGCGCATGCGGTTGTTCCCGCGCGCGTCCAGCGTCAGCTCCACGTAGACCTCCTCGCCCTGGGACACGGCCTCGCCCGCCTCCAGCTTCACCTTCCCGCCCTCGCGCAGCACGTAGTAGCTGCGCGAGATGGACATGCCCTCCGCCTTCGCCTGCACCGCCGGCAGCGGGGTGAGCGTTCGCGCCTGGAGCGTGGCCACGCCGTCGAAGCCGTCCACGTCCACCGAGCGCGTGCCCGGCTCCAGCACCGCCACGAGTCCCATGCCGCGCGGCGCGAACTTCACGTCGCCCTTCACGCCCTTCACCGCCGGAGGCGTCATGCCCTTGAACGCCTTCGCGTCGCGCTCCAGCAGCCACAGCGAGTGCAGCAGCGCCGTGCTCCGGTCGAAGGTGGACAGGTCCGGCTCGGACAGCATCTCCAGAATCCGCCGGCGCGCCCGGGTGACGTCCAGCGTGCCGAAGGACGCGGCGTGCGCGGCGATGGCCGTCATGCCCACGCGCCGCAGCGGGAAGCGGAAGAACGCCTCGTTCAGCTCCGGCTCCTGGCCCGGCTTGTACGCCGCCAGCGTGGCGAAGCCCTGCGCGCTCTTGTTCACCAGCGAGTTGATGCGCGCCTGGAGCGCAGGCTCCTTCATGACGCCGGCCTTCTCCGCCGCGAGCACCGCCAGCGCCAGCGGGTACAAATCACCGGCCTCCGCGTTCTCCACCAGCGCGCGCACGCGGGCCGCCTGCTTCGGCCCTTCCAGGCGCGCCAGCACGTAGGCGCGGGTGGCCTCGTACTCGGGCGGCAGCCCCTCCTGCGCCTCCAGCCAGCGGGCGCTCTCGGTGAGGCGCGGGTCCGCGCGGTCCACGAGGCCCGCCTCGGCCGCGTAGGCCAGGCCGTCCAGGGCGATGAGGGTGAGCGGCAGGCTCGGCGTGTCGTAGCCGCCGAACCAGGTGAAGCCGCCGCCCTTCACGGACAGGTTGAGGATGCGCGCGGTGCCCTGCACCGAGCGGCTGCGCGCCTCGGCCAGCAGCGCCTGCGTGTCCGTGTCCAGCTTCGCCAGCGCGCCCGCCGACTGGAGCACCTGGTACACCGCCACGTTGGGCACCGTGGTGGACACGAGCTGCTCCAGGCAGCCGTACGGGTACGTGAGCAGCTCGCGCACGTTGGTGAGCGCCGCGTCCACGATGGACGGCTGGAGCACCAGCTCCACGCTCGCCAGCTTCGCCTCGGGCGCCGCGGGCACCTGCAGCGTGCCGCCGCCCCAGGCGCTCACCTTCACCGAGTCCTCCACCGCCGCCGGCTCCACCTGGAACAGCTTGCGGTCCTTCAGCGGGTCCTTGCCACCCGTCACGTCCACCGCGAGCTGCGCGGCGCCCGTGGCGCCCGCCTTCAGCGTCACCGGCAGCACCTGCTCGCCGCCCTTGGCCAGCTCCACCTTGTGCTGCGTCTGGTCCGCCTTCAGCGAGCCCGCCGACGCCAGCTTCACGTCCAGCAGCTGGCTGCCCGGGGACTTCTCGCCCGCGGACAGGCGCACCGAGGCGAGCGCCTCGTCACCCTCGCGGAGGAACTGCGGCAGCGCGGCGTAGAGGTTGAGGCCGCCGCGCGTGGCGAACTCGGAGGTGCCCTCGCCGAAGCGGCCGGACGTGTCCGCCGCCACCGCCGTCACCACCCACAGCGTCTGGTTGGACGGCAGCGTGAAGCGCACCGTCGCGCGGCCGTCCCGGTCCGTCACCACGCCCGGCGTCCAGTACGCGGTGTCCTTCTCCAGGTCCTTCGCCTGACGGCTGGGCGGCTTGATGGAGGCGAAGGCATGGTCCGGCAGCCCCGCCATCTTCCGCGCCAGCTGCTCGCCGTAGCCGTAGCCCTGGAACTCGGCGGAGTAGAAGTTGGACACGTTGTTGCGCGCCGGCGGGTAGAAGAAGTCGAGCACCTTCGGGCGGAACTCGCTCTGGATGGCGTAGACGGCCTTGTCCACCACGCCCACGGACACCTGCGCCACCACGCCGCGGCCCTCGTGGTCCACGACGCGCAAATCCAACGACTGCTCGGTGAGCGGCGCGGCCTCGGCGCGGGCGGGCTGCACCTCCACGGTGAGGGTGCGCTCGCGAGGCACCACGCGGAAGGCCACCGTGCGCTCCTCCCAGCGCCCCGTGGCCGTGGGGTACGCGACGGAGGCGTACACCGCGCTGCCGAAGCGCTTCTCCACGTTGAAGCTGTGCACCAGCGTGCGGCCCTTCAGCTCCACCACCTGCGTGTCATAGAGGTTGGCGCCGGACAGCGTCACCCACACCGGGCCCGCGTCGCGGCCGCCGGAGCCCCAGCCGTCCGGCATCAGCGCCACCAGCCGCGCGGTGTCGCCCGGCTCCAGAATGCCGGACAGCGAGGCCAGCGTGAGGTTGGGCACCTGCGCCACCGGCTCGTCCGCGCCGCCGATGACGAGCAGCGACTCCTCGCCCTGCCACGTCTCGCCCTTCTTGTCCTTCACGACGACGCGCGCCAGCACCGCGCCCACCTCGGAGGTGGGCACCTTCTCGCGGTGCGTGCCGTCCGCCGCCGTGGTGAACGAGCGCTTGCCGAGGCTCCGCTCCTCGCCGTCCGCCTTGCGGGACACGAACTCCACCTCGCCCTGCGTGACGCCGTAGGGCTTGCCGGACAGCGTGGTGGCGCGCACGGCCAGCATCGCCTCGCCGCCCTTGGCCACCACCGCGTCCGAGTACCGCGCCACGCCCATCACCTCCACCTTCGACAGGAAGAAGGCGGTGGTGGAGTTGGCGAAGGTCTCCTGGTCGTCGCGCGCGCGGATGGTGAGCGAGTAGCGGTACGGAATCCGCTCCTCGCCCGCGGCCAGCGCCGGCACGGCCACCTCGATGTCCGCCTCGCCATTCGCGTCGAACTCGCTCGCGCTGGACCACGGGTCCTCGGTGGCGTCGCGCGCGGCCACGGACGAGTAGAGGCGCTCGGGGACGCTCAGCTTCCCTTCCGTGCTGGAGGCCGAGCCGTACGTCACCGCGCTGCCCGCGCCGCCCTTGCCGGCGTCATCCACCCACGCGGGCGCGTCCAGCAGGCTGCGGTAGAGGAACACCTCGTACTTCGCGCCCTCGGGGACGCCACCGGCGTAGCGGCGGGCGCGCACCTTCACGCGCAGCGTCTGGCCGGGCACCACCGTTTCGGACGCGGGCTCCACCTCCAGGTAGAAGGTGGGCTTCACGTAGTCCTGCACGCGGGCCTCGCCCTGGTGCGGCTGGCCGTCCACCTCGGCCTCCACGCGCAGCACGCCGGTGCCCAGGTCGTCCGGCACCTTGAGCGTGCCGTTGAAGGCGCCGAACTCGTCCACCGCGGCGCGGGCGGTGATGGCGCGGCCCTCCTGCGACGTCAGCTTCACCGTCACCTCGCGCTTCTTCGGCGTGAAGAGGCGCGCGAGGAACGTGTCCGGCTGGCGCACGAGGCCGCGGTACTTCACCTCGTTGCCCGGCTTGTAGATGGGCCGGTCGCTGTAGATGAACACGTCCGGCGCCACCGCCAGCGTGGAGTAGAAGTCCGTGTCGACAATCGCCGTGTCACCGCCCACCGACGCGGTGGCGATGATGCGCGGCTCGGACACCTCCAGCGTCACCTCGCCCTTCTTGTCCGTCTTCCCCGCCGGGCCCTTGCCCTTGGGCAGGTACACCTGCACGTCCGCGCCCACGGCGGGCTTCTGGTCCCGGCCCGCCACGCGCACCAGCACCTGGCCATCCGTCTGCTTGAGCTGCACCGTCAAATCACTGACGACGAGCACCACCTGCCCCTCGACGCGCCCCTGCACGAGCTGGAGGACGTAGGTGCCGGCCGGCAGCGGCGCGAGCACCACGCGGCGCTCCTGGAAGCCGCTGCTCTCGCCCGACGTGTTGAAGCCGGGGACGTTGAACTCGCGGTCCGCGCCGCCCAGGTCCAGGTTGAGCCACTGGCTGCGCGCCACGGTGAAGCCCTGGGGCACGCCCACCAGCCGCTCCGGCCCTTCGGCCACCTTGGCCAGCGGCTCGCCCGAGCCCGGCACCTCCGGCGGCTTGGGCAGCGAGTCGCCCACCACCTGACGGAAGCTGGGGTTGAGCGTGTCGAGCAGCCACATGCCCGGCGCATTCACTGCGTTGAGGCCGCGGCTGAGCGCGCGGCCCGGGTTCTTCAGCGTGGGCGGCGTCTGGTACGCGCGCCGCAGGTCGCCCTGCGCGCGGATGAAGGCATCCACGCTGTCGGGCTTGAGGACGCGCAGCTCCACGGGGCCCTTGTCCTCGAAGGCCACGTCCACCGCCACCGGCTCCTGGCTGCCGTAGGAGCGCGGCACGGTGATGTAGAGGGGCTTGGCCGCGGCCACGCCGGACAGCACCAACGCGGCCAGCGCCGCGAGACGAGCAACGGTCTTCATGACCCGAAACCTCCAGGAACCAGCGAATCGCCCTGCACGGTGCCGCGCAGGCCCAGGTACGGCAGCGACTCCAGGTCGCGCCGCGCCGCTTCGATTTCAGGGGGCACCGACTTCGGTATCGGCGCGTTGCGCCCCACGCGGGACTCGGACAGGAAGCCGTCCATCGTGAGGCCGCTGAGCAGCCGTCCCGTGTTCACACCAAAGGCCACCGACGTGGGCGCGCGCAGCCCCGCCACCACCGGGCCCGCCGCGTTGAGCATGTTGGGCGTCTTGCCCTCGCACGCCTTGCGCAGCCGCTCCAGCTCCGCGTCGCTGGACGCCATCACCACGTGGTTGCAGAAGGTGCCCGTCACCAGCCGGTTGTAGCCGCCGGAGAAGAGCCCCTTCAGCGCGCCCTCGTCCTCCGTGCGGTTCCACAGCACCGCCATCTCCACCGGCAGCGCCGAGTCCCCGCGCGGCGTCCACACCAGCGCCACCTGCCGCGTGCGCGTCGCCCCCTTGCCGCCGCCCCCCTTCCAGTAGTCGTTCAGCGAGCCCTCGCCCAGCGACTCGGGCAGCTTGAGCTGCACGGCCAGCAGCACCGGCGTCTCCTCCGGCACCAGCTTCAGCAGGTCATCGGACAGCGGCGCCGAGTCCAGGCGCGCGGCGCCCTCCAGGAGCGGGCCGGCGATGCCGCGGCCCACCAGCTTGTTGCCCTCCACGCCGAACTGGAGCCGCGTGCCCGGAGCCAGCCCCAGCACGTGCGACAGCAGCTGCACCTCGCGGCCGTACGCCTCCGAGTCATAGCCCAGCTCCACGTCCACGGTGCCCGGGGCCTCCAGCTCGGGCAGCTCCGCGCACAGGCCGTGGAGCACCGCCACCGGGTGACGCGCGAGCACCAGGCGGTCCTCCATGCGCGCCGCCCACAGCGTCTGCTCCGCCACCAGCCAGCGCTTCATCTCGTACGTGCCGGCCGTGCCGCCCGGGCAGCTCGACGCCGTCATGCCGCCGCGGTTGGCCACGCCGTCCAGCGCCTCGAAGGCGGAGGTGGAGGCGGTGCCCGGCTTGGGGATGATGACGGCGGGCGTGCTCGCGCGCGCGTCACCGGCGAACCACACCATGCGGAAGGGCGCGTCCAACAGTTGGTTGGCGACGAGGTCCAGCACCGCGCCCTTGAACTGGGCCTTGAGGTCCTCGCCGGTGGAGCCGAGGAAGGCGGCCCATCCGCCCACGAAGCCCTGCCCCAGCGGCTTGCCGAGCTGCTCCTTCAGCCACGCGTTGCCTGCCATGGCCTCGCGCACCTTGCCGGGGTGATGCACGTCCACCCAGATGGCCGGAGGCGCGGCGCTGCCGGGCACCTCCATGGTGGCCACCTGCGCGTCGGGCAGGCCCTCCACCTCGGCGCCCGCGCTGGGCGGCCCCTGGCGCTCGCTGACGAGCGGGGCGCCGCCACCGCCGCCGGACATCCCGCTGCGGCGGCCGAGGATGAAGGCCCCCACGAAGGCTCCGACGACGAGCACGGCGACGAGCGCGATGAGCAGCGCCTTCGGCGCGCCACCCTTGGGCGGCGGAGCCGCGGGAGGCGGCGTGCCCGGGGGCGGGCTGGATGGAGACGTCATGGCATCCACTCCTTGAAGCGGAAGAAGCCGAGGAAGCCGGCGTTGTTCGGCACCGGGCGCCACTCCAGCGGCGCCTCGGTGGCAAGGTTGTTGAGGAGCCCGGTGCGCACCGCGGCGCCCTTCTCCCCCGGGTGGTAGACGACGCGCGCGGGCGCGTGGGCCCGGTCCTCCGGCCGCACCACCAGCATCAGGTGGAAGACGGTGCCGGAGTCATGCTCCTGGCGGAAGGCGAGCACGTCGCCGGTGCGCAGCGACTCGCGCGTGGCGTCGTCGCGGCCCAGCGGGCGGAAGCTGTGCATCAAGAGCGTCTCCGCGTCCGCGAAGTCGGCGGGCCGGCCGCGCGCGTCCTTCCACAGCGGGGTGGAGAGCCGCTCGGGGGCCACGTTCTTGTAGGCGGTGCGGAAGGCGAAGCGGATGAGGCCGGCGCAGTCGCGCTGGTCCGGGTGCCACGCGGCGTCCTGCTTGCGCACCTGCGCGAGCACCACCCGCGCCACGTGCCGCCGCAGCAGCACGTCCCGCGTCTCGGGCGCGGGCGCCACGGGCGCGGAGGCTTCCAACAGCAGGAGCAGGGACAGGGCGAGCATGGGGGTGTGGGGTGCGCCGCGTGGGGACGCGCTTTTCAGCCGCCCTCGCCCTCGGCGCCGCTGGTCTGCAGCTCCTTGAGGGCCTCGGCCAGGTTCTTGGGCCAGTCCGGGTGCTTGGGCTTGGGGTCCTGCGCGGGGACGTAGACCTCGGCCTGCCCGTCGCCGAGCACGTTCACCCAGGCCAGCACGCGGGTGGTGCCGGGCGTGGCCAGGGGGATGCGCACCATGCGGCGGATTTCGTTGGGCGTGCCCTCGAAGAGGGCGAGGTTGAGGGTGGCCACGGTGTGGGCCTTGTCGCCGCTGGGCCAGTAGTTGGTGGCCACGAGGTACACGCCCTTGGGCGGGGCGCGGTGGATGTAGAGGTACGGGCCGTAGGCGGGCTGGTCGAAGTCACCGCCCTGCTCGTTGAGGAAGAAGGTGCCGCCGGAGGGGCTCGCGGTGTCGGCCCAGTAGACGTGGGCCATGGCGGACACGTTGAGCTGGTCACCGGCCTCGCTGGTGTCGGTGGGCTCGTAGATGTGCAGGTCGGTGTAGACGCCGTCGGTGTCGCTGGTGAGGACGACCTTGAAGGGGACGGGCGGAATCTGCGCGTAGCTGGTGGCCTGGGCGCGCGCGGTGCCGGCCTGGTTGGTGGCCATCACCGTGACGATGTTCTTCCCGCTGGCGGCGGGGAACTTGCGGCTGAAGCGCCCGCCGTAGGTGCGCATGAGGTAGCGGTCTCCGTTGATGGAGACGACCACCGGGTCGATGGTGGTGTCGCTGATGGTGCCCTCGACGAGCATCATCCGGTCCACCGTCCAGCCGCCGGAAGGCGCGGAGAGGCGGACGGTGGGCAGCGTCTTGCCCTTGCCGATGGGCACGCCCTGCTGGCGCGGGTTGCCGGGCGCGGTCTGCGCCAGGAGCACGGCGAGGATGACGGGAAGCATCGCGCGTCCTTGTGGGGAGGAGTTCCGCTGGAGCGTCGGCGGGCGGACAGACTCGTTCAGCCCGAGGCTTCTTTTCAAGTCGCCTGCCAGTCGCATCCCGGGGCGACTCGGGAGGGAGGACGTGGTTGGGACCCCCACGAAGCGCGGGCGGCGGGCCGCGAGGGCGTCACGGGGCGTGGCACTACAACCACGCGGGGAGTCGGGGCAGACTCAGCCCAGGGGAGGAACGGCCATGATTCAGGGATTGGATCACGTCCAGCTCGCCATGCCCCGAGGCCAGGAGCCCCAGGCGCGGGTCTTCTACGGCGAGCTGCTCGGTCTGCGGGAGGTGCCCAAGCCGCCGGAGCTGGCGAAGCGTGGAGGCCTCTGGTTCGAACTCTCGGACGGACGCGGGGTGCACCTCGGCGTGGAGGAACCATTCCTCCCGGCGAAGAAGGCCCACCCGGCCTTCCGCGTGGCGACGCTGGACAGCCTCGGGGAGGCGCTCCGGGCGGCGGGGCATCCCGTGGCCTGGGACGACTCCGTGCCTGAGGTGCGGCGCTTCCATAGCGCCGACCCGTTCGGCAACCGGCTGGAATTCCAGGAGGCGGCCGAGGGTCGGCGCTGAGGTCGTCTGCCTGCTGGAGGCTCCCCGTCAGTTGGGGAAGCTGCCCACGTTGACGGAGAAGCCGAAGAGGAAGGCCGGCTCCCAGTTGCCGCGCGCCCGGTTCCCCCACTCCACCCAGAAGACGGTGGCCAGGCCGGACTCGATGCTGGCCGGCAGCTTGATGCTGCTGGGGAACCGTACGGCCAGACCCGTCACCAGCGACAGGCGGGGCGGCGGGATGCCTGCCTTGGGAACGGTGGACAGCAGCACGCCCGCGTGGAGCTGGGGGTTGAATGCGAGGAACTGCTTCGCGTTGTCGAAGTCGTAGGCCTCCAGCACGGCCAGCGCCCCGATGCCGAACACCGCGGCCTCCAGCCTCCTGTGAGAGGTCGAGCTGGTGGCCTCGTACCCCGACCCCGGCCAGCGCACGAGGCCCGTGGGAATCTCGATGGTGAAGAACGCCCGTGGACCGACGCCCCGGACGATGCGCCCCGCGAAGTATTCGGGCATCCGGCGCAGGTCCGCGTCCATATGGGAGGTCGGGAACGAGTCGTCGCCCGCGACGTAGTCCCCCTCGGAGGTATGCTTCACGGAGACTCGGACCACCGAGTAGTCCTCGAGTTTGATGCTGCCGCTCTTCTGCAAGAGGATGGGTACCTCGACCGTGCCATTGACCACCTCGAGGTCGTCCCGGTTGCGGAGCTTCAGGGTCTTCGAGAAGAGGTTCGACGGTTTGTCCTCCTGCTTCTTCGGAAGGATCTCGGCGGAGATGCTGAGGGACTGCTCCCCCACGGCCCGCAGCAGCTCCAGCGCCTCGGTCCTCAGCTCGAGGGGGCCCTTGTCCTCGGGGGCCTCGCCGATGCCGTTGCGCCGCAGGGAGACGATGACCTTGCAGTGGTCCAGGTCCTCGGCGGGCACGGCCCGTGGCCCCGAGAACGCGGAGACGACGACGGCATTCGGCTGATACTCCGGGGCGAGGCTGGTGACGGACCGCTCGGCCACGCCGGCGCGGGTATTCTCACAGCGCACCGAGACACGCTCCTTGAGGTCGAGCGCGTGGCGCTGTGGCTTGGAGCGCAGGGTCGTCTTGACCTCCTGGTAGCCGAAGTCCACGGTCACCTCCGTTGGCAGGTCCGCCAGCACTGACAGGGAATCCTTCGCCGAGGGCCTGTAGAACGCGCGGAAGGCCAGGGTGTCATCCGTCTCCCGCTGGGGAACCACGCAGAACACGCCCGCGACTCCCTTGAGCTGGGGGTTCGTGGACTGCCAGACCTCGCCTTCGCATGGCCTGACGTGGAGCGACAGGAGCTGCAACCGCCAGGCGTCCAGGTCCGCGGCCTCGAAGAAGAGGAGGTTGTTGCGTCCCACGGCCAGGTCCTTGAGCCCCGTCCCGATGAGTTCCCAATCCTGCCACGGGGCGCTGCTCTTCCTGTCATGGGGCTCGCGCACCTCGACGCGCACGGGGCCCGCGAACGGAGGAGGTGTGGTGACCGCCAGCTGGATGGGAAAGGCCCCCCGGCGGAGCTTGATGTCGCGGGTGTTGGAGGAGTCGTCGGCGAAGGCCAGCCTGAGCGTGGCCTGCCCTCCCGCGTCCGCCAGGACCCTGGCGATGGGTAGCACCAGCACATCGGACGGCAGCGCCCCTACCTTCAGCCCCGTGAGCGCGCCGCGCGACAGGCTGAATCCCTCCAGCGATTGCCCCGTGCTCACCTCGAAGCCAGAGGCCTGCACGAGCCACCGTCTGAACGTGTTCGGGTCGATGCAGGAAGGCTCGACCCGGTCATCCTTGTAGCCGATGAGGCGGAGGTAGAGGCGAGTGTCACGAAACCCAGCGAAGAGCGGCGTGAGCGGAACGACCTCATAGCTGCACTCGTCCCTCATCACCTCCACACTCAGGCTCGACTGGGAGCTATTCCCCACGTAGACGCGGTTGTTCTCCAGCAGGAGGAAGAAGCGCGTGGCTGCAGCGAGATCTGCCGCCGACACGGTCCAGGTGACGGCGCCCACCGCGCCCGGTGAGGCCAGGCACCTGGCCCCGGGATGACATGGCGCCGCCCCCTTCTCCGCTGTCGTGGGAGACCGGGTCAGGCGCAGCAGGGGGGCGGGTATCTCCCAGGTCACCTTGCTGGGCCCCGCATGGGCCCCGCTGACCCGGATGGTGGACTTCAGGTCCGACTCCGCAAATCGCCACTTGTCGAAGGTGTATCGAGCGAGCGTCACGGGCTGTCCCGCGGTATCCAGGACCCTGGCGCCAGCGGGGGCACCGGCTGGCACGAGACCCACGTCGAGGTTGGTGGGAAGCGCTTCCACCGAGCCCTCGAAGCGGTATGCCACCGAGCCACCCAGGGTCGCGGTCGTCCACTCCCCCTGACCGGCGGAGAAGTTGAGCGGCCGCAGCGCCCAGAGCTTCTGAACCTCGGGAGCGCTGACAGACAGTCCATCGAAGGTGAGCAGGAACTGCCCCGGGCCCGCGCCGCCGGGCTCGACATAGTAAGCGCTCACGGCCCCCGTCACCGCACTGGAGAAGCCGGGCAGGATGACGAGCCGGACGCTCTGTGCCGGGTCTCCCGCCTTGCAGGTGGCGCCCACCAGGACGCTGAGCTTCCGACCGTCAGCGCCCATGGGGGCCACCGTGAACGTCTGGTCATTCACCCGGCTCGCGGCGGTATGGCCGTCCGGGCACACGGAGTACCCCGCGGGCACCGTGTACTGAGGGGGCGTTGCGGAGCTCTCCTGGTAGTACCAGGTCGGCCCCGCCGAAGTGTCCTGCGCCGTGGCATGCGTGGCCCCGAGGAGCAGGACCGCCAGGATGAGCGAACGCGAGGGATTCATGTGACATCTCCGTCCTGAGCGTGTGGAGTGGTCCTCAGCCAGCATCCGACGTGACTCCCGCGTCGACTCCCGCATCCGGGGGTTCGCCCGCGTCGGCGCTCGTGCCTGCGTCGGCGCTCGTGCCCGCGTCGGCGCCCGTACCCGCATCCGGGAAGAGGTCCTCCACCCGGGCGCCGAAGCACGTACCGTCGGGCCGCTCGCGCACGCTGCCCGCGTCTTGCGGCACCTCGCCCACGCACACGCGGGAGGTCACGAAGCGCGCTGGGAATCCCGCGTCGGCGCACTCGAGGGCGGGCTCGGCACAGCGGCGGGCCGAGCACAGGCAGAACGTGTTGGCGCCCCCGCAGCGCAGCGGATTGCCATCCGTTCCGAGCACCCCGCACCCCTGCTCCGCCTCGCGCTCGCCGGGACACAGCGGCTCACTGGAGTTGGCCAGCACATAGTTGTTCGCGGCCTCGGAGGACACGCACTCCGGCCCATCCCCCGCGTCCTCGCTCGGGAAGGAGTAGCGCCAGCCGGAGTCCGGACACTTCTCCGGCTCAGGCATGGCGCAGCGCTTGTCCGTGCAGATGCAGCGCTCGTTGGGGGCATCACAGCGGGCCACGGCATCCCCCTCGACCCGGACGCCGCAGACGAAGTTGTCCTGTCCGGACACCACCGAGCACGCGGCGGGGAGCAGCGAGACACCGACGCCGACCACAAGAGCCAATGCGAGGTTTCGCGGATTCGACATGGAAGGAATCCTCCGGGCGACGCGGTCTGTCTTCAGAGGGACGGCGGGGGAACGCGGTAGGTCAGGGCAGGGTCCGCGTCCAACGTCAGCGCGAGGTTCGTCATCATCCCGGACTCGCTGAAGCCGCGGAGGTAGCCCATGGACACGGTCGCGAAGACATAGGGCGTGACGCGCACGAGCAGCGACGGCGCCACCAGCCACTGGGCGCGGTGCTCCTCACTTCTTCTGTCGCTGAAGGTCAGGCTGGCGTCGAGCCCCAGGCGCACGAGGCTGTCCGTTCCGAAGGCGGGCCGGGGCAGTCCGGTGCCCAGGTGCGCCGAGAGCACGAATTCGTGATGGAACCGAGGCCAGTTCACCTGCCTCCAGGTGAACTGCCCGGCGAAGTGCCGATTCGGCTCCATGATGAAGGCAAGCGCGACCGGCCCGGCCCGCACGGCGTCGCCTGCCGGCGCATCCACGGTCAGCAACTGGGCGCTTCCGCGAAACCCCATGCGTAGAGCATTGGCTCCCTCCTCCACGCAACGGGCATAGAAGGGCCGCCGGCGCGTGGCGAGCGAGGTGATGCTGGCCTGTGTTGGGAGCCCCAGCAATGGAACGAGGGCTTCCACTCCCTCCAGACACTCCAGCCGCTTCCAGCGGCGAGGGTCCCTGAAGTCCCGGAGGTCGTATCCCAGGACGAGCGCGTAGCGTCGGAGGCGACCCTGGGGCTCTCCCTCGGCGGGAGGTGGGTCATCCGTCAGGGTGGTGGTCACCGGCAGCTCGAGCCGGATGAAGGGCGTCCGTTTTTCTTCGCGCGAATCCGGGGGAGGGCGCTCCCGGAGCGTGAAGGTCGGATTGAAGGTGAAGATGCCCCGCAGCCCGGCCGTCTCCTCCATGGAGCCCAACGCCCAGGCCAACGAGACCGCGAGTGAGTCCGGCCCGCCCAGCCTCTCGGTCATGCCGGCTTCCTCGGTCAGGGCGCTCGGCAGTCCTGCGTTGTTGGCGTTGAAGACCTCACCGTCCGCGGCGCGGTCGAGGAAGTCCCAGCGGATCCGCTCGTCCACCTGAGCCGCCAGGGAGTCCTCTGGGGGACGGAACTTCGCGGCTTCCACGAGTTCCGCATTCCACCCCTTCATCCACTCACGACAGTCCTTGCGGCGTGCCCTGTTGCTGATGTTGCTGATGACCTCGGACACGAGCGCGGACGAGACAGGGCGGGGCTGCAGCACCTCCGTTTCCAGCATGAGTTGCCGGCGCTCCAGCGCATCGAGGGTTTTCAGCAGCTCCGCTCGTTGCTGCGCGACGGCTGGGTCCTCCCGCAGAAGCGGCGCGCCCGTGGCCGCGGGAAGTGCCAGCAACTCCTTCAGCCGGTTGAAGCTGGCATCGAGCGCCTGCTGGTTCGAGTCGATGTCGGCCGCCAGCACGCTGGGAAGCGCCTCGCCAATCCCCCAGCATCTCGCGCGATGACCTCGCAGCGTCGCTCTGTCAGGCCTGGCCACCGCGCTCAAGGCCCTGGCGCGATCCGCCCAGCCCCCGTGCACCCGCAGCAGCTCGGCGCGCTCCTTCGGCCCGGGCGCGGGAGCCGCCACTGCGGAACCCGCCATGCCCACGCCGAGCCCGAGCCCCACCACGCACCACCCCGTACGCAGCTTCGCTTCCAGAACACGCCTGACCATGGCCCCCCCTTCGGTCGGCACGGCGTCCCGCGAACGAGCGGGCTTCAAGCGAGTTATGTGCCAGCCAACCAACAGCCCCATGCCCGATGGGGCAAGCGGGAGGAGGCCGCTCTGGATGCGTCCGCGAGGAACGCATCTGCGTTACCCGGGGACGCAAGCCAGGCCCGGGTCCGCGGCGGACCACGCGAGGAAATCAGGTGCGGGAGGACCCACCCCGGAGGCGGGAGGGCGCCTCGCGCCAGGCGGACAGAGCGGCCCTGCTCCTGAACGGTGCCTGACCGCGGCGGCCAGGGCCCGCACCTTCATGGTGACACGCACCCTGTCGGAGGGAGCCCAGCCATGGCCACCAGCTACTGCCTCACCCGCTCCGAGTACGTGACGGTGCGCGAGCACTCTCCCGCCGCGCTCGTCGTGGAGGCCGAGTACGCGCCCCAGGGCTCGCCACCTCCGCCCCACTTCCACCCGGCGCAGGACGAGCACTTCGAGGTCATCGTCGGCGCCCTGCGCGCGGTGGTGGATGGAAAGACGCACACGCTGCACGCGGGGGACAGACTCGACATTCCACGCGGCGCCGTGCACCAGCTGTGGAACCCGGGCGACACGCCCACTCACGTGACATGGAGCACCCGGCCCGCCGGGCGCACGCGGGAGTGGTTCGCGGGGCTGGACGCCGCCAATCGCAAGGGCATCCCCAATCCGCTCGCAGTGGCCGTGCTGCTCAGCACCTACCGCGACACCATCCGGCTGGCCCAGCGCCCCCGCTTCCTCGTGAGCGCGGTGCTGGAGGTGCTCGCGGCGGTGGGCCGGCTACGGGGTTTCCGTCCGCCCACACTGCCGCGTCCGAAGCCCCTGGAGGGCCACTGAAGGCGCGCCGGACACCCGTGGCCGGGCCTCTTCTGCGAGACGGGAAGTCCGCGCATACTCCGTGGAACGCTTCCCACGGAGGGACGGACGTCCATGTCCATGCTCCATGTCCCCAGGCTGATGCGCCGACGCTCGCGCGCCTTCCTCCTCGCCACCACCGTGCTGCTCACCGGGGCCGCGCCGGAGAAATCCCAGGAGCTGGTGCTGGGCTCGGCGGGGGGCGAACCGCCCATCGAGGCCGTGGCGCTCCCCTGCAAGAAGGGCGAGCGCGCGCTGCGCGTCCGCCGGGGCGACGCGAAGCGCACGGCGACGCTGTCCGAGGACTGGGACACGCTCCCGTGTGACGTGGCGAAGGCCGGATCGCCCGAGAGGTCCGATGCGCCCAGGTGGGACTGGTCCGGCGGCGAGGAGGGAACCTCCACGGAGCTCCGGCTCCGGGCCGTGGACCTCGCGGGAGGGCCGACGGCGCTCCTCATCACCCTCCAGAAGGGCTTCGACCACGTGCACCGCCAGCACGCCCTGTTCGTCCCGCACGCGGAGGGCGTCACCCGGGCCTGGGAGGGGGACGAAGGGATGGGCCCCTCCTACTCCAGCGTGGAGCTCCACGACGGCCGGCTCCTCTTCTCGAAGACGCTCGACACGGGCTTGTATGGCGGGGAGGACTCCGCGGACACCTGGGCCCTCACCGAGGTGCGCTGGGACGCGGGACGGAAGAAGGTGGTGGAGAGGCCGGCCGAAGCCTGGGGCGTCTTCCTCCGCGCGGAGGACTCGCTGTCCGAGGCCCGCGAGGCGGAGAGGCCGCTCCAGGAGCGCTGCAAGGACTCGGCGTTGCTGGTGGTGGAGACGAACGACTTCCCGCGGCTCACGCCTGACAAGTGGGTGGTGGCGAACTTCCTGCCATCACGCGAGGGCGCCGAGGCCGCGCTGAAGCGGCTCCAAGCGTGCGCCCCGAAGGCGTACGTCAAGCGCGTCCAGTGAGTGCCGCCACACGCGGTGGAAGGACTCCACCGCGTGGCGGCAGCCTCGAATCAGGTCGTGGCGGGCTGGGGCTCGCCGGCCGGCTTTCCGTCCCGGGCCTCGCCCTGCTTCTGGGCGGGAGCGGCGGCGGCGGCGGGGGGCTTGGCCTCGGGCTTGGCCTCGGGCTTGGCCTCGGCCTCCTTCTCGCCCTTCTCACCCTTGTCACGCTTGGCCATGGCGGCCTGGCGGGCCTGCTCACGGGCGCGCTGGGCGATCTTCGGCGTGGGCGCGAGAATCATGAACATCAGACGCCCTTCCATGCGGGGCGGCTGCTCCACGACGGCCACTTCCTTCAGGTCCTTCGCGACGTCCTCGAGGATGGCCGTGCCCTGCTCCTTGTGCGTGATTTCACGCCCGCGGAACTGGATGACGACCTTCGCCTTGTTCCCGTCCTCGATGAACCGCCGGGTGTTGCGGACCTTGAACTCGTAGTCGTGCTCCTCCGTCTTCGGACGGAGCTTCACTTCCTTGAGCAGGACCGTGACCTGGGCACGCTTCGCTTCCGAGGCCTTCTTCTTCTCCTCGTACTTGAACTTGCCGTAGTCCATGATCTTGCAGACCGGTGGACTGGCCATGGGGCTGATCTCGACCAGGTCGAGCCCCTCGGCACGAGCCATCTCGAGGGCTGCCTCCAACGGCATGACCCCGAGCTGCCCGCCGTCGGACCCCACAACGCGGACCTCGCGGGCACGGATGCGGCGGTTGGTTCTCTGGTCGCGGCTCCCGCCGCGGCTGCTTCTCTGTTCGCGAATGATGGTGAAGCTCCTTCGAAATGGGTTTCAGGCTGGCCGCCTCAAAGGTGCGACCTGCCACTCCGGTACAACAAGGTGCCGGACGAGGATGTAAGGCAGCCCACCCCTTCCGTGTTCCGTGACTGGCAGGCAGCCCTGCGTACGCAGGAGCGCCTCCGAGGACCCGTTCGGCTGGAAGGAGGGGTGGCCTGCGGCGGACTCTCCCCGACCCGGCACGGCAACGCCAGAGATAACACGCGGCCCGGCCCCCCGCCGTGGAACCCCACGAGCGGCATGGCGCCTGGAACGCGAAGCTGGGACGTGTGCCATCTCAAGGGTCGCCATCATGGGCCGGCGACGCGCCCGGTGCCAGGACCCCCCACCACTTGAAGGGGACTTTGTCGGCCAGCCCCAGGTTGGAGCCCCCACGAAACGTTGCTCCCGAACAGGAACCCTGCCCTCCAGGGCGGCCTCCTCTTGGGATTCCAGATTCCAGGAAAATGACACTCCGAGTGCGGCCCCGGACGGACGCTGGAGCACGGCGGGCAGGGGAGCGGGCGGCTCCCCGGCCCATCGCTTCAGGCTGGCCGCGAGCGGCGGGGGACCTCGATGCGGTCCAGGTCCTTCGCGGCGACGACGTCCGCCACCAGGGGGCGGGCCTCGTCGAGGAAGGGGGTGGTGTCCTCGTAGCGCTGGGAGAAGTGCGTGAGGACCAGCCGGCGGGCGCGCGCCTCCCGGGCCAGCTCCGCGGCCTGGAGCGCCGTCATGTGGAAGTGGTCGTGCGCCTCGCGCCGCTCGGTGTCGAGGTACGTCGACTCGCACACCAGCAGGTCCACGCCCTGGGCCAGCCGGGCGGCTCCCGCGCACGGCCGCGTGTCCATGACGAAGGCGAACGCCTGCCCCGGGCGCGTCTCGCCCACCTCCTCCACGCGCACCGTGCGGCCTCCGACTTCCACCGTGCCCTTGCGGAGCAGCTCCCCGGTCAGCGGTCCGGAGATGCCAGCCTCCGCGAGCCGGCTGGGGATGAGCTGGACGCGCGCGTGCTCCTCCAGCCGGAAGCCGTAGGTGTCCACGGCATGCTCCAGCTTCGCGGCGGACAGCTTGAAGCCCTTCGTCTCCGCGAGCACGCCATCCTCGGAGATGGGGCGCGGGACGATGGTCGCCGCGTCCATGAAGATGGTGGCGTGGCGCAGGCGCTCGAAGAAGGCCTGCCCGGAGGCGGGGTAATGGATTTCCACCGGGTGCTTCGCGCGGTCCAATGACAGACGCTGGATGATGCCGGGCAGCCCGAGCGCGTGGTCTCCATGGAAGTGGGTGATGCACACGCGGGTGACCTGGGTGGCGGACAGGCCCGCGAGCGTCATCTGCCGCTGGGTGCCCTCACCGGGGTCGAACAGGATTCCCTCCTCGTCCCACCGGAGGAAGTACGCATTGTGGTTCCGGTGGCGCGTGGGCACCTGGCTGGCGGAACCGAGGACGATGAGCTCGCGGCTGGACATGACAGGGACTCCCGACACCGAAGGATGCCACCCCGACGAAGCCCGCGCTCGGCCCTGACAGGAGGGCTGGCCGCTCGGGGAGCTTGTGCGAGAGTGGGAGGCACACCCCACGGGAGTCCTTCTCCTTGAGTGAATCCCCCGCCCCCATCGCCGGAGTCATCACCCGCCTGCTCGACGCGCTCGCCGAGGCCGGACGCCGGGTGCCGGAGCCGCCGCCATCGCCGGTGACGCTGGACGATGGCGCGGCGGCCCTCTTCTCCATCGCCGGGCAGGCGGGGGCCACGCTCTTCTCGGTCTGGGCCGAGGAGGAGGAGACGGGTGGGGTCGCTTCCGGCATCTCGCTGTTCTTCTCCGTCCCGGATGAGGCGGGAGCGCGGGGTCTGCTCGGCACGCAGCGGGAGGCGGTGCGCGTGCGCTCCGAGCTGGACCTGTACCGTCCGCTGGGCGAGGCCATCTCCTCGCTCGCGAACCGGGGCGCCGACAGCCGGCGGCCCGAGCGCGGTGGCGTGCCCTTCCCGCTCGGCGCGTCCGACCCCGACATCGACTTCCGGGTCCACTTCGCGGATGGCGCGCTGGGCACGTGGGTCACCGCCGTCGCGAGGGACCGGCGGACGCGCGCGGCCTTCCCGTCGTTCCGGGAGTTGCCCATGAGCACGGAGGACGCGGTCTCCCTGGACGAGCTCTTCTTCGAGTTGAGCGCGCTGTTCAACGGCCAGCCGGTCCTCTTCAGTGGCGAGCGGGGCTCGGGGCGGACCACCACGCTGCACGCGGCGATGGAGGCGCTTCCCGACAACGTGAGGGGGCTCGCCGTGCTGGACGAACCGAGGGCGCTCGACTCGCGCATCGGCATGACCCGCCCGGGCGAGGCGGGCATGCTGGGGACGCTCCGGGCCTTCCTGAGACAGGACCCCGACGTCGTCCTGGCCGACGAGGTGCGCACCCCGGAGGAGCTGGCGTTCCTCCTCCAGTCGGCGCTGACGGGTCACGCGACGCTGGCCGTCATCGAGGCGCCGACGCCCGAGGCCGCCCTCGCGAGGCTGCGCGAGGCGATGCCCGAGCTGCCCGTCTCCGCCTTCATCGTCCACCACACGCGGGACGCGAAGAGTGGCGCGCGCACCATCACCCTGCACCGCTGACGCGGGCTTCAGGCTTCAGGAGAAGCCGCGCGGCGGCATCGAGGGCGCGCGGCGCAGCCAGTTGTCCTCGGGGTAGGTGGCGGTGCCGTCGATGAGGTGCAGCGAGTAGGCGTGGCGGCTCTTCGGTGAGGTGTTGGGACCGCTGCGGTGGGGCAGCAGCCCATGGAGCACCACGAGCGTCCCCTTCGCCACCTCCAGGGGCACCATGCGGTCCTCGGGCACGGGCGTGGAGTCGAGCACGCGGAAGGTGGTGCCGCCGCCCTCGGCGCGGACGAAGCGCTTCTTCAGGCCCAGCGTGTGTCCGCCGGGCAGGGCCCACAGGCAGCCGTTCTCCAGCGTCGCGTCCTCCAGGGCGAACCAGAAGCCGAGGCAGGTGGTGGGCTCCGTGTAGAGGAACGTGGAGTCCTGGTGCGAGTTCACCTCGCCGCCGATGTGGGGCTGCTTGAAGATGTACATGGACTGGAGCAGCAGGGGCCTCTGCATCCCCAGCTCCGAGGCGAGCGCGGCCAGCTGGGGCGTGCGGGAGAACCGGTCGAAGCGCGGGTCCAGGTCGTGGAGCGCGTGGCCTATCTTGTTGATGGACAGCGCCTTGTCCTGCTTCAGCGAGCCGTCGGGCCGGAAGGCGCCCTCCTCGAAGAAGAACCGGATGGTGTCGCCGGAGGACAGGAAGTAGTCGTCGGACGTGCGGGTCTGCTCGTGGGTGGTGAAGATGGAGACGGTCTCCGGCAGGAAGCCGGCCACCAGCTCCTCGGCGCGGGCCTTCAAGGCGTCACAGTCCGCCGCGGAGACGAACCCCGGCAGCACGAGATAGCCCTGCTGCTCGAACAGCTCCGCCCGATTCGTCATCACCCACCTCCCGAGTGCCCGCGCACGGCGGCTTTGCCACCGCTGACGCGAGGGGAACTATCTCACGGGTCCCCCCTGGCGCCCACGCGAGGAGCCCGTCCTCCAGCGAGCGGACACACGGGTAGCCCCAGGGTCGAAAGCCCCGGTCCACGCCCAGATACTACCTACCATGGAGGTTACCAACTTGGTCACCGGTGAGGTAGTCTCTCCGCTCGGGCGGAGCGGACCGCCCCCACATCGGGACGGCTCTCATGGACACACCACGGGCAATGCAGGACCTCGCGCCAGCCTCACTTCCACCGGGTACGGAAGTCGGCTCCTGGCGCGTGCTGGAGCGACGGGGCCGGGGCAACTACGGCGCCGTCTATCGGGTCGAGCGCATCGGCAACCCCGGCGCCGGGCCCTTCGCCCTCAAGCTGGCCACGCACCCGCTGGACCCTCGCTTCGAGCGCGAGGCGGAGATGCTCTCCCTCATCCACCACCCCGTCGCTGTCCCTTATACACATCTNA
>NZ_JABBJJ010000218.1 GCF_012933655.1 Pyxidicoccus fallax | reverse complement strand
GGCGGGGACTGGGGCGGAGGCTTCGACGACAACATCCTCTGACGCGGCCACCGCTCACGGGGTCGGCAGCTTGTCCAGGAAGCCCGAGCGGGCCAGCAACAGCATGAGCGCGTAGCTCACGGTGTTGAAGGTCGCGTGGGCGATGATGAGCGGGAGCAGCCGTCCCCGGTAGAGGAGGACGAAGCCGAACCAGACTCCGAGCGCGAAGGTCTGGAAGACGGCGATGACGCCCTCGTAGAAGTGACCCACGGCGAAGAGGACGCCACCGGCCAGCACCGCGGGCACCCAGCGGCCGAGCACCACGCGCAGCCGGGGGACGAGGAAGGCGCGGAAGACGAACTCCTCGAAGCCCGTCACCACCAGCATGATGGCGGCGAACGCGGGTACGCTCAGGTTCGTCTCCAGGAGCGCCTTGGCCACGTCCTTGCGAGCCATCAATTCGGCGCCCGTCAGCTTCAAGGCCATGGCGAGGAGCCCCAACGGCACCGCCACGCCGATGTGCACGACATATGTGCCGGCGATGACGGCGAGGCTGACGAGGAGCTCCCGGGGCCAGCCCTCGCGAACCACGCCCACCTGCGCGGGGCCCTGACCGTCGCGCCAGAGCAGCACCGCCACCAGCAGGCACATGCCGAGCGCGCGGATGGACAGGGGTGTCATCGACAGGGAGAGGCCCTCTGGCTTCTCCGCGCCAGCGAGCTCCCAGACGCCCGCGCACGCTCCGACCAGGGCCACGATGAGCGCCAGGATGGCGGCCCAGTCCTCCTTCCGGGGGCGCAGCAGGAACAGGCCCGCGCCCAGGAGTGCGACGCCCACCGCGACCACCGCCCACCGTCCCAGCCCGCCCACCACCGAGGGCGCGAAGACGGCGAGGAACACGAAGGCCACTTCCTGAAGTGCCCGCCGCCGGGGAGGGGCCTTCTCCAGCAGCACGTCGGCGTTGAACACGGGTAGGAGCCTCCAGGGGCGCAGGGGCGGGGTTCGCGGGCACACTACCGCTTTGCCACGCGGGGTGTTGCTCCATCGGGCGCTCTTCTCTCCGTGCTGGTTGGCGTGTCCATGCCTCCCGGAGCCATGCGGCAGCGGGGATGTCGGTTGCGCGTACGGCATGGCGCGAATTGATGTGCCAGGTGGGATTCGCAAGGGAAACGTCAGAGATGCCTGACAAATCCGTTGGGCTGTGCTCTATATGCGCCCCGAATTTCCGTATATTGAATTGCAGAAGCCTCTGAGGTTCAGAAGTTTCGTTGTCGTAGAGGGGGAAGTTTTACATATGCATGTTGGTTCCTTGCGTCCCACCCGGTTGGGGAGGGTGGGGCTATTTCTGTTGTGTTTGCTGGCGGCGAGTCCGGTCCAGGCAGTCTCGGAGCCGTGCACCCCTTCAGCCGAGCAGTGCAATGGCCTGGACGATGACTGTGACGGCCGGTTCGACGAGGACGGCGTCTGTCGCTCGGACTCGCTGTCCTGTCAGTGTCAGCCTTTGACGTGTGCGGAGCTGGGGCTCAACTGCGGGCAGGTGCCGAATGGCTGCGGAGGGACGCTCGACTGCGGAACCTGCCCGGCGGGACAGTCCTGTGGCGCGGGTGGAGCGCCCAATGTCTGCGGCCAGGGTGACGGCTGTGTTCCGGTGGCACGAGACACCGCGTGTGTGGGCCGCAACTGCGGCCCCGCCACGGATGGGTGTGGAAACACGTACGACTGCGGCCTCTGCACCGGCTACGACTCCTGTGGAGGGGGCGGGACGCCCGGTATGTGTGGCTGCACTCCGCTGCCGCAGATGGCCGTGTGCAATGAAAAGAATTGCGGCACGGTGTCCAATGGATGCGGTGGCACGGTCAACTGTGGAGCCTGCGCCAATCCCCAGACGTGTGGCGGCGGTGGAACGGCGAACATGTGCGGGTGCACGCCGATGACGCGGGCGGCCGCGTGCAACGGGAAGAACTGCGGGACGGTGTCCGACGGCTGCCATGGCACATACGACTGCGGCAGCTGCACCAACCCCCAGACGTGTGGCGGCGGTGGGACGGCCAACGTGTGCGGGTGCACGCCGATGACTCAAGCGGCCGCATGCAATGGGAAGAACTGCGGCACGGTGTCCGACGGCTGCCAGGGCACGTACAACTGCGGCAGCTGCACCAGTCCTCAGTGGTGCGGTGGTGGTGGCAGGGCCAACGTGTGTGGTTGCACTCCGATGACCCGGGCTCAGGCGTGCGGGGGACGGACTTGCGGCAGCGTGTCCAACGGATGCAGTGGCCAGATCAGTTGTGGCACGTGCTCGTCAGAGTATCCCTGCAAGCAGGGCTACTGTGGAGGCCCTCCTGACCTCACGGAGGGCTCGGACGAGGCGTCCGGGCAGTTCTCGCGATGAGCGCCCGTGGTGATGGCGGAGTTCGAATCCAGTCTGGAAGTCAGGCTCTCGGGGGAGGGCGTAACGTGAAGAGGCTTCTGTTCATCCTGTGCGGCGTGGCGCTGGCCGCTGGCTCCTGCGGTCCGACGGCCGAGGGGCCTGAGACCGCGCGGCAGCCGCTGGGCCGCAACGAGGGCCGTGCGGTTGACGCGCCCGCGGACACCGTCCTGCCGACGGAGAAGGGCAGCGATGGCTTCGTGGCGGGGTTGACCACGGGGCAGTCCGGTGTGAGCCCGGACGGCGCGGCGACGTATTCGCTCCCGTTGTGGCTGCCCGCGGGGCGCGCCGGTGTTCAGCCGGAGCTGTCGCTGAACTATCAGAGCACCGGAGCCAATGGGCCCCTCGGGCTCGGGTGGGGCATCTCCGCCGCCTCACAGATTTCCCGCTGCGGCCTGACGCCCGCGAGGGATGGGAAGGTGGAGCCCGTCACCTTCACGTCGGCGGATGCCTTCTGCCTGGATGGCCAGCGCCTGGTGGCCGTCCAGGGGGCCCATGGCGCCTCCAACACCGAGTATCGCACGGAGGTGGAGAGCTTCTCGAAGGTGGTCTCCCTGGACGCGGATGCCAACGGGCCGCGCCAGTTCCGCGTCTACCAGAAGAACGGCCGCATCCTGACGTATGGCCTGCTCCACAACTCGACCTTTTCGGGGCAGCGGGTCCGCGTCGCGCCGCTGTACGACGAGCAATTCGAGACCACGCTGGACGGCCGGGAGAACCGGCTGGGCTGGTCACTGGCCAAGGTGGAGGACCGCAGCGGCAACTCCATCACCTTCCACTACACGGTCCACCAGGACACGCCGGACTCGGGTTACGAGCAGACGCTGGACCGCATCGAATACACCGCGTCCTCGGTGGGAGCTGGAATGCCCGCCACGCGCTTCATCGACTTCGAATACGTCGCGCGGCCCGACAGGTTCGTGGGCCATATCGCCGGCTTCAAGATGTTGCTCGGGCGGCGACTGAAGGAGATTCGCGTCAGGGCGCCCAATCCCATCGCGGTGGGCCTCGTTCGCTCCTATCGGCTCGGCTATGTGGAGGACTCGCTCAGCGGCCTCAGCCTGCTGGAGTCCTTCCAGGAGTGCGACGGCGCCGGCGCCTGTGTCCGCCCCATCACCTTCGAATGGACGAAGGGAATGACGGACTTCCAAGCGGTGGATACGGGCCTCACGGACCTGACCCAGGGAGCGGACTATCAATCACGATTCTGGCTCCTCAACCCCGTGGACCTGCAGGGGGATGGGGTGGATGACCTGGTCTACCGCAAGCCTGATGGCGACACCGGGTACTACAAGTGGACCATGCGGTTCATGTCCGCGTCGGGCCAGATTTTCACTGAGGTCACCGCAGGCCTTCCGCGGCTGTGCTGGGACGCGCTGGCGGGTCACGATGGCCGCTGGGCGGACATCAACCTGGATGGTCGTATCGATGTCAGCCTTCTGGAATGGGATGGCTGCTCGGCCAGTCCCCCGAACTCTCTGAAGCACTTCCGGAACTCCGGCTACCTGTTCATGCCCAATGGTGACGAGGGGCGGACCGGCAACTTCTGGTACGCGGACCTGCAGGGTGATGGGTACCCTGAGTTGGTCGCGGTCATCCGGCAGGCGGATGGCCGGATGCAGCTCAGCTACCGTCCCAACGTGGGTGGCAGCCTGCAAGCCGCGCAGGCCATCAACGTCTCCGACCTGAACGACAACGCGCAGATGGCGGTCAACCTGGACGGCAACAGCAAGTCCAGTGTGCTCATCGTCGAGAAGCGGAACTACCCGGGGCTGCCCGGGAGCTATGAGACGGTGGGGAAGCGTTACTGGGAGGTGACCTGGCGCGACGGTGCCTTCCAGAAGCAGGAGACGACGCTCGTCCGCACGGACGTCTCACAGAAGCAATACATCTTCGCCGACATCACCGGAGATGGACTGCCGGATGCGCTGAGGGCCGCGACGACAGGCGGCGACATCCAGGTGCTCGTCAACACCGGCAATGGCTTCGCCGCACCGTACCTGGTGAGCCTGCCGACGGCGGCGAAGCTGGGGTCCTTCACGAAGGACAATGGTATCCGCGTATTCGACTACAACGGGGACGGGCGGCAGGACCTGCTGTTGATGGACGATAGGAGCGGCACCCGTTCCGGGCTGGTGGTGCTCCAGTCGGATGGCACGGGCTTCGTTCCCCGGTCGCTTCCGCTTCCCCTGGGGCAGGCGACGGCGCGAGGCTACAAGCTCTCCCAGGTTCTCGATGTGAACGGCGATGGGCTGACAGACCTGGCCCAGGTCGTCGATGGCTCACTGCGCCTGTACAAGCGCATGGGGCAGGCCTCGGGGCTGCTGGAGCGTATTACGGACTCGCTCGGGGCGCAGGTCCAGTTCACCTACAAGCCCATGGTGGACCCGGCCGTCTACACGCCTGGCACCACGTGCTCCTATCCGCAGCGTTGCCTGCGCGGGGGACGGTGGTTGGTATCCACGCACCGCTCGGATGCCGGCGTGGGGCATTCCCAGCGGGTTCGTGAGTACACCTACGAGGATGGACGCGTGGACGTGCAGGGGCGTGGCTGGCTGGGCTTCGCCGCCACGACGGTCAGTGAATCGGCGGCGGGCACCACGCTGCGCACCGAGTTCGACAACCACACGCGGGTGGGGACGCACTACCCGTACATTCGCAAGGCGCTCAAGGAAGTGGCGACGGTCACCCTGGGGGGGCGTCTCCATCTGCAGACACGGTCCGTCGTCTATGAGACCCGCCTCCGCGCGGGAGTGGCCGGGGGCAGCGTTCTCACCGTTCTGCCGGACACGGCGACGGAGGAGGTCTACGACCGGCTGCTGTCGGAGCCCGCGAACGTGGGGCTGCTGAGGAGGGTGGATATCGAGTGGGAGCATGACTGGGCCTACGGCAACCCCACCTTGCAGCGGGAGACGCTCGGCACGGAGGTGAAGACCCGGACGGTGCAGTACCAGAATGACGCGCTGACCTGGCTCATCGGGCTGCCCCGCCTGGAAAGTCAGACGAGCACCGTCGACGGTGTCTCCGTCACGCGAACCCGGGAACGTACCTGGAAGCCGGGGACGGCGCTGATGGCGACGGAGACCGTGGAGCCGGGGGATGCGCTGCTGGAGGTGGTGACCACGTACCTGCGGGACCCGGATGGCCTCGTTCATCAAATCATCCGCACCGGTGCGGGGCTGCCGCCCCGGACGAGCGACATCACCTATGACACCGTGGACCGCACCTGGCCGGCGGTGATGTCCAACGGGCTCGGCCATTCGGTCAGCCTCGCGCACCACGGGGGCTTCGGCGTCATTGCCGTGCAAGTGGACGAGAATGGTCTCACCACCCGCAACCAATACGACGGCTTCGGGCGACTGCGGAGCGTGGATGTCCCGGGCCTGGGGGACACCACCCTCAGCTACACCGCTTGCCCGGTCGGCTCCGCGTGCTCGCTCGCGGTGACGCGCCGTCAGCGCATCTCGGCGGCGGTGGATGGCGTGCAGGAAGTGGTGTCCACGCTGGACCGGCTCGGACGCCCGGAGAGCGTCAGGAAGCGGGGGTTCGGCGGAGAGGCGGTCGTCAGCACCAATGAATATGACCCTCTGGGCCGGCTGAGTATGCAGTGGTTGCCTTCACCCACGGGCCAGGGGCAGGTGGCGACCTTCTTCGACTACGACAACCTGGGCCGGTCCACTGGGACGGTCTATCCGGATGGCACGAGTCAGACCTGGCAGTACGAGGGGAACAAGCGCACCGCCTGGGATGAGAAGCAGAACGTGGTGGTGAGCTGGATGGACGCCCATGGGCGCGTCAAGAGCACCGAGGACGTGCTGGGCAGCCGCCGTGTGGTGTCGACCTATACCTATGGCCCGTTCGGACTGCTCGAATCGGTGACCAACGGCTACGGCCAGGGGCCCCGGTACCGCTATGACCGGCTCGGCCGGCAGACCCGGCGCGAGGACCCGGACTCCGGAACCACCATCACCCAGTACAACCCTTTTGGCGAGGTCGCCTACGAGACGGACGGCAACGGTGACACGACGGTTTACGAGCGAGATTTGCTCGGCCGCGTCGTGACCCGGACGAACCGGATGGGCATCGCCCGCTTCACATGGGACAAGCCCACGCCCGCGGTCGGGAAGATTGGAATGCTGCTGAGTCATTCCCAGGAGGGTGACCCCAGCACGAGCCTCGACGACATCACCGTGGTCTACACCTACGATGCGCTCAGTCGGCCCGAGAGCGAGACCTGGAACGTGGAGGGTGAGGCGTCCACCGTCTCCCGGACGTTCGATGACTACGGCCTGCTGCGCCGACTGACGTACCCGGGGGTGGGGGCACAGCAGCTCGCTGTGCAATACCAGTACAAGCCCTGGGGTGCGTTGGAGTCCGTGCAGGACCTGTCCAACGGGACCTTCTACTGGCGGGCCCAGGGGCGCAACGGATTGGGGCAGCTGACGTCCGAGGCCTTCGGCAACGGCGTGGTGAGCCAGCGCCGGTACGACCCACGCGGGCGGTCCCTGTTCATCGACACGAAGCTGGGCGCGCAGCCGCGGCAGGCATTGGCCTACGAGTACGAGGCCAACGGCAACCTGCGCAGCCGGCATGACCGCCTGGGCCGGACCACCGAGGACTTCACCTACGACACGCTCGACCGGTTGAAGAGCTGGACGTCGTTCCAGAACTGCGGCTCCACCGCCGTGGACTACGGCTACGACGACCTGGGCAACCTGCTGGGGCGCACGGTGCGCTACGGGGTGGGAGAGAGCCTCTCCTACTTCTACGAGGGCACGGGGGGCGCGGGGCCGCACGCGGTGTCCCGCTCGTCACTGGGCTCCTATACCTATGACGCCAATGGCAACCAGCTCACGGCGCCTGGGCGCACGGTGGAGTACACGCCCTTCAACCTGCCCTCACGCATCAGCGAAGGCTCCCGGAGCCTGACGTTCCGTTACGACGCCCTGAACGGTAGGACGGTGAAGCGGTCGTCGAGTGGCGACGTGACGGTGTACATCGGCGGGCTCTACGAGGTGCGTCGCACGACGTCTGGCGCGGCGGTGCATGCCTTCAACATCCTGGGAGCAGAGGGGCCGGCGGCCCAGGTTTCCTGGGCCGTGGACGCAGGGGGGCAGGTAACGGCGCGGAAGGTCCTCTACCTGCATTCGGACCACCTGGGCTCGGTCGAGACCGTCACCGACGAGGCGGGCGCCGTCTTCGAGCGCATGCGGTACGAGCCCTTTGGTGGACGGCGGCACCCGCAGGCCCTGGGCAGTCCGCAAACGCGTGGCGGTGGCGTCCGGGTGCGACAGGGCTTCACGGGACACGAGCACGACGAGGAGGTGGGTCTCATCAACATGCAGGGTCGGATGTACGACCCGAGGTTGGGGCGCTTCCTCAGCCCGGACCCACTCATGGTGGGGCCCCGGGTGAGCCAGATGCTCAACCGCTACAGCTACGTGCTCAACAACCCGCTGCGCTACACGGACCCCACGGGCTTCGAAACCAATGAACTACCCGTCATCGTCTACGACAGTTGGTATGGCGGCTATGCGACTCCAGGCGGCACGTTTGGCAGTATAACTGTCAGCAATGGCGGAATGTGCCGAACGTGGGAAGGGGGTGGGTCCTGTCATGAGACCATGGAAGTCCAGGGCAGATGGATGATGTCCCCTGAGTTCGCATCCTTCGTTACAAGGGCCTTTGACTCGGGTCGGGACGCCTACCTGAATGTCCAAAGAGACATTAACAATGGTGTTGTAGGGCTCGCTTCCAAGTTCAGATCGAGCTGGGAATCCGCGGGAGCGTGGAGCGCAGCGGTGATGGCAGCAATCCTCTTCTACGGGAGCGATGAATGCGACTGCCCCATGCAGCACACACTGTCCCTGGCCGGGCAGAGTCCCTCCCAGTTCAACTTGGCCGTTGCGGCCTTCATGGACGCATCCGATGCACATAATGGCAGGTTTCTGAAGCCCAACTCCGGGGGCGCAAAGGGACGAATCCGGGACGAGCGGGGCCGCTTTGTCTCCGACCCGACCAATCCGCCGTCGCCCAACACGTTTACCGACGCGCAACGCCGACAAGCTTGGAGGCAGCTTGCTGATGATCCAAAGTCGGGCCTGACCGCAGCGGAGCGAGTTCAGATCAGGGAGCGAGGCTATCGAGGTCCCCAACGCGTCAATGAGCACGGCGAGTTGGAGACGATGGAACTTTCACACGAACCCATTCCTCTTAGAGAGGGCGGTACGAAGGTGGTGCCCCGATGGCCCGCTGATCACGTCGCAGTAGACCCTCACAGACACCTCAAAAAGCGATAGGACAATGAGCAGGGATAAAAAGATGAAGGATTACGGGGCGGACGGGATCGACATACAGACCGCCATGCTCCGTCACGTCAAGGCGCACCCCGACAGGACGACCCGACCGAAGTATATCATGTGGAACGGTCGTCCCGTGTGGACGAGCTACGATCTCGCTGTTCCCCATGAGGGCCGGTTTCGACTCGAATTCCTGTCTGAGTCTCGAGTTCCTTCGCAGGGCGTCGACGTGAAGGCAGAGGGAGGTCAAATCTGTCTTTCCGGCGGCGAGCGGGTGCAAACCCTGCGGACGTGGCATGATCCACGCTTCGAAGATGTTGTCGCGTATCCGTACAAGTCCGAAGCTGGTCTGCTGAGAGTTTGGAATGTCTACCAGCGCTTTTGGCCTGACGGGAGCGTCACAGTGGAGAACTGGACCGGCAATGCTGGGCTTCTCGTCGAACAAGAGGGCGGGACTCATTGGCGGTTTCGATGCAGCGACGGACCGTCAGAGCCCCCCAACTTCGACCAACTCGTGTTTCGACTCTCACTCCTCCATGACTGAGCCCGCCCGCCCGTCTAGACCTTGAGCCCGCCCGCGATCTTCCTCCGGCTTCGTGCCTGCAGCCGGGGGGCTGTACGCATCCAAGTCCACCTTCCCGCCGGGGCCTGCCCGCGGCCTTGCCGCTGCGCGTGCTGCCGGATGGCCTTCACCTGGGAGAGGCCGGCGCGCACGCGGTCGCGGACTGGAGCTAGTCGGTGAGGGCGGTGAGCATGGCATGGGCCGGAGCGGCTTGTAGTCGAGGTAGTGCCTGCGTGCCTGATGGCGGAGGCGCTGCACGGCCGTGCTGACGCGCTGGTGCACCGTGGAGATCGCCACCTGCTGGTGCTTGGCGATGGTCTTCAGATCGGCGTCGTGGGCTCGCAGGACGGTGATGCGGGTGGGTGCCGAGGCCGAGGTGGCTGCGCAGACTGCGGGCGAACTGAGGGCGTCGGAGGCGACTTGAAGGCTTCTCCAGGCGAGATCTGGCGGGAGGCTCAACAGCGTGGTCCCTCGTGGCGCCCAGGCTAGGGAGGATGGTGCCGGTGGCGCGCTCCAGCTCCTGATGCGCTGGGCACCACGTCTCGGAAGGGGGCAGCCAGGTGGATGCATGTCGGGGGATGGACTTCACGCCCGCCGGGAAGCGGGAGATTGACGCAGAGAAGGCCGCCAAGAATGGTGGTGTCAAAAAGTGCGAGACATGTGGCATAGAAGTGGTGCCAGGACAGAAGAGCGAACGAGGAGTCTCACCGCCTTTGAACCAGCCAGAGCGCGAACACCTCATTCCCAAGAGCCAAGGAGGAGGTGGTTCACCGTCGAATGGCCAAGTCCTCTGTCGCGGCTGCAACCTAGGTAAGTCGGACACCATGCCATGAATGCACGTGTGAAGATTCGGTTCCCGTTTACAAACTCTTCGGGCAACATCGAGACCGAGACGATGTGGACTGTGAAGCGAGAAGATGGGTATGCAATAGATAATATCCCATTTTATGCGAAGGAGCTCGCTTTGGGGGATGTTGTTTCTGTAAATAACGCGGCGGACGGTACGTTGTGGCACTCGGAGCTGGTTCGGGCCAGCGGTCACAGTACCATTCGACTCTGGATGGCTAGCGAGAGTGACGTTCCTCGGGTGCGGGGTGAGCTGAAGCGGATGGGATGCGCATCAGAGGTGAGTGACCTCCCTCGGTTGGTGGCGGTAGACATTCCGCCCAATGTCCCCTACGGAAGTGTAAAGGCGTATTTGGATGAAGGGAGGGGGGTAGGGACGTTCGAGTACCAGGAGGCGTGCCTCGGCTTCATGTAGAGGCTCACCCAGAGCAGACAACATGCCCAGCCAGGGAAAGGTCCACGCTTTGGCGTTGAGGGGGACGCAGGACCTTGTGGAGGAGTGATGGCATCTCCTCCGCCCCAGGATTTCTTGAGACACCTCTCTGGGGGATCACCTCCCCCTCGTGAGGTATAAGACTCATATTGCTCAGATTGAGGAGGACGGCTGAGGCCTTCCTTCAGCTTCGGCTCGGAGCGCGGCCACGACCTCCACGTCCACCCCGCGCCTGGCCCTGCCCGCGGCCTTGGCATTGCGAATCCTGCCGGTGGCCTTTACTCGGGCCAGCTCGGCGCGCGCGTGGTCGCGAACTGGAGCTACTGGTCAGCCAGGTGGATGCATGAATGTGATGGACTTCGTCTCGGCCTTGTCCCGCTGCGGTACCTTCACGGAGGTGCCGCGCCGTGAACGTTGGCGTTGGATGCAGGAGTGGCGAGGCGTCTACGCGTCAGCGCTCCATGAGGCCACGGGAGAGTGGAAACACGGGAGGCATGATTGGCACGTGTTCAGCTTTGGTTATACGCATGGCCTGAGCGGCTCCAAGGCACGGCACGCCTATTCACTCGAGCGGCCAGGCTCACTCCTGGTGATTCCGGAGAGTGAGGCACTTCCCGCGGGCAGGCTCGATGCGAACCTGCTGCCGGACCTCTTCTCGCTCAACCAGGACGTCCACGTCTTCCCGCCGGACCTCTCCTGGACGATGTCCTTCACTCACGAAATGTCCGCCGGAATCGGCCCCTACTTCTGCCGACGGGAAACGTCCATGCCTCAAGATTGATGCGTGGGCTCAAGACTTAAAGGAGGAGTGGTGTCATCCGTATTCGAGCTTCTTGAAGAAATCCGAAAACGGCCGGCCATGTATGTGGGCGGGGAGGATTCGCACCGTGTCACGCAGCTGCGGAGCCTGGAACATCTTCTGAATGGATACTCCCTGGCGCTGCACCACCACGGGATTCGTGAGCCAGTCGCGGATTTCAACCGGGAGTTTGGCGCGTTTCTCTCGCGGACGAGAGGCTGGAGCGCATCGGCGGGGCCGGTGGCTGCCATTCGTGAGGCAGCCAAGAGTGACGCGGATGCGTGGGAGTTGTTCTGGACGCTTGTCGATGAGTTCCGCGATGCATGCGAGGCCCGCTCACGGTAAGGACGGGAGCGGTGGCGCTCCAGAGCAGCAGAGACACCGGCGGGGGATGGGGGCTAGAGTCGGCTCGTCACTCGGCTCGCGGAGACCTTTTGATGATCCTGCGCAACGTTACAGATGAAGACCTTCCCATCTTCTTCGAGCACCAACGCGACGCAGTCGCGCTGCGCATGGCTGCATTCCCGTCGCGGGAACGCGATGCCTTCCTGACGCACTGGCGCACGAAGGTTCTCCGCCCCGAGAACGTGACCCGGACCATCGTCGTTGACGGCTCGGCCGCTGGGTACATCGGCAGTTGGGAACAGGACGGCATGCGCCTCGTCGCCTATTGGATGGGTCGCGAGCACTGGGGCAAGGGCATCGCGACACGGGCGCTCTCGGAGTTCCTCGTGCTCGAGCCGATTCGTCCGCTGCATGCGTACGTCGCTGTCCACAACGTCGGGTCGATCCGCGTCCTCGAGAAGTGTGGCTTCCGCACGGTGGCCCAGGAGAACCCGCAGCACGAGGACGGAGTTGCCGAGGTACTCATGATGCTGGGGCCGAAATAAACAAGCCGGGTATGTCCCTTTGAGGTCACTGGAGCACCGCGGTGCGCAGAGTGAGGCTGACGTGTCAGGAACTCGCATCGAATGGACCGAATCCGCGGGAGGTCCTCTCATCGCCATGCCCCGCTCGGTCGCGGCGACCTGGATGGGAATCGAAACCGGGGACTACGACGACGCCTGCGCCGTGGAGGGCTACCTCGAACGTCTCTCTGGAACCCACACTGTGCGGACCTATTTCATCAAGGACGAGGTGAACGACGTGTGCCTGGTCCTCCACCGATTCGGGTAATGACTACCAGGCGCCACCTTTACGCGAGCCAGGCGCTGAGCTGATGACAGCATCCCGCGGTTCTCGCTAGCCGACAATGCGACGACCCTCCGAGACCAGGGTGGCTATCGTGTCGTCGTCGGGGAGACGTGCGCCAAGCTTTACAGCGAGCGCACCCGCGATACTGAAACAGCCCTCCAGGAGGAGATAGGCCCCTGATTCGGCACTGGTCCGGAGCAGGCGCTCAGCAAACGACTGCACGAATGACACGAACTTCTCGTCATTCACCACCACCTCATCCGAGACAACCGCTCCCAGGCCGCTCTCGACATCCAGCAAGCGAGCCACGGACTCCACCTGTTCGCAGAAGAGCCGCCCCGTGACGCTCGCCGGGTTCCACACATCGCGCTTGTTGGGAGTCATGAAGTAGATGCTCATCACTGCCTCCATTCCAGCAAGCTACTTCTCGGACTCTCCGGTGCTGGTGGGCGCCTCGCGCGTCATCTCCACCATGGTGGGGCGCCAGCCCAGCTTCGCGAACATGCGCTGCGCCGGCTCGTTCTTCGCGGCCGTGTGCAGCACCACGCGCGGCACGCCCAGGGCCACGAGGCGCTTCATCAACTCCTCCGCGAGCAGCACGCCCACGCCGGCACGCCGGGCCTTCTCGTCCACCCAGATGTCGTGGAAGCCGCCGCTGCGGTCCAGCAGCGCATTCCAGTCCACGTCCTCCACGCGGCCGTACGCGTAGCCCACCACCTCACCGTCCAGCTCGGCGACGATGACGACGGCGTCCTTCTTCTTCAGCTCACGTCCCAGCCACCAGCGGTAACCGCCCTCCACGTCGTCCGGCAGCATGAACCGCTGTGGGTCGAACTCGTGGTGCAGACGGGCCAGTGCCGCGCCCATGCGCCCCAGGGCGGGCGCATCCGAGGGCTTCGCGGGGCGGACGGTGACGGACATGGGGGCTCCCGTGGGTGAAGGCGCGCCGGATGATTCGCCTGCCGGTGCCCGGCAAGGCAACCTCGGAAACGCCGGAGCCCCACGCTGACCGCGCCCGGCGTGTGGTGCCGGACGTGTCACCCACCGAGGATGCATCCCCCTTTCACGCACCGCACATGACGCTGGCTCCCATTGCAGCCGCGCCGCGGGCGGAGTTCCGGCCCGGTGAGCAGGTCGCGCTCACCTTCCGGGGAGCCCCGGTCGGCCCGTGGCTCCCGGACGGGGCATGACTTCAATCCGAGGTCGGGCGGGGCGCCGATGGACCCGTTGGGGACGGCTCGAAGGTGAACGGGTAGGAGATGACGACCTTGCCATCCCCGGGGCGCGGGAAGGCCCAGGTCTTGACGCGGGTGACCAGGCAGTCCTCCAGCTCGGCGTCCGGGGCGGTGGTCTTCGTGACGGCGGCCTCCGACACCGTTCCATCCGAGACGATGGTGAACTTGACCGTCACCACCCCATGGAGTTCCGGACGGGTCTCGAGCCGCTTCTCATAGCAGCCCCTGATGTCCTCGCGGTTCGCCCGGATGACGTCGCGGACTTCCTGCACGGAGAGGGACGCGGTGGGCTGTTGCTCGGGAGCGGGCTGGGGGGAAGGAGCCTTGTCCACGGTACTGGCACGACGGGAGTCCTGCCCGGAGGCGCAGGCCGCGCTACCCAGGGCGAGCGGAAGGAGCAGCAGGAGGTGTCTCATGGGCGCGCGACTCTCGCATGGCCCGAGACGCGTGTCCCCGCTCAGGCGGGCTGCTGGCGCCGCCGGTGGCAATTCGCCCCACGTGTCTCCGGGTCCCGCGCTAGTGTTCCTCCGACATGGCCTCCTTCGACACCGAGCTCGATACCGCCCGCCGCATTGCCCGCCAGGCAGGCGACATCCTCCTGAAAATCTACGCCACCGACTTCTCCGTCCAGGACAAGGCCGGCGGCATGGGCCCCGTCACCGAGGCCGACGAGCGCGCGAACGAGTTCATCGTCGGTGAGCTGCGCAAGGCCTTCCCCTCCGACGGCGTGGTGGCCGAGGAGTCCGACAACAGCGCCGACGGCAAGCGCTTCGAGCGCTGCTGGTACGTGGACCCGCTCGACGGCACCCAGGAGTTCGTCAACCGCAACGGCGAGTTCGCCATCCACGTGGGGCTCGCCGTCGCCGGCAAGCCCGCGGTGGGCGTCGTCTACCGGCCCGTGGGCAACAAGCTCTACACGGGGGTGGTGGGGCAGGGGGCCTTCCTCGAGGACGACGGCGGGCGCCGGGCGCTGCGCGTCTCGGATGTCGCCGAGCCGTCCGAGCTGCGGCTCGTCGTGTCTCGCTCGCACCGCTCGAAGCTGACGGACGCGGTGGCGAAGCGGCTGGGCATCACCCGCGAGCGCGAGTCCGGCTCCGTGGGCCTCAAGTGCGGCCTGCTCGCCGAGGCCACCGCCGACGTCTACATCCACACCAGCGGCAAGAGCTACCGCTGGGACAACTGCGCGCCCGAGGCGGTGCTGCGCGCGGCGGGCGGCATCCTCACGGACCTCGGCGGCACCCCGTACTCGTACGACGGCGCCGAATTGCAGAACCACCGCGGCCTGCTGGCCTGCAACGCCGCCGCCTTCTCGCGCGTCCAGCCCGTGGTCGCCGAGTTCGCGCGCGAGTCCGGCATCGTCCGCTGAGCCGCGCCTGCTCTGGAGCGCCCGCGTCTGCGCGTGTCGCGCCGGCTCGGGCCCGGCACCGCGCCGCGCTCCCGGTCCGCCCGCTCACCCCAGGTCCACCGCGTGGCGCAGCTCCCCGAAGAGCCGCGCCAGGTCCGCGAGCTGGTAGTGCGCGTTGAGGCCGCTCGGGTTGGGCAGCACCCACAGCCGGGTCGAGCCCATCGTCTCCTCCTGCGGACCCGGCTGGGCCTTGGGCCTTCCGAAGGCGGTGCGGTACGCGCTCACGCCGAGCACGGCGAGAATGCGCGGCCGGTGGCGCCGCACCTTGGCCTCCAGCGACTTCGCGCCCGCGGTCAGCTCCGCGGCGTCCAGCATGTCCGCGGTGGCCGTGGCCCGGTCCACCACGTTGGTGATGCCGTAGCCCAGCGGGAGCAGCTCCGCCTGCTCCGAGGGCTTGAGCAGGCGCGGGGTGATGCCGGCGGCGTGCAGCGTGGGCCAGAAGCGGTTGCCCGGCCGCGCGAAGTGGAAGCCCACCACCACGGAGTAGAGGCTGGGGTTGATGCCGCAGAAGAGGACGCGCAGCCTGGGAGCGATGAGGTCCGGCATGGTGCTGCCGGTGGCGGCGGCCAGCTCCTCGCGCGTGGGCTTGCGGGGCGGTGTCATGGCCCGTGGATATTCGCGGGCCTACCCGTGAAGGCAACTGGAACCGACGTGACGCGCGGGGTGGGGTGTCGTCTTCCAGGCAGGAATACCGCCTGACGCTCGGTTGTCTGGCGGAGCAGGCCCGGGTACGACAGGCCCTTCACGCCGCCGCACTGGAGGACGTTCGAGATGCCGCAAATCGTGACGCTGACGCTCAACCCGGCCATCGACGTGGCCACGTCGGTGCCGGAAGTGACTCCCGAGCACAAGCTGCGCTGTGGCCCCGTGCGCAGGGACCCGGGCGGCGGCGGCATCAACGTGGCGCGCGTGGTGCGCGAGCTGGGCGGCGAGTCCATCGCCGTCTACACGCGCGGTGGCCCCACCGGTCACCTCCTGGAGCACCTGCTGGAGGAGAAGGGCCTGCTGCGCCGCTCCATTCCGGTGGAGGGCTACACGCGCGAGAGCTTCACGGTGGCCGAGGGCCACAGCGCCCGCGAGTACCGCTTCATCCTCCCGGGGCCCACCCTGTCCGAGCGCGAGTGGCAGCGCTGCCTGGACGCGGTGGCCGAGGTGTCCGTGGGCGCCGCCTTCATCGTGGCCAGCGGCAGCCTGGCCCCGGGCGTGCCGGAGGACTTCTATGCCCGCCTGGCCCACCAGGCGAAGCGCCAGGGTGTGCGCGTGGTGGTGGACACCAACGGGCCTCCGCTGCGCGCCGCGCTGGAGGAGGGCGTGTTCCTGGCCAAGCCCAACCGGCGCGAGCTGAGGGACCTCACTGGCATGAAGGTGGAGGACCTGCCCACCCAGGCGGCGGCGGCCCGCGACCTGGTGGCCAGGGGCCGGGCGGAGATTCTCGCCGTGTCCATGGGCGCGGACGGCGCCCTGCTGACGACGCGCGACGGGCAAGTGCGCGCGACGCCGCCGCCGGTGGAGACGCACAGCTCCGTGGGCGCGGGGGACAGCTTCGTGGCCGGGCTGACGCTGGCGCTCGCCCGGGGCCAGTCGCCCGAGGAGGCCCTGCGCTGGGGCATCGCGTCGGGCACCGGCGCGCTCCTGTCCCAGGGCACGGACCTGTGCCACCGCGCCGACGTGGAGCGCCTGTTCCTCCAGGTGCGCCCCGAGCGCCTGTCCCTGACCTGAGTCCCGGGCGGAAGGGAGGGTCCTGAGCGACCGGGCCGCCGGGGGGCGGATGAGGCGCCAGGGACCTGGGCGACTCTCGACTCGGTACCGCCGGACGCGGGGCGGGCGAGGGAGCGCTCCCGATTCGACAAACACGCGCGGCTCCGGACAGAGTGCACGCGCGTGTCTTCCCTTCCTTCCGCGTCTTCGCACCGCCTGGGTCGCTGGCATTGGGTGGCGCTCGTCGTGAGCGTGCTGCCCCTTGCGCTCTATGCCTTTTCATCGCGCGCGGGAGACCTGGGCCTGTACTTCCGCACGGCGCGGGCCTTCCTGGACGGGGCCACTCCCAACCAGGACTTCCGCTTCGAGTACCCGCCCTACGCGCTGCTGTGGTTCGTCCCCGCGGCGTGGCTGGCCGGGACGCAGAAGGCGTTCGTCACCCTCTTCGGCCTGCAGCTCACGCTGTTCGACGCCTTCATCAAGTGGCTGCTGCTGTCGGAGGGCGTGAGGCGCTGGGGCCGCTCGCCGCGCGCCTGGGTGCCGCTGGCGGTGTACTCGGTGGCGAGCTGGGTGCAGAGCATCCACTACGTGAAGCGCTACGACCTCATTCCGGCCGCCTTCGTCCTGGCGGCGCTGGTGGCGCTGTCGCGCCGGCGCGAGCTGCTGGCGGGGCTGGCGCTGGCGGTGGCCGTGGTGACGAAGCTGTACCCGGTGGTGCTGGTGCCGCTGGCGCTGGCGGTGTGCTGGCGGCGGGGTGGGTGGAGCGCGTCGCGGCGGCTGGTGCTGGGGTTGGCGCTGGGCGTGCTGCCCCTGGTGCCGCTGAGCGCGTTCTGGCCCTGGTGGGGCTTCGCGTCCTTCCACGTGGACCGGGGGCTCCAGGTGGAGTCGCTCGGCGCGTCCCTCCTGTGGACCGCGCACCTGCTGGGGTGGGTGCCGGAGGTGGCGTGGGTCCATTCGACGGCCGCGGTGGAGCTGCAGGGCGCGGCGGCGGAGTGGGTGAACCGGGCGTCGCGCTGGGTGTGGGCGGTGGGCTCGCTGACCTCGGCGGCGGTGGGGCTGTGGGCCGTGCGCCACCGCGCGCCCGAGCGCGTGGAGGACCTGGCGCGGCTGGCGCTGGGGCCGCTCACCGCCTTCGTCGTCCTCAACTCCGTGCTCAGCCCGCAGTACCTCGTCTGGCTCGCGGGCGCGGCGGGACTGGCGCTGCTGTCCGGCTCCCGCTGGCCCCCCGCCGCCATCTTCCTGGCCGCGGTCCTGACCCGGAGCATCCACATCGGCGCGACGCACTCGGGCACCGGCCCCGTGTTCACCGGGGTGCTGCTGCTGCGCAACGGCCTGCTATTGGCCGCGGGCTGCTGGCTGGTGCGCGAGGCGTGGCGGAGCGTTGCCCCGTCGCGCACCCGGGTGAAGGCGGGCGCTCCGCCTCCCTGTGCCAGGCTGGCTGGAGGCGGGTGAGGCTTCCTCAACGGCGGTGGAGGGTGCCGCCCTTCATCACCAGCCGCACCTTGCGCAGCGCGGAGATGTCCTGCGTCGGGTCCCCGTCCACCGCGACGAGGTCCGCGAGCCACCCCGCCTTCACCTGCCCGAGCCGGTCCTCCCGGTGCAGCATCCGCGCGTTGCCCGAGGTCGCCGCCTGGAGCACCTGCGCGGGCGTCATCCCGTAGTCCACCATCAGCTCCAGCTCGCGCGCGTTCTCCCCGTGCGCGAAGACGCCCGAGTCCCCGCCCACGCACATGGGGACTCCCGCCGCCAGCGCCGCGCGGAAGCTGGCGCGCTTGGCGGTGATGGACGCCGGCTCCGGGTCCACGCCCTTCTTCCAGCCGCGGTACTGCAACACCGCGTCTCCGGCCGCCAGGGTGGGGCAGAAGAAGACGCCGCGCTGGGCCATCAGCTTGAACACCTCGGGCGTGGCGTCGTCGCCGTGCTCGATGCTCTCCGCGCCCGCCAGCACCGCGCGCCGGATGCCCTCGGGCGTGCTGGCGTGGACCACCACCGGACGGCCGCCGCTCTTCGCCGTGTCGACGATGAGCTTCATCTCCTCCAGGGAGAATGTGGGTCGCGCCTCGCCGTTGGGGCCCCAGCGGTAGTCGCCGTACACCTTTATCCAGTCCGCGCCCCGGCCCATCTGCCCGCGCACCACGCGCACCAGCGAGTCCACCCCGTCGGCCTCCTCGGCACCCTGGGGCACGGCCCACTCGGGCGCGAAGCCCTTGGGGCCGTAGCTGCCCGTGGCCACGATGGCCCGCGTCGTCACCAGCAGCCGGGGCCCGGGGATGAGGCCCTGGTCGATGGCCTGCTTGAGGCCCACGTCCGCGTCACCCGCGCCCTCGGTGCCCAAATCCCTCGCGGTGGTGAAGCCCGCCATCAGCGTGGCGCGCGCATGGTGGGTGGCGCGCACGACGCGCAGCGCGAGCGACTCCTTCAGCACCTGGTCGTTCCAGGACGCCTCGTTGTACGGGTGCAGGAGCAGGTGCGAGTGCCCCTCGATGAGGCCCGGCAGCAGCGTGGTGCCGGCCAGGTCCACCACCTCCGCGCCCGCGGGGGCCTTCACCTGGGCCTCGGGGCCGGCGGCGGCGATGCGCTCGCCCGTGACGAGCACCACCCAGCCCGCATGGGGCTTCGCGGTGACGCCGTCGAACACGCGGGCGGGGCGCAGAAGGTAGGACTTCGGCGCCACGGGCGGAGTCTGGGCGGAGGCGGGGACCGCCGCGAGCAGGACGCAGAGGGCTGCGAACAGGGACAGGACGCGCATGGCCGCGGATGATGGCGCGCGGGCGGGGCGGCGGCCACTGCCCCGTCAGAGGAGCAGGAGGGCAGGCCACGCTCTCCAGGCGAGCGGGGGCCGGGGCGGATTGTTAGATGGAGGCCATGGCTCGCAATGACCGCGTCAATGCGCTGCTGCCCGTCGAGGCCGAGTTCCAGAAGGAGAAGGCCTCCGGACTGCGGCGGTCTGGGGACAAGCTGGAGCAGCTGCTGGCGGAGCTGGCGCGCACCGAGCGCGAGCTGCGGGCGCAGACCGGGGCGGACCGTGTCCGGTCCGTCACCCGCTACCGGGAGCTGCGCAAGGAGGCCGAGTACCAGAAGTGGAGCCTGATGGTGCAGCGCGAGGCGTGTGGCCTGCGCAACCACCGCGACCTGGACCTCGTCTATCCGCTGCCCCCGCCGCTTCGGGAGTGACGGCGGGGAGTCTTCAGCCCGTGGTCCGCCAGGCGGCGAGGGCGAGGAGCACCCAGCCAGCGAGGAAGGACACCCCGCCCAGCGGGGTAATCGCCCCGAGCACGCGCACGCCGGACAGCGCGAGCGCGTAGAGGCTGCCGGAGAACAGGATGATGCCGGCGAACATCGCCCACCCGGCGCCGGACAGGAGCGGGGAGGGGCGGACCAGCCCCAGCAGGCCCACGGCCAGCATCCCCAGCGCGTGGTACATGTGGTAGCGCGCTCCCGTCTCGAAGATGACCTGCAGGTCCTGGGGAAGCCGGGCCTTGAGCGCATGCGCGCCGAAGGCGCCCGCCGCCACGGACAGGAAAGCGTTCACCGCACCGAGGACTAGCAACCAACGCATCATCGAGCGCCTTTCATCGGAAGTCCGACTCGGGCACGCTACACCGCCGCTGACGGAGCGTCCTGGCTCTCGTGAACTCCCGGGCCGCTCCCACCCGAATGACCTCACCCACCTTCATTCCTTCCTCCAAGCCGATTCCCTTCGAGCTGCGCCCGTCCTCCATCCAGGGCACGGGAGCGTTCGCCACGCGCCGCATCCGCAAGGGCTCGCGCATCATCGAGTACATCGGCGAGCGCATCACCCAGGACGAGGCGGACCGCCGCTACGACGACGAGGCGATGGAGCGGCACCACACCTTCCTCTTCAACCTGGACGACAAGGGGGTGCTGGATGCGGGCACCCTCCACAACGAGTCGCGCTACATCAACCACTCGTGTGACCCGAACTGCGAGGCCCTCATCGATAAGGGCCACATCTACATCTACGCCCTGCGCGACATCGAGCCCGGCCAGGAGCTGGTCTACGACTACGCCTACGAGCGCACCGAGGACATGGGCCCGGACGCCGAGTCGCTCTACGTCTGCAAGTGCGGCTCGCCCAAGTGCCGGGGCACCATCCTCGCGCCGCTGAAGAAGGCGCCCGCCGCGAAGAAGGCCACCTCCAAGGCGAAGACGAAGTCGAAGTCCAAGGCCCTGGGCAAGAAGTCGCGCGGCAAGCAGGGCGCGGGGAAGAAGGCGTCGTCTCCGTCCAGCAAGTCGTCCACGCGGACCAAGACGAAGACGGGCGGCCGCAAGCGCGCGAGCTGAGCCGGGCGGCGTGGACGCTCCGCCGCGGGGACGCATGGCTCCGCGGTGGTGCGGGTCGCGGGCGCCCCGCCGTCGGGGCCGGAGGCGTGATGGCGCCCGAGGGGGGCTTGTCAGGCTTCGCGCTCCCGTGGGTACAGTTCGCGCCCATTCCTTGCCGTAGGAGTTCCTGTCATGCGTTCCCAGGTCCTCGCCGTCCTGGCGGTCCTTCCCCTGTCCCTGGCAGCCACGGGCTGCGGGCCCACCCAGGCCCAGTACCGGAGCATCTCGTCCGGCCTGATTGGCTGCGCGCCCGACGACATCCAGATCTCCAACGACAAGGCGGAGATGACCAGCGGCGTCTCCTGGGAGGCGGAGTGCAACGGGCACCGCTACTACTGCAGCGCCGCCGGACAGATCGTCGCCTGCAAGGAGCCCCCCGCCGCCGCCGCGAAGAAGGAGGCCGCTCCGGCCGCCTCCGAGACGGCGGCGTCTCCCGCGCCCTGGGCCTGGGAGGGCATCGCCTTCCGCCG
>NZ_JABBJJ010000217.1 GCF_012933655.1 Pyxidicoccus fallax | reverse complement strand
ACCCACAGGCGCTCCAGGGAGCCGTGCCCCACGCCCGTGCGGAAGCACATCGCCCCGGAGGCGGACTCCACCTCCAGCACGCGGCGCCACGGCTGGACGACGGCGTGGCGCCCGCGTGCCGTCATCCCCAGCGGCGTGACGTGGAGCCCCACCTCATCGCTCTCCCGGATGGGCAGTGTGCCTCGCACGGGCGAGACGCCCGACGCCGTCAGCGCATGGGATTCGACCTCATAGGCGCGCGTGGCGCCCCGCACGCGGAACCACTCCACCAGCAGTCCCGCGTCGTTCACCACGAAGCCCACGGGGCTCTCCCAGACTTCCGGCGTGCTCCGGGGCGAGAAGGCCTTCACGGGCACCGGGTCCACCGTTCCGTTCAGGTCCGCCGCGCGGAACACGAGCACCCGGCCCATGCCGCCATAGGGGACCAGCTCCTGCGCCAGCACGAAGGCGCCGTGGGCCTGGACCTGGAAGAAGGCCTGCCGCGGGAAGTGCTGGCGTCCCACGACGGGCGGGGAGCGGCTCACGTCCACCGAGACGAAGCCGCGCTGGGTGCCAGCGAGAAGCCGCGTGCCGTCCGGTGAGAGGGCCAACGAGCGGCACACGCCTGGCAGCATGAAGCTCCGCGACGTGTCCGCGCTCAGCGTGTTCCCGGGTCCCACGCGCCAGGCCGTCACCCAGTAGCTGGAGCACGTCCAGAAGAGGTCCCCACGTCCCGCGCCGGAGAGGATGCTGTCGCTGACGGGGGACAGCTCGTATCGAGACAGCGAGGTGATGCGGTCCCCGTCCAGGCCCAGCAGCTCCAGGCGCTGCCGGCTCCCGACGACGACGACGCGGTCCGCGCCCAGGGGAAGGAAGAAGGTGGAGAACCGGTCCGACCAGTCCCAGCTCCCGAAGTAGCGCTCCACGTAGAGGTCGAGTACCCGCTGGTCCAGCGTGCGCAGCCCGTCCTCGCCCGCGCGGACCAGGGAGACGGACATGCCGGCGCTCTCCATCCGCTCGCCGAAGAGGATGCGGTCCTCCGAGACGAACTCCGCCAGCCCTTCCAGCGGAGGACGGCCTCCCTCGGCGGGGTCCGCGCCGTAGCTGAGGACGGTGTCGGAGCCCCACGACCTCGGAGCGGAGGTGCCCGCCGCGCCCGCGGGCCGGGCGGAGCGCTGCTCGCGAGAGGGCTCATCACCCGAGGGAGCCGCGCCCGCCGCGCACGCGCAGGACAACATGACCAGGAGGAGCACTCGGCTCCGTGACACCACGGGCGTCATCACGTCGGGCAGGTTCATGGGTCCACTCCCGTTCGGCGGCGGAACACGGCCGCGCTCCGGGCAGCCGCCCTTCCCGGAGCCACGATGCAACACCCACGAGGAAAGCCCGCGGCCCGGACGGACACCATCGTGCCCGGGCCGCGGAGTCATGCCTCGCGGCCTACTTCACGAGGGTCGTGCAGCCACGGCCGTAGTTCTGGAGCACCGTGTTGTTGTCGTAGATGTTCACGATGCCATCGCGGTTGAAGTCCGTCGGCGTCCCGGGGGGCACCGACTGGCCGTACTGCGCGAGCACCGCCTGGCGGTCCGAGACGTTGACGCAGCCGTCGCCAGTGGCGTCACCCGGCACCGGAGTGGCCTGGGCGGGCGGCGTCGCCGGAGTGATGCCCGCGTAGCGGCCGTGCGTCTCGTTGCTCAGCCCGCCGAAGAACGAGGCGTCGTTGTTCGCCAGCGTGGCCGCGGCGAAGCCGCTGCGAGCGCGGGGGTCCTCCCCGTCCTCGGTGAGCGCGTTCGCCTGGAACGGGACGAAGTCATAGAGGTGGTCGATGTCCACGATGAGCGTCAGGCCCGCGGGAGGAATGCCGCCGGAGCAGGGGCCCGGGGCGTTCGCGCTGCCCGTGCACGCCTTGTTGCGCACCTTCCACTGCCAGCTGTTCGTCGCCAGGTTGGGGTAGGCCGTCGAGCTGTTGGCGCCGTAGCACTGGTCCGTGGTCGGCGTGGCGTTCTCCTCGCCGTCCGTCGCCATGTAGATGCGCTTGGTGTGGAACTCGTTGGGCAGGTAGTTGATGAGCGTGTCCACCGCCGCGCACACCGAGTGCGCCAGCGGCGTGTTGCCGCCCAGGGCGGCCGCGTTCACCGCCGCCTTCACCTCCGCCGCCGTCTTGTTCTGCGCGAAGCTGAAGACCTGGACATAGCCCGTGCCCTCGAAGGTCCAGAACGCGTACTTCGTCGGCTGGGGCGGAACGATGTCCAGGAAGGCGTTGATGCGCTCCTTGGCGACCTGGAAGCGCGTCTTCCCGGGCACCGACTGCAGCGACATGCTGCCGGTCCGGTCGAGCAGGACGAGCACGTGCTCATCCGCGCTCGCCACGCCGGAGGTCAGTGCCGCCGCGCACGCCACGCCCATCGCCGCCCGAGGAAACATCCGCTGAAACACGGTCTTCATGTGGAACCCCCATTTTGGATTGGGTGCTGCTTCGTTCACTGCCTACGGCGAGGCTACGGGCAACCCTGCCCGTAGTTCTGGAGGACGATGAGGCGGTCCTGGATGTTGATGACGCCATCGCGCGTCAGGTCGAGCGCGGGGTCCGCGGGAGGCACCGTCTGGCCGAAGGCCGCGGTGACCTGATTCACATCCGTGTCATTCACGCAGCCGTCCGCGTTGACGTCGCCGAAGACGCTGACGGGGCCGGTGTAGCCACGAATCCACGCCACGAAGCGGCTCACGCGCGAGAAGACGGTGTAGCTGCTGCAGCTGCCGCCCACGCCCCAGCTCACGATGCCAATCTGCTCCCAGCCGCCGCTGAACCGGCCGCTCTCCACCACCAGCGGCCCGCCGCTGTCTCCGTGGCATCCACCCGACGAGCCGTTGAGGTAGCCCGCGCACACCATGCTGTCGCGCACCGTCATGGGCAGCGTGCCGGCGTTGTTGCACGTGGCGGTGTCCTGCACCGGCAGCAGCGCCTCCATCAGGAAGTCCGACGCGCCGCTCCCCGGGGACGTGTTGCCCCAGCCGCTCACGCGCGCCGTGGCCCCCGTGGCGGCGTCCGTCTCGCGCAGGGCGATGGGCTGCACGCGCGGCGTGTACGACACGGGCGTGGCCAGCTCGAGGAGCGCGACGTCGTTCTCCAGCGTCCATGAGTTGTAGGACGGATGCCTCACGACGCGGCGCACCCCGCGCGTCTGGACGTAGGCGTCCGGCGCCGAGCGCCGGTGCAGCCCCAGGCGCACGGTGAAGCTGCTCGCGCCGAGCCCCTCCACGCAGTGGGCCGCGGTGAGCACCCAGTCGCTGTCGATGAGCGAGCCACCGCACCAGTGCGAGTACCCCGGCACGGACAGCTGCGCCTGCCACGGGTACTCCCCCACATCGGCCACGGTGCCGCCGATGATGTCCGACTCCACGGAGGCCACGGGCTCCACGGCCGCGTCCTCCACGTCGGAGGACAGACAGCCCGCCTGCGGCACCGCCAGGGCCAGACACACCAGCAGGCCCCTGGCCAGCCGCGGCCTGCTCACTGCCATGGACTCCGTCTTCATGTGGCGCTCCTTGTTGGGTTGTTCGCTGCGACCGCGGACACACGCCTCGCGCTCACCTCGGGAAGGGGCCCGGGCGTTCAGGACAGGCACGACGTGAGGACGGCGCGAAGGCGCCCGGCGGCTCTACCGGGCCTGACTTCCTCCACAGGCCGGGGTGGCCACGGTGAGTGCGTCGTTCATGCCCAGCACGAGCCACTCGCCGGAGAACGCGAGCGAGCGCACGGCGCTGGGGGTGGTGTAGCGCGCGAGCACGGCGAGGTCGTCTCCGCCGAGAGCGACGACTCCGAAGGGAGACGTCGCGAGCGCGAGGTATGCCACGTCGCCGTCGAAGGCGAGGATGCTCCGGACGTCCAGCGGAGCCGGCAGCTGGGACAGGTCCACGTGCTTCCGGGTGACGAGCCGCATGCCCTGGCGCTCCAGCAGGTGGACCTGCCGGCCGTTCTCGATGACCAGGGCGCGTCCCCTCGCGAGCGCGAGCGCGGTGAACCGGTCCGTCGTCCCGGACAGCACCCCCGTGGCCGCGTCCTCGCCCGTCCACGAGGACCAGCGCAGCGACAGCCTCGCGGGCTTCGCCGGGTCCTCGAAGCGGACCTCGCCCAGCAACACCTCGGAGCGCTCCCCGTCCACGGCGAAGGCCCAGTCCGTGCGCGTGCCCGCGCCGCCATCCAGCGCGAAGGTCCGCTCGGACGCCGGCGCGAGCACGGCGCCCGTGCAGGTCGACGGCGGCACGAAGCGCCGCAGCCGGTAGCCGCCCTGCGACGCGGGTGACACCTGGAAGAGCTGTCCCTGCGCGAAGGCCAGGGCCGCCGGGCCTCCCGCGAGGCTCACCTGACCGGCCGGCTCCAGCAGCACTCCGGCGCCGGGGCGCAGGCAGCTCAGCACCGCCGTGCCGTCCTCCTGGTGCACGTTGGAGCCGCGCGCGGGCAGCGTCACCAGCTCCAGGGCTCCCGAGCCCGAGGCGGAGGGCGCGAGCCGCAGCCGCCGCGTCTCCGGCGGGAGCACCATGCCTCCCGTGGTGAGCGCGGGCTGCTCGGGGTTGGAGACGTCCACGCGGTGGGATTCGAAGGGCCCCATGGCCAGGACGGTGCCGTCCGCGGCGGCGCGCACGCGCTCCAGCGCGCCATGGTGGAGGCCGGTCTGGAAGCGCATCGCGCCGGAGTCCTCCAGCGTGAGCACGCGGCGCCAGGGCTGCGGCACGGCGTGCCGGCCCGCGCCGGTGAGCAGCAACGGCGACAGGTGCAGCCCCACCTCCTCACCCTCCCGCAGGAGGAGGCGGCCCACCACCGGTGAGACGCCCCCCGACGTGAGGGAGTGCCGCTCCATCGTGTACGAGCGCAGGGTGCCCTTCAGGCGGAACCACTCGACGAGCAGCTCCCCGTCGAGCAGCACGAAGCCCAGGGGACGCTCCCAGAGTCCGGGGCCCTCCATGGGCGCGAAGGTCTCCACCGGCGAGGGCGTCCCCGTGCCCGTCAGGTCCGCGGCGCGGTACACGAAGATGCGGCCCAGCTCTCCATAGCGGAGCAGCTCGTGCGCCACGACGAAGGCACCCCGGGCCCGCACATGGAAGAAGGCCTGCGACGTGAAGCGGGAGGTCCGGATGACCGGCCCCGAGGGCGAGGACACCTCCACCGGCACGAGGCCCAGCGAGGTCGCGGCCCAGAGCAGGTTGCCGTCCGGCGAGAGGGCCAGCGAGCGGCAGGTGCCCCCGGGAAGCTGGAAGGAGTGTCCGCTCTCCTCGCTCAGCGCATGGTCCGCCCCGACGCGCCAGGCCGTCACCGCGTAACCCGAACACGTCCAGAAGCGGTCTCCCCGCCCGACGCCGGAGACGATGCTGTCGCTGCTGGGATGGAGCGCGTACCGAGACAGCGAGGTGAGGCGGTCTCCCTCCAGTCCCAGCAGCTCCAGGCGCTGCCGCGTCCCCACGACGACGACGCGGTCCGGCCCCAGGGGGACGAAGAAGGTGGTGAAGCGGTCCGACCAGTCCCAGCTGCCCAGGAAGCGCTCGGCGTAGAGGTCCAGGACGCGCTGGTCCAGCCGCTCCAGTCCCTGTGGGCCCACCCGCACCAGGGACACCGACAGCCCGGTTCCGCCCAGGGGCTCGCCGAACAGGATGCGGTCGTCGGACACGGACTCGGCCAGTCCCTTCAGCGGCGGGCCGCCCTGCTCCACCGGCGCCGCGCCGTGGCTCCACAGGGTGCCGAACGTCTCGGCGGGACGCGAGGAGGGCTCGCCGCGGCACACGCCGCTCACACAGCGGTCTCCCGCCGTGCACGCCTCACGGTCATCACAGCCGGTGCCATCCGGCGCGGCGGGGTAGACGCACTGGCCGGACTCCCACCGCTCCGCCGTGCACGGGTCGTCGTCATGACACGCTCCCGCGTCGGGCTCCGAGGGGCCGCCATCCGGAGGCCCGGCATCGGGCTCAGAGGGGCCACCGTCCGGGGGCCCGGCGTCGGGCGCTCCCGCGTCCGGCTCGCCGGCATCCACCTCGCCCGCGTCGGTGGACGCATCGTCGGGCGATCCGCCCGGAGCCTCGCCGGAGCACGCCATGAGCATCGCGACCAGGAGACATCCCGGGACTCGCGACCAGCCTGGGAGCGACATGGCAGGGACCTTCCTGGGCTCCGGTGCCGGCACCACCGGAGCCCGCCAGGGCGGAAAGACGCCGGGCGCGCGAAGTGCCGCGCCCGGCACAGGTGACGGAGCTACTTCGCCGTGGCGGTGCAGCCGCGGCCGAAGTTGTTCAGCACCGTCTGGTGGTCATAGGAGTCAACGACCAGGGTGCGGTTGAAGTCGGCGGGCGTACCGGCCGGCACCGTCTTCCCGTACAGGCTCAGCACCAGCGAGCGGTCCGTGACATTCACGCAGCCATCCAGGTTGGCGTCACCGGGCAGCGGCGCCGCCTGGCTCGGAGGCGTCGACGGGGTGATGGACGCGTAGCGCCCCTTCGTCTCCTGCGAGATGCCCTTGAAGAAGGTGGCGTCCTCGTTCAGCGACGCGGCCGCGGAGAGCCCCGTGGTCAGCTCGGCGTCCTCGAGGCCCTCCGAGCGCGCGGCGGCGGCGAAGGGAACGGTGTCGGTGAAGAGGTGGTCGATGTCGACAATCATCGTCAGCCCCGGCGGGTACGGCGGGAGCAGCACGCCGCAGGGGCCGGGCTCATTGGCGAACCCGGTGCAGGCCTTGTTGCGGACCTTCCACTGCCAGCTGCCCGCGTCCAGGTTGGGGTAGGGATTCGCGCTGAACGGGCCGTGGCACTGGTCCGCGACGGGCGTGGTGTTCTCCTCGCCGTCGGTGGCCAGGTACACGCGCTTGATGTGGAAATCGTTGGGGAGGAAGGCCAGCAAGTGGTCGATGCCCGCGCAGATGGAGTGGGCCAGCGGGGTGTTGCCCCCCGCGGTCGCCAGGTTGACCGCCGCCTTGATTTCCGCCGCCGTCTTGTTGTCGCTGAAGTTGAAGACGGGCGTGGCGGCCGTCCCGGAGAACTTCCAGAACGCATACTTCCGGGGCGTGGGGGCCACGGTGTCCAGGAAGTTGTTGATGTTGTCCTTGGCCACCTGCAGGCGCGTCTTTCCGGGCACGGACTGGAGGGTCATGCTGCCCGTCACGTCGAGGAGGACGAGGACGTGCTCGTCCGCCATCGCGGCGCTGGAGTACAGCCCGCCCGCGCAGGCGAGCGCCATGGCGGTCCGGGAGAGGAAACGTCGCTGGGATGCGAGGTTCATGAGGGAGTTCCTGGTTGAGGTGGGGTGTGGGACTACGGGCAGCCCTTGCCGTAGTTCTGCAGGGCGAGGTTGCGGTCGAAGATGTTGATGACGGCGTCGCCGTTGAGGTCGAGCGCGGGGTCGGCCGGGGGGACCGTCTGGCCGATGGCCGCGGTGATGAGGTTGATGTCGTCGGCGTTCACGCAGCCGTTGCCGTTGACGTCGCCCACGACGATGACGCCGCCGCTGACCACCAGGCCGTAGTCGGCGTCCACCGCGGTCGTCTCCACGTGGGTGTCCTGGATGATTTCGTCACCCAGCACCTCCACCTTCCACTTGCCGGCGGCGGGGTTCTGCACGAACACGTTCTCCACCGTGTCGACGGTGTTGGACGTGCCGCCCGGGGTGGAGAAGTTGCCCGCCGTCAGGCCGTTGTTGCCCCAGTAGACGGTGGTGCCGTTGGGCGCCGTCACGCGGAGCGACAGGTCGTTGATGCGCGCCTGGGCCGCGCCCACGGTGCCCATGCGGTCGGTGTACGCGAGCGTGACGTTCAGCTCCGTCTCACCCGGCAGCACGGTGACGTTGTACGTCTTGACGCCCAGCGGGGCGATGACGTCCGTCTCGTCGATGACGCTCGTCTTGGGGGCGCGGTCGAACAGGCGCCGGACGTCGGCGGTGCCCCAGCCCTGCTTGTGGCGGTCGATGTCCGAGTTGGAGCCGCCGGCCAGCCAGTTGTAGCGGAAGGCGTTGTTGATCATCAGCGCCTTGGCGGTGGCCATCTGCGGGCGGCTGGCGAACACGTCCACCTTGCCGCCGAAGCCGGTCCACACGCCCTCGTGCCACATCTGGAAGAGCAGGCCGAAGTGGCCCGCCGTCTGCGGCGTGGCGGAGCTGGTGCCGCCGAACTGGGTGTAGCTGGCATTGCCGCCGCCGGAGGCCGAGCGGATGGAGTCGTAGAAGTAGGACAGGTCCGGCTTGATGCGGCCGTCCGCCGCCGGGCCGATGCTGCCGGTGAAGTTCCAGCGGTCATCCGCGCGGGTGGCGGTGTTGGCGTGCTGGAAGGCGCCCACGGAGACGATGTTCTTCGCCCACGCCTGCGGGCGGGAGCTCCGGCTGCCCAGGTTGCTCTGCGACTGCGTGCTGAGGATGGGGTGCTGGAAGAGGTAGTCGTCCACCTCGGCGGTGATGGTGGTGTAGGCCGTGCCCTGGGAGCTGCCCACGCTGGAGGTCTGGAACACCGCGCGGTACGGCCCGTTCGGGTCGATGAGCTCCCGGTTGATGTCGTAGCGGGACTTGGTGCCGCCGAACTGGGTGGACTCGCTGTAGCGGAAGAAGATGCCCTGGGCGCTGGGAATCATGCCGCGCGAGGCCGCGTCCGTGCCCCTGGCGAAGTTGTTGCTGTAGCACGACGTGCCGTGGAGGCTGCCCGAGGTGCCCGCGCTGTGGATGATGGGCGCGGTGGACCACTCCTGGTGGGTGGTGAGCAGCTCGGTGTCGAAGACTTCTCCGCGCACGCCCTGACCCGTCCAGCCCTTCAGCCCCTCCAGGTAGTTGGCGCCGCCCAAATCCCGGACGATGTCCATGTCCACGCCACCGGGGCCACCCCACCGGTCGATGAACTGCACCACGTTGGAGCGGGCCACCTGACGGAGCTGGTCCGCGGTGAGCGTGGCCTCCACGCGCCAGCCGCCCGGCTCGATGAGCTCCACGGTGCCGCCCAGCCGGCGCACCAGGCCCACCACCTGTCCCTGCCGCCCGGCGCCGCGCTCACCCACCATGATGGAGTAGCGCTGCGGCGCCAGCTCCGGCGCCAGTCCCGTCACCGCCTCGCGCAGCTCGCGCTCCAGCCGGTACTCCGGGTGGTACGGCCCCACCCAGCGCACGTAGGGCAGCTCCGCCACGCGCTTGTGCACGTCCGCGTCCATGTCCACCAGGAAGGTGTGGTCCGTGAGGAAGCGCAGCACCTTGCCGCCCTCACGCTCGATGGCCTCGCGGAACTCCGGCAGCGGCGTGCCGAGGAACTGCACCAGGTGCAGGGTGTTCTCCCGGTCCGCGGCGAGCAGGTTGGCCGACAGCGGCTGCGTGCCCTGGAGCGGGTCGAACTGCGCGGCGTCCAGCCGGATGAAGTAGCCCGTCTCCCTGACGCGCCCCAGCAGCTCCGTCCCACCGCGTGTATAGGCGGTGTAGGCCTGTTTCATGCCATTGGGATGCAATTCCTGCCACGTATGGAGTTGGGTGGCCGTGTCGGGAACCTGGATGGAGCGCAGCGCCGAGACGGGCCGGGCGGTGCGGTGAAACACCAGCCCCGCCGGCGTCATGAGCGAGTATCCACCGGCCCCACCGACGGCGTCGGCCCGCGTGTCGGAGACGAGCACCGCCGGGGGCAGCGAGGCGGCGCGCGCGGAGGACGGCCCCTTCGTCGCGTCCGACGGTGCCGCGAGGGAGGACAGCGGGGCGACGAAGACACAACCCACCAGCAGGGCCTTCAGCGGGCGCACTCCGCCCACGGGCCACGAGGACAGCTTTCGCATGTGTCGGTGCTCCTAGATGTTGAGTGCCAGTGCACGTCCGTCGACGACGCGCCGCCCCTTACCGCACCCGTGTCACCGGCCACTGCCACCGCCGAGCCAGTGCTCGCGTGCAGCCCGTGGCTTTCTCCTCGCTACTGCCCACCCTGATAACGGAAGACTCTGACAATCAGGCGGAAAGCCGGAAGCATCTCTAAGACAGACATTCTTCGTCTGTCAACTGATGCAACATTGTTTCATCAACAGCGGTGTTTTCCCACGCGGTCGCGGCAATTGCTGACAGTTTCTCGCGAAGGCGTAGCGGATATCCCTTAGCGGGTGACACGAAGTCGTGAGACTCCACTCAGGGGAGATGTTTTCACGGCGCCGCGCGGCTGGGGCGCGACGTGTCCGGCTCACGCGCGTGGAGGAACTGGTTCGTGAGTCCCTCCTGCGCGCGCAGGCCGGGGCCCAGCTACGAAGATGAGACCGAACCGCACGAGGCTCACCCGCTGGAGGAAGAGCACGTTGTAGTGGTTGCCCCCGCACGTAGCGCACGAAGCCACCGAAGCCCGCGCGGCAGCGCGGCGGCCTCCACGCTCAGCGTCCACGGCTGACGCGGACTCTCCCCGTAGGGACGGCTCGGGTGCCCCTCGACGCGGAAGCGGTGCTCGAGGATGTGGGGCGTGAGCACCGCGCTGAACGTACTCGCCCACGCCCGGGCCGAGGGTCTCCCGCCCGCCGGATGCGGCTTGGCGAGGAGAAGACGTACGAGCGGTCCAGCCCGGCGTTGAAGGGGGAGTCGAACTCGAACCGCGAGCTGGCGGAGGCCTCGGGGACGAGGCCCAGCACGGCGAGCACGGCGGCGAGGAAGACCGTCTCCCGGCGGCGGGCGGGCAGACGGAAGGCGGACAGGGACATGGGATGCGGGTAACGGGGAGGTGAACCCCCAATTACCCGCATCCCGACCCGGGTCAGATGTCCAGGTTCTGCACGTCGAGCGCGTTGCGCTCGATGAACTCGCGGCGCGGTTCGACGGCCTCGCCCATCAGCAGCGAGAAGATTTCGTCGCTCTCCACCGCGTCCTCCACTCGCACCTGGAGCAGCGTGCGCGTGGCCGGGTTCATGGTCGTCTCCCAGAGCTGCTCCGGGTTCATCTCGCCCAGACCCTTGTAGCGCTGCAGGCCCAGCCCCTTCTGCGCGTCCTTGCGCACCGCGGCCAGCACCTCCTGCACCGAGAACGCCGTCAGCGCGCCGTCCTCCAGCTTCACCTTGTACGGGGCCTTGCCCAGCGCCGTGAACGAGTCCCGCAGCGCCGACAGGTCCACGTACTCCGGCGACGACACGAAGGCGTGGTCGAACACCGTCTCGCGCATGGCGCCGTTCACGTCCGTCTGGAACACCAGCTTCTTCGTCTGGTGCTCCGGGTCCACCACCACGTCGTGCTTCACCCGGCCCAGCACGTCCGGCATCCGGCGCTCGAAGTACGCGTACGCGTCCTTCACCGCCGCCTGGATGGAGGCGTCGTCCGCCAGCGAGTCCGCCGACATCCGCGCGCCCTGCACCAGCGCGTCCACCACGCGCGCGTCCCGGCGCTTGGCCTGCTTCTCCAGGCGCTCCTCGTACGTGATGACCTTCTCCAGCAGCGCCTTCAGCTCCGCGCCGCCCAGCTCACCCTCGGGCGTCTGCACCCGCGTGTGCTCCGAGCCCGTGCGCAGCAGGTACTCGTCCAGCGCGCGCTGGTCCTTGACGTACATGTCCTTCTTGTTGCGCGTCACTTTGTAGAGCGGCGGCTGCGCGATGTAGAGGTACCCCTTCTGGAGCAGCTCCGGCATCTGGCGGAAGAAGAACGTCAACAGCAGCGTCCGGATGTGGCTGCCGTCCACGTCGGCGTCCGTCATCAGGATGATGCGGTGGTAGCGCGCCTTCTCCGGGTCGTAGTCCTCCGCCCCGATGCCCGTGCCCAGCGCGGTAATCAGCGTCACGATTTCGGCGCTCGTCAGCATCTTCTCGAAGCGCGCCTTCTCGACGTTGAGAATCTTGCCACGCAGCGGGAGGATGGCCTGGTTGCGCCGGTCGCGGCCCTGCTTCGCGGAGCCACCTGCGGAGTCACCCTCGACGATGTACAGCTCGCTCTCGTTGGGGTCTCTGCTCTGGCAGTCCGCGAGCTTGCCCGGGAGGCCTCCGCCGTCCAGCACGCCCTTGCGGCGCACCGTCTCGCGCGCCTTGCGCGCCGCGATGCGGGCCCGGCACGCGTCGCCAATCTTCGCCACGACCTTCTTGGCGACCATGGGCGTCTCTTCCAGGAAGGTGGCGAGCTGGTCGTTCACCATCTGCTCGACCAGGCCCTTCACCTCGCTGTTGCCCAGCTTCGTCTTCGTCTGCCCCTCGAACTGCGGGTTGGGCAGCTTCACGGAGATGACCGCGGACAGGCCCTCGCGCGCGTCCTCGCCGGTGGGCGTCTCCTTCAGGTCCTTCCAGAGCGCGCCCTTCTCCGCGTAGCTGTTCAGCGTGCGCGTCAGCGCGGCCTTGAAGCCGGACAGGTGGCTGCCACCCTCGTGGGTGTTGATGTTGTTCGCGAAGGTGTAGATGCGCTCGTCGTAGCCGTCATTCCACTGCATCGCGATTTCGAGCGTCACGCCCTCCTTCTCCGTCTTGAAGGCGATGGGCTTGTCGTGCAGCACCTCCTTCGACTTGTTGAGGTACTCCACGAAGGAGGCGATGCCGCCGTCGAACTTGAAGTCGTGCTCCTTGTTCGTGCGCTCGTCGCGGACGGTGATGTGCAGACCGGCGTTGAGGAACGCCAGCTCGCGCAGGCGCTGGCTGAGCGTCTCGAAGTTGAAGTCCACCGTCTCCATCACCGTGGGGTCCGGCTTGAAGGCGATGTACGTGCCGCGCTTGTCGGTGGTGCCCACCTCCTGCACGGGCCCCTGGGCAATGCCGCGCTCGTAGGCGTGCTCGTACACCTTGCCGTTGCGCTGGACGCGGACCTTGAACCACTCGGAGAGGAAGTTGACGCACGTGACGCCCACGCCGTGCAGGCCGCCGGAGACCTTGTAGGCCCCGTTGCCGAACTTGCTGCCGGCGTGCAGCTCCGTGAGCACCACTTCCAGGGTGTCCTTGCCCTTGAACTTGGGGTCCGGGTGCGGGCCCACGGGAATGCCGCGGCCGTTGTCCTGGACGCTCAGCGAGCCATCCACGTGGATGACGACCTCGATGTCGGTGCAGTGCCCGGCGAGCGCCTCGTCCACGGAGTTGTCCACGACCTCGTAGACGAGCTTGTGGAGCCCGTAGGTCATGGTGTCGCCGATGTACATGCCGGGGCGCTTGCGGACTGCCTCGCGGCCCTCGAGCTTGGTGATGCTTTCCGTCCCATACTCCACGGGCGGCGGGGCGACCGCCGGGCCGGTAGCGGGGGTCTTTTCCATGTGAAGCTGTCCTTGGGAAAAGGAGCCTTGCAACAGGCTTGTGCCTACCATCTCAGCCCCCACCGGACAAGGTCGTTGAGGGCTCGCAAGGCTGCGTAAATACTCATGAAATTTGCTCGGCCGCCCCCTCGGACGGCCGTCCCCGGAAACCCGGGGCTCAGGCGTCGAAACGCGGCGGTGGAAGACGCTCCTCCAGCGCGGCGATCAACTCATCAAAAACAGCCCGGCGCGCGAAGAGATGCCGGGTGACGAGCACCCTTCCCTCCTCCTTGAGGAACAACGCGAGCACGTTCCCCCTCCGGCCGAGCCGGCGCACGGAATCAATCTGGCCCCAGTGCAGGTCGAGCTCGCTCCTGCTGAAGGGGCGGGCCACGCGCACGCCCCGCGCGTCCACGGTGACGCCCCAGCCGGAGCGCGGGCGCAGGCGGTGGAAGGCCACGAGGAAGGCCAGCATCAGCCCCGCGGACACGCCGGCGCGGGCCATGGCCTGGGTGCCCTCACCGGCCCGGGCGTCGGCCACGGCCCAGGCGGTGAGCACGGCCAGCGCGCAGGCTCCCAGGAAGAGGCCGATGCGCGTGGCGCGGGGGTCGAAAGCGTAGAAACGCGGGCTCATGGGCGTGCCGCGCACCCTACCCGCGTTGAGGGACGGACGCGCGCTTTTGCACGTACGCTGCCCCCATCCATGACGAATGCCGAACTGACCGAGCGACTGCGCGTGAACGTCATCGCCTTCCGGCACCTCCAGCGGGAGCGCGGCCAGCTCCGGCACCTGGGCCTGCCCGGGGTGGACGCCTTCAGCCTCCCCACACTCCCCGGGGAAGCGTACTTCCAGCAGGTGTACTTCGCGGACGCCGGGGCGCTGTCCGCCGCCCTGCCCGCGCTGGAGGACTTCTACCGGGGCCAGGGTGTGGCCGCGTGGCGCGTGCTGGTCCCCCCCGGGCACGCGGAGGGCGGCCGCCTGCTGGGCGGCGCCGGCTACCGTCCCGACGAGCACCTGTCGGACGCCATGGGGCTCGTGCTGGACGACCTCCCGGACGTGCCGCCCGCCATCCCCCTGGAGACCCCGGACACGCAGGAGGACCTGGTGGCCATCAACGTGGCGACGTATGGCGACTGGGGCGGCGCGGTGGCCGTGTGGAACCGGCCGCCCCGGCTGCCGGTGCACACGCTGGTGGCGCGCGAGGCGGGCCGTCCCCTGGCCTGCGGCTTCACCCTGGACGTGGGCGACACCGCGGGCGTGTACATGGTGGCCACCGCGCCCGAGGCCCGGGGGCGCGGGCTGGCGTCGGAGGTCATGCGCGGGCTGCTCTCGGACGCGCGCGCACGGGGCATGAGGGCGTCCGTGCTCCAGGCCACCCCGCAGGGGATGGGCGTCTATCGCCGGCTGGGCTACCGGGACCTCGGCGGCTGGGTGAGCTGGGAGTACCGCGCCGCCTGAGACGTCAGCGCAGCGCCTCCAGTTCCTCCAGCACCGTCAGCACCTCGCCCGGCTGCCGCGCCTCCAGCACCCGCTCCGCCAGCCCATGGGCCGCGAGCCGCGCCACGTGGGCCAGCCGCACCAACCGGACGCGCCCGCGGCTGCCGTCCACCACCGCCACCACCAGCCGCAGTGGCTCGGCGTCCGGCGTGTCCACCTTCAGCGGCTTCGCCAGCGTCACCAGAGCCGCCACCGGAGAGGCCCCTGGCAGCACGGCGTGCGGCACCGCCGCCCCGCCGCCCACCGCGCACGAGGCCTCCTCCTCGCGCCGCCGGAGCGCCTCCACCAGCTTCCCCGCGTCCGTGCCCGGCAGCGCCGCGCCGAGGCGCCCGGCCACCACCTCCAGCACGTCATCCCAGCCCGCGCAGGACAGCTGCAGCACCACGCGCTCGGGGGCCAGCAGCGGCGCCAGCGGCGGCACGGGTTCCTCGCTCCGGGTGCCGCGCACCGGGAACTCCGCGTCCAGGAACTCCCGCACCCGCGCCAGCTGCGCGCCCGTCAGCCGCCGCCGCGCCAGCTCCAGGAAGAGCGTCCCCGCGCCGGGCACCTCCTCCAGGTAGCCCGCGACATACGGACTCACCCGGTGGGCCACGTCCATCAGCAGCGCGGGCGGCACCTCCAGCTCACGGGCGATGGCCGCCAGCCGCTCGGACGTGGGCGGCGCGTCCAGGCCGTGCTCCACCCGGCTGAGGTACGCGCTCGACACGCCGATGCGCCGGGCCATGTCCCTCAGGGACACGCCCGCATCCACGCGCAACAACCGAAGGGTCGCCCCCAGGTGCATGTCCGTCCCCTCAGCTCCTCGCCGTCAGCGCGGGCCCGGCATCCACCCCGTCGCTCTCGGTGACGGCCTCCGCGGCCGTGGCCGGCTCCGGGTGGCGCACGACGAGCAGCGAGCCCGGGGCGTCCTTGATGAGGCGCTCGCGGTGCAGGCCGAAGAGGCGCTCCTCCAGGCCCCACTGGGTGCCCACGCCCACCACCACCAGGTCATAGCCGTTGCGCGCCTCCTCCAGCGCGGCCTCGTCCGGCGCGTCGTGGCGCACCACCTTCAGCCGCACGCCGCCCTCCTCGGAGGGGAACAGCTCGTCCACCTGCGCCCGCGCGCCCTTGCCGCCCAGGTCCGACGTGACGTGCAGCACCGTCACCTCCGCGCCCGCCTGCTTCATCAGCCGCCGCGCCAGCCCCAGCGCCGCCCGGTCATGCCGGCTGCCGACGAAGGGCACCAGCACGCGCTTCACGTTCTCGAGGCCGCGGTCCACCAGCACCGCCACCGTGCCGGACGACGCCTTCATCACCTCGTGCACCGTGCCGCCCAGCATCGTCTGGCTGAAGAGCGGCTTGTGCCAGCCCAGCAGCACCAGGTCCGCGCGCCGCGCCTGTGCCGTGCGGACGATGTCCTCGGCGGGCTCGGCGGACACGAAGGACAGCGGGCGCACCGGCAATCCCAGCTTCTCCGCGCGGCCCAGCAGCGGCGCCAGCGCGCTCTCCGCGGGCGTGGCCCTTCCCGCCTCCGGCCGCAGCGACGCGCGCTCGGGCGACACCAGGTGCAGGGCGTGCAACTGCGAGCGCTCCGTGCCCACCAGCGCCCGCGCCAGCGACGCCATGCCCGCGCCCACCTGCCCGTGCGACACGCACATCAGCACGCTGTAGGGCACCGGGCCCGGCTCCAGCGACACCGGCGGGGTGAGCCGGTCCTTCGCCATCTCCTCCATCGGGTAGATCCAGCGCAGCACCGGCGTGGTGATGAACGTCGTCACCAGCGCCATCAGGACCATCATGGTGAAGAGCTGCGGCGAGATGACGCCCAGGTCCAGGCCGAGGTTGAGCACGATGAGCTCCATCAGGCCGCGCGTGTTCATCAGCACGCCCACCGCGCCCGACTCGCGCCAGCTCATGCCCGTCAGCCGCGCGGCCACCGCGCTGCCGCCGAACTTGCCCAGGCACGCCAGCAGGATGATGACCCCGCAGGTCATCCACGCCTCGGCGCTGTCCAGGAGGCCCAGCTGCGTGCGCAGGCCGCTGAAGGCGAAGAAGATGGGCAGCAGCAGCACCACCGCCACGTCCTCCAGCCGCTCCGCCAGCGCCTCCGCCAGCCCGCCCTCCTTGGGGATGACGGCGCCGAAGAGGAAGGCCCCGAAGAGCGCGTGGATGCCAATCAGCTCCGTCACGAACGCGGACGCCAGCAGCAGCACCAGCGTGCCCGCCACCACGTTCTGCGTCAGCCCCTCGCGGCTGGCCACCCGCGCGCCCAGCCGGGCGAGGAAGGGCTTCACCACCAGCAGCACGAAGCAGATGTACGCCATGGCCAGCACCGTGGTGAGCCCGGCCTCCGCCAGGCTCGACGCGCGCACGATGGAGACCACGAACGCCAGCAGGCACCACGCCGTCACGTCGTCCACCGCCGCGCAGGTGATGGCCACCGTGCCCACCTTCGACTGCAACAACCCCCGCTCCGTGAGGATGCGCGCGAGCACCGGGAAGGCGGTGATGCTCATCGCCACGCCCATGAAGAGCACGAACGAGGAGAAGGGCACCGACGGGTCCGACAGGCTCTTGTAGAGCCACAGCGCCGCCGCCCCCGCGCCCAGCGCGAAGGGCACGACGATGCTCGTGTGGCTGATGGCCACCGACGCGTGCCCGCGCCCCTTGAGCAGCTTCGGGTCCAGCTCCAGGCCGATGAGGAACATGAAGAGCACGAGCCCCACCTGGCTCAGCATCTTCAGCACCGGCATCGAGTCCGCCGGGAACAGCGAGTTCATCACGTCGGGCGCCAGCCAGCCGAGCAGCGACGGCCCCAGGACGATGCCCGCCACCACCTCGGCGATGACCAGCGGCTGCCCCAGCCACCGCGCCCCACGCCCGATGAGACGCGAGACGCCGATGATGACGATGAGCTGCACCAGCAGCAGGGTGAGCGCGTTGACGTGCATCGTTCCTCCGGCGTGGGTGTTAAGTAACCCCTTATCAGCCGGCTCGCGGGAGCGTCAACGCATGGAACTTTTTCAGGGGGGTGTCATGCGCGGACCTCAGGACGATTTGTGCCTGCCGACCGCGTCCAGGAGTGTGTCCACGTCCACTGGCTTACGCAGGTGGCCGCATGCGCCAATCTCCTCCGCCACCTGACGCGCGTTGGCGGACGCGGAGAAGACGAGCACGGGAATGTCGCGCCACGCGGGCACCTGACGCATGGCGCGCGCGAAGCCGCCGCCGTCGAGCACCGGCATCATCATGTCGAGCAGCACCAGCCCGGGCAGCACCGGCACGGAGCCGAGCACCTCCAGCGCGTGCTTGCCATTGCTGGCGCCCAGCACCTCGTAGCCCGCGTCGCGCAGCACCTCTTCGAGGGCCTCGCGCAGGTCCGCATCGTCATCCACCACCAGCAGCGGCCGACTCACTCACGCGCCTCCGTTTCCAACGGCAGCTCCAGGGTGAAACACGCGCCTCCTCCCTCGGGCGTCTCCGCCCAGGCGCGGCCTCCATGCGCCTCCGCGGAGCGCCTCGCCAGATACAGTCCCAGTCCCAGCCCTCCGTAGGAGCGGGAGCTTACCGCCCTTCCGAAGCGCTCGAAGATGCGCTCGTGCTGGTCCGGTGGAATGCCGATGCCGCGGTCCCTCACGCGCACGCGGCCCATGACGCCCGAGCGCGCCACCTCGATGTCCACCGGCTTGCCGGGGCCGAACTTGAGCGCGTTGGACACGAGCGCCGCCACCGCCTGGTCCACCCGCAGCCGGTCCCACAGGCCCCACAGCCCGGAGCACGCCTTCACGCGCAGCTCGCAACCCATGCCCTCGGCCTCCGCGGCGTGGCGCCCCACCACCTCGGACACCAGCTCCGCCAGGTCGAGGCGCTCCGGGGACAGGCGCAGCTCCTCGCTCGACAGGCGGGACACGTCGAGCAGCACCTCCACCAGCGTCCCCAGCCGTCGCACCTGCCGCATGCTCCGGTGCAGCCGCGACTCCAGCTCCGGGGACAGCCGCTCGCGAGAGGCCTGGTGCAAGAGCGAGCCCAGCTGCAGCCGCAGCGTGGTGAGCGGCGTGCGCAGCTCGTGCGCCGCCACGGTGAGGAAGTCGTCGCGCAGGCGCACCGCGTCCTGCACCTCGCGGAACAGGCGCGCGTTCTCCAGGACCAGGCCCGCGCGGCGGGCCAGCTCCTGCGCCAGCGACTGGTCCGCCGGCCCCAGCGTGCGGTGGCCGCTGGTGACCAGGGACAGCACGCCCAGCACGCTGGAGCGGCCCCGCAGGGGGACATGCACCGCCGAGCGGAAGTCCAGCGGCGCCAGCGCGCGCTGGTGGTCCGGGTGGGTGGTGACGGGCCGGGCCCGCGCCCTCACGTCCTCCACCAGCTCCGGCTCTCCCGTCGCCATCACCCGCGACGGTCCGGCCTGCGCCCGTGGGTCCACGGGAAAGCGCTGGTCCAGCTCCCACACATGCGACTCGAGCACCGAGTCCGGGTGCGCCAGCGCCACCATCCGCAGGCCGCCGCGCTCGCGCTCGTACAGGAAGATGGCGCACCAGTCCGCCACCCGGGGCACGGGGATGCGCACCAGCCGCTTCAGCCGCTCGTCCAGGTCCAGCCGCTCGGTGAGCACCTCGCTGGTGAGCGCCAGCAGCTCCCGCTCCAGGTTCGCCCGCGCGCGCTCGTGCCGCGCCTTCGCCTCGCGCAGCTCGCGCTCCACCGCCGCGCCCAGCCGCACCAGCCGGTCCTTGGCGAAGTAGTCGCGCGCGCCGGCCCGCATCGCCTCCACCGCCTCGTTCTCGCCGATGCTGCCGGACACGACGATGAAGGGGATGTCCCGCCCCGTCTCCTTCAGCACCTGCAGCGCCTCCAGCGCGGTGAAGTGGGGCATGGAGAAGTCGGAGAGGATGATGTCGAAGTCCCCGCCCGCGAGCACCTTGCGCATCGCCTCGGCGGTCTGCACCCGCTGCGCGCTCAGCGTGAAGCCATTGCGCCGCAGCTCCAGGAGCACCAGCGCCTCGTCGTCCGGATTGTCCTCCACCACCAACAACCGCAGAGGCTTCATCCGCGAGCTCCGGGGGGAGCCCCGGTGGGGGGTGGCTCGTAGTTGAGCATCAGCCAGTACAGGCCGAGCTGGCGCGCCGCCTCCACGAACTCCGTGTAGCTCACCGGCTTGCGCACGTAGCTGTTGCACCCGCCGCCATAGCCACGCACCAGGTCCGTCTCCTCCACCGACGAGGTGAGGATGACCACCGGCAGCAGCCGCGTGCGCGGGTCCGCCCGGATGCGGCGCAGCACCTCGTGCCCGTCCACCCGCGGCAGCTTCAAGTCCAGCAGCACCACCACCGGCAAGGGCTGGCCCGCGCGGTTGGCGAATGCTCCCTGGGCGAAGAGGTAGTCGAGCGCCTCCACGCCATCCCGCACCACGTCCACCGGCCGGGTGACACCGGCGCGCTTGAAGGCACGCAGCGTCAGGTCCACGTCGTCAGGGTTGTCCTCCACCAGCAGGATGGGCCGCTCCGTGCCATTCATGTCCGCGCCTCCTCCAGCGTGAAGCGGAAGGTGGCTCCACCGCCGGGCACCGCCTCCGCCGAGATGTCGCCCCCATGCCGGCGGATGATGCGCTGCACCGTCGCCAGGCCCACGCCGGTGCCGGGGAATTCGTCGGGCCGGTGCAGCCGCTGGAATGGTGAGAAGAGCTTGTCCGCATACGCCATGTCGAAACCCACCCCGTTGTCGCGGACACAGTAATGGGGCCGCCCGTCGCGGGACTCGGCGAAAAGCGCGATGCGCGCGTCGGAGCGCTGGCTGGTGAACTTCCAGGCGTTTCCGAACAGGTTTTCCAGGACCACGCGCAGGAGCCGGGCGTCTCCCCGGGTCATCAGGCCGGGGGCGATGTCGAAGGTCACCTGACGGCCGGGCTCGCTGCGCTGGAGGATGTCCGCCACCTCGCGCGCCAGGGCGCTCAGGTCCACCGGCTCGCAGCGCAGCTCGGCGCGGGTGAGGCGGGACAGCCGCAAGAGGTCGTCGATGAGCTGCGCCATGCGCGTGGCCGCCGCGCGCAGCCGGCGCAGGTGCTCCTGGCCCTCCTGGGAGATGCGCTCGCCCTCGTCCTCCATGAGCGCCTGGCTGAAGCCGTCCACCGCGCGCAGCGGGGCGCGCAGGTCATGCGAGACGGAGTAGCTGAAGGACTCCAGCTCGTGGTTGGCGGCCGTCAGCTCCTGGGTGCGCTGGGCCACGCGCGCCTCCAGCCGGGCCTCGCTGGCGCGCAGCGCCTGGGCCTGCGTCTGCGCCTGTTCCAGCAGGGACTCGTAGTCGCGCGACATGAGGACGAGCTGGCGCCGGCCCGTCCACGCCAGCAGCGCCCCCGTGAGCAGCAACCAGGCGGCGCCGCCCCAGAGCACCAGCTGCGCCTGCCGCTCGGCGGTGGCGCCGCGATGGGCGGCGCGCTCGCGCTCGGCGGCGTTCAGCGCGTCCAGGAGCTCGCGCAGGCCATCCATGCGCCGCTTGCCCTCCGCCTCGACGACCAGCGTCAGCCAGTCCCCGCCCGTCCTGAAGCGCCGCAGCTCCTCGTCCGCGAAGGTCTCCCAGTCCGCCCACCGCACGCGCAGGTCATGCATGCGGGCAAGCTGGTCCGGTGAGCCCGCGATGAGCGACTCCAGCCGGGCCAGGGCCTCTGGCAGGTGTCGGGCGGCGGCATGGTAGGGCGCCAGGAAGGCCGGGTCGTGGGTGAGCAGGTAGCCGCGCAGGCCCGTCTCCCGGTCGATGAGGAGCTGGCGCACGCGCGTGGCCTCGGCGAGCACCGCGTCCGAGCGGTCCGCGGCCTCGTCCGCTTGCAGGAGCTGCCGCACCTCCCAGAAGAGCAGCCCCGCCAGCAGCGTCAGCAGCATCGCCGGCATCGCCACCGAGCGCAGGAGGATATGGCGGAACCGTTGAGGGTCGAGGCGAGGCACGGTGGGCATCCAGGAATGCGCGGCCAGCACCCTTCCAAGATGCACACGTATGTGCCTCCGGCCCCGGAAGTCCCCGACAGGAGCCCTCGCGCGCACGGGCGCTCGCTCGCCGGCTTGCCGTGGGGCCCGGAGCTAGCGGGGCGAGGTGGCGGAGGGCGGACGGGCG
>NZ_JABBJJ010000216.1 GCF_012933655.1 Pyxidicoccus fallax | reverse complement strand
GGCGCCAGGAAGGGCTCCAGGAGGGGCTTCAGGAAGGCGAAAAGCGGGCACTGCTGGAGGTGCTCGACGCGCGGGGCCTGGAGGTGGATGCCGAGGCACGACAGAGAATCCTGGAGTGCACCCGGCCCGCCCAGCTCAAGAGCTGGCTTCGAAGGGCGGTGACGGCGAAGTCCGTCCAGGAGCTCTTCGCGCGCGCCCCCGCCGCCTCCAGGTCCACGTCACGTGGAGCCAAGAAGCGGGGCCGAGCCAAGGGCCCCCGCGGCGCTTGAGGCGGCATCGGTGCGGAGGCCTGCACGGGCTCCCCGTGCGCGTTACACACGGGGCGACTTCGCCGTGAAGGAGCTTCGTTGGAGACCGTCGCGCTGGTGCTGGTGCTGTCGTCCGCGTTCTTCCATGCCTCGTGGAACGCGCTGCTCAAGCGGCACCCGAACCCGGAAGTCGGCGTGGTGAGTGTCATCTCCGTGTCCGTGGTGGGCGGTGGACTGTGGGCGCTCGGAATGAAGGGGCAGGCGTTTCCCACGATGCTCGGGCTGGCGTGGGCGCTGGGCGCGGGCCTGTGCGAGAGCATCTACCTGGCGTCCCTGTCCCGCGCGCTGAAGCAGGCGCCGCTGGGGCTCGCGTACACGGTGTCTCGCGGCGGGGCCATGTTGCTGGTGTGGCCGGTGTCCGTGCTGTGGCTGGGAGAGTCCGTGTCCCTGTGGATGGTGTCGGGCGCGGTGCTGCTGGGCGTGGGGCTGGTGGTGATGAACCTGTCGCGCCCCGCGGGCCCGGCGGCCACCGGCGTGGCGTGGGCCGCGCTCGCGGCGGTGTGCATCTCCGGCTACCACCTCGCGTACAAGCTGGCGCTCGCGGAGGGCGCGCAGCCGCCGGCCCTCTTCGCCACGGGACTGCTCGTCGCGCTGCCGGTGCTCGTGCTGGAGCGTGTCCGGAAGCTCGGGTGGGCCACGCTCCGGCGCGAGGCGCTCGTGCGCCCCGGGCTGGTCGTGTTCACCGGCATCATCTGCACGCTCTCCTTCGCGCTCCTGCTGTCCGCGCTGGGCAGCAGCGGCGCGGGCGCGGTGCTGACGCTGCGCAACACCTCCATCGCCTTCGCGCTGGCACTCGCCGCGCTCCAAGGAGAGCGGCTGGAGCGCCGGCAGCTCACGGGCGCCGCGCTCGTCGCGGTGGGCGCGGTGCTGCTGGGCGTACCGGGCTAGGAGCCCGTAGCCTGGGGGGCGAAGGAGCCTTCGCGAGATGCCGGGCAGGAGGCGCTCGCGGCCGCGCGTTCATGCGGCCTCCGCGGGCCCTGCCTCTCTCACGGGTGCCGGGCCGGGGCGGCGCGAGAAGCCGCCCCCGCCGGGTGTGCTACGGCGTAGGCGCAGCCGCCGTCATCCGCTGCAGGGCCGTCTTGGCGTCCTCGTGGTCGGGCTGGAGCTTCAGCGCCGTCTCATAGGACTGCTTCGCCTCGTCCATGCGCTTGGCGGCCTCCAGCAACTGGCCCAGCGCGTTGTGCGGCTCGGCGAAGCTCGGGTCCGCCTTCGCCGCGTCCCGGAAGGACTTCTCCGCCTGCTTCGCGTTGCCCTGCTGGTACTGCGCGTGGCCCAGGTACAGCAGCCCCAGCGGGTGGTCCTTGTCCACCTTCAGCACGGACGTCAGCACCTTCTTCGCCTTCGCGCCGTCGCCGCCGCGCAGGTAGATGAACCCCAGCTCGGCCCGCGCCTCCAGCTGCGCCGGGTCCTTCGCCACCACCGCCTCCAGCTCCGTCACCGCCAGGTCCGGCCGCCCGCGCCGCGAGTGGACGATGCCCAGCCGCGCCAGCGCCGCCGTGTCCGCCTCCTCGCCCTCCTTCGGCGTCAACATCCCCTCCGCCGTGACGTAGTCGCCCATGGCCATCAGCAGGTCCGCGAGCCCCAGCTTCGCCACGCGGTTGCCCGGCTCTTCCTTCAGCAGCGCCTCGTACAGCGGCCGGGCCTTCGCGCCCACCCGCTTCTTCGCGTACGCGTCCGCCAGCGCCAGCCGGCTCTCCGTCGTGGGCGCCAGCGTCACGCCCTCCTCGTACTGGGCGATGGCGCCGTCCAAATCACCCTTGGCCTTCAGCGCGTCGCCATACGCGGCGCGCGCGCTGGCGTCCTTCGGGAAGGCCTCCACCGCCGTCTTCAGCGTGGCCACCGCGTCGTCGGCCTTGCCCAGCCCGAGGTACGCCCGCGCGAGGCCCTGGTACGCCTCCGTCGTCTTCCGGCCGTCCTCGCTGCTCTTCTCAATCGCCTTCTTGAAGGCCTCGACGGCCTGCTTCTTCTTGCCCTGCAGGAGGTACAGGTGGCCCAGTTGCGTGTACGGGCCGCTGGCGCGGCGCGGCTCCAGCACCAGCGCCTTCTCGAAGGACTTCGTCGCCCGCACGTTGTCGCCGAGCTGGAAGTACGCCAAGCCCAGGTTGAAGTGCGCCTCCGCGTACTTCGGGTCCGCGGCGATGGCCTTGAGGAACGACTCCGTCGCCTTGCGCGGGTCGCCTTTCTCGTTCAGCGCCACGCCCAGGTTGTTGTGCGCGCGGGCGTGCTTCGGCTCCGCGGCCAGGGTGCGCTGGTACTCGGCGATGGCGCCGTCCAAGTCATTCTCCCGCAGGAGGATGACGCCCAGGTTGTAGTGCGCCTCCGCGTCGCCCAGCTTCTCGCGCGTGGCCTCGCGCAGCGTCTCCTTGGCCTCCGCGTTGAGGCCCTTCTCCGCCAGCGCCTTGCCCAGGTTGACGCGCGCCACGTTGAGCTTCGCGTCCAGCTTCAGCGCCTCGCGGTACGCCTCGATGGCGTCGTCCGTGCGGCTGGCGCGCTGCAGCGCCTCGCCCAGGTTGAAGCGCAGCTCCGCGTCCTGCGGCGACAGCTCCGTGGCCACCGAGTACTGGCTGATGGCCACGTCCGTCTCGTCCAGCACGCGCGCCAGGATGCCCCGCTCGGCGCGCAGCGTGGAGTCCTCCGGAAAGGCGGCGATGGCGGTATCCAGCACCGTGCGCGCCTTTTCCGCGTCACCCGACAGGCGCAGCGCCCGGGCCAGCGCCAGCTTGGGCGGCACGAGGTCCGGGGCCACCTCCACCAGCTTCGTCAGCGGCGCCAGCGCCTGCTTCGGCTTGTTGAGCGCGAGGAAGGCCGTGCCCAGCCGGTAGAGCGCGTCCGGGTCGTCCGGGGACGCCTCCAGCCGCTCGCTCTCCACGGCGGCGGTGCGCTCGAGGGTCGCCATATCCGGCGCCGGGGCCTGCGCGGTGAGCAACTGGAGGACGAGGAAGCCGCCTGTCGTCGACATTTAGAGGTTCTCCACGTAGGGACTCGCACGCGCGTCGAAGGTCTTCTTCGCGAGCGCCGACTTCTTCGCCTCCCACGCCTCCCTCGCCGCCTTCTCCTCCTTCTCGTCCTCGGCGAGCTCGGCGCGCTCCTCCTTCACCTCCGCCTCGCACTCGGACACCTGCTCCTCGTACTCCTTCTGGTCCAGCCGCTCGCTGCCCTCGACCTTGGCCTTGCGGGCCACCGTCAGCCGGGCCAGTTCGAACTTCGCGAAGGCGCAGCGCAGGGCCAGCTCCTCCACCTCGCGCAGGCCTACGTTGAGCCGCTGCCGCGCGCGCAGGTACTCCACGCGGGCCTCGGCCTCGGCGATGGCCAGCTTCGCCACCTCGCGGGACACCTCGTCCGGGGCGCGGTCCACCTCGTCCTCGGCCGCCTCCTGGCGGGAGCGGGCGCGGCGGATGTTGTCACGGGCGCGGCCAATCTCGTTGTCGGCCTCGTCCACCTTGTCGATGGCGAGCGCCAGGTCGTTCTCCGCCTCGAGCAGCTCGATGCGTGCCTCGTAGGGCAGCTTCTTCTCCAGCGAGTCGGGCACGCGCATGCCGTAGCGCGGGCCGCAGGCGGCCAGGAGGGGCAGGGTGAGCAGGACGATGCGCTTCATTGGGGGACCGTTGCCTCGAAGCTTCCGAAGATGGTGCGGCCGGAATAGACGTTGGTGCCGTTGATGAAGGTGACGTGGAAGTCACCGGTGATGCGGCTGCCGGGGTCGACAGTGGTGGAGTCCACCGTCAGCGTGCCGCGCGCGAGCTGCGGGAAGGTCCGCACCGGCTCGTCGAGCACGCTGCGGCCAATGGCGCCACGCTGCGCGCCACCCTCCAGCACCTCCGCGAGGTCGATGACGAGCGGGCCCGTATAGCCCTCCGGAATCATGTCCCCGACCTGAGCACTTACCTTGAGGATGGTGTTGAGCCCAGTGCCCTGTGGACTGACGAAGTTGATGGAAAGCTCACCCGGGGCCCACTGGGCCTCGGCGCGCTGGTAGCGCAGGTCCACCACCTCGGACACGCTGCCCTCCAGCTCGCCGCCCTCGCGCTCGCAGGCGCCGAGGGCCGCGAGCGCCGCGCACAGCGCGACGGCGCGGGAGAGCCGTGGCATGAGCGGGCTCACTTGCACGCCTTCCACCCTCCGTCCACGTCGGCGCCGGTGAGCGTGTTGACGTCCTTGAGGACGGCCAGCTCGCGGCGGGCCCCGTCCACGTCGCCGAAGCGGCAGCGCAACGCGGCCAGGTTGAGGCGGGCCTTGTCGAAGGTGGGGTCCGAGTCCATGGCCTTGGCGTACGCGGCGCGCGCGCCCATGGCGTCACCCATGTTGAGCAGCGCCCAGCCCAGCGCGGAGTGCGCCGAGGCCCGCGTGTCCTGCAGCTCCGTGACGCGGCCCAGGGTGAGCTGCGCCATGCCGTACTGGCGCGCCTCCAGGTACGCCAGGCCCAGCGCCTCCAGCGACTCGGCGGTGAGCGCGCGCTCGGCCTTCTTGCGCACCTCCTCCAGCGAGGCCGGTTGCGTGGGCGCGCCCGGCGGGGGAACCGGCAGGGCGGCCGTCTCGGCGCGCGCGCGGCAGCCCACCACCGCGGCGTTGAAGACCTCCAGCGACTCGGCGCGCGACAGGCATGCCTTGAAGGCCTCGTCCGAGCGCTGCTTCAGCGGCGCCACCTGCTCCTTCACGGCCGCGCGGAACTGCTGCGACTCCGCGGCGGACAGGCCCGCCGGCACTGGCGTCTGCTCCACCACGTCCGCGATGTGGCCGTACGCCAGCGCCAGCTTCCACAGCGACGCCACCGCCCACTCCGGGTAGCCCAGCTGCGCCGACTGCGTGTAGATGCCCTCCAGGCTCTGCAGCGCGGCGACCTTCTCCTCCACCTTGTCGGCGGGCAAATCCCGGTAGCCGCGGTAGAGGATTTCGCCGAGGTACCACAGGCCCTTGGCGGCCTCCTCCGTCTGCCCGTTGGGGCCCTGCACCGCCTTGGTGAGGGTGGCGATGAGCGCGTCGGCGGGAGCGGTGGGGGCGGTGGTGGCCTGCACCTCCGCGAGCACCGCCGCGGCGCCCGCGCTGCGCGGGTCCAGCTTCAGCGCGGACTCGGCGGCCGTCTTCGCGCGCGAGTAGTCCTTCTGCTTCAGGCGGGCCTCGGCCAGCAGCACCAGCACCTCGGCCCGGCGCGCGCCGGCGACCTCGGACGCGGCCTCCAGGTTGCGCGCCGCCTCCTTGTACTCGCCCAGCGCCATGCGCAGCCGGGCGCCGGCCAGCCAGCCGTCCACCGCGGCGAAGTCCGCGCCCAGCTTCTGGCCCACCTGCTCGAACCAGCCCGCCGCCTCGCCGAACGCCGCGGCCTCCGCCGAGTGACGGCCCAGCGTCAGGAGCACGTCCGACAGGTACTGGCTCTTCGGGTAGTCATGCACCAGCTTCGCGCCCAGCTCGCGCTCGGCCTGCATGTCGCGCTTCTCGCGCGCCGCGGTGAAGGCGCCGTACAGCGCCTTCTCGCCGATGTCGGTGTTCTTGTTCTCGTCCGCCACCTTCACGAGGCCCTGGATGACGTCGCCCGTCTCCTGGGCGCTCGCCAGCGCGAGCTCGTCCAGCGCCTCGGCGCGGCTCTGGGTGATGATCTTCTGCACTTCCGCGCGGAAGTTGGCCGGCAGCGGCGCGCCGAGGAACTTCTTGCCCGTCTCCTCCAGGCCCTTGAAGTCGTTGAGCTGCCGGAGGCTGTCCAGCGCCAGGTTGCCGGCGACGGCGGCCTCCTTGTGCTGCGGGTGGGAGAGCGCGAACGCGGTGAACAGCTCCGCCGCCTTCGGGTACTCGCCGTCCTCGTAGTAGGCGCGGGCGATGTTGAACTTCACGTTGAGGGCGTTCTCGCTCCTGGGGTAGCGCGAGACGAACTCGGCGCCCAGGAGCTTCATGGCCTGGCGCGCGTCCGCCACCTCGAAGGCGTTGCGCTTCTGCGCCTCCTCCGGCTTGAGCGTGGAGAAGTGCGCGAGCAGCGCGGCGTTGAGGGCCTCTTCCTCGCCCTTGGCGTCCTTCGCCTTGGCCTCGTAGCGGGCCAGCTCCTCGAACTGGCGCGCGGCCTCCGGGAAGGCGTTGGCGGCGAACAGCGCGTCCGCGCGGTTCTTCATGATGGGCCGCACGTACTGCTCGGGCCGGAAGAGGCTCAGGTACGCCTCGTAGGCCGAGGCCGTGCGCAGGTAGAGGTCCTTGTCCTCCTTCTTCTGCGCCGCCAGGTGCAGCTGCGTGCCCAGGTCGCGGGCCATCTCCTCCAGCTCGGCCAGGTGCTTCTTGCGGTCCGTCTCCGGCAGCTCCGGGTCCGTCTTGCTCTGCACCGCCGCGCGCACCAGGAAGCGGATGTCCTCCGGCTCCGGCAGCACCTTGCCCTTGGACGCCTTGAGGGCGTCATAGAGCTTCTGGCCGCGCTCCAGGTCCAGCTCGGGGTCGAACTGGATTTCCATCAGCTGGCGCAGCGCGGGGATGGCCCACTCGTACTGCTGCTTGATGAAGTAGCGGTTGCCCAGCTTGTCCAGCGCGAGCGCGTACGTGGCGCGGCTGTCGCTGAGCTTCTCGAAGTAGTTGAGCGCGCCCTTGGGCGGCTTGGCCTCGGTGTAGCTGTAGACGAGGTCCAGCAGCGCCTCGCGCTTGACGTTGAGCGCCTTCTTCACGTCCACGCCGGGCAGCGGGGCGCTGGCGGCGGCGGCCTCGAAGAACGTCACCGCCTCGGCGTGCTTGGCCTGATTGACGCGAATCCAGCCCATCTTGTAGCGGGCCAGGTCGTGCACGGGGGAGGGCGGCGCCTCGAGGATGGCCTGGTAGTGCTTCTCCGCCTCGACGAGGTCCGCCTTGTCGAAGAAGTGGTCGCCGAGAATCTGCTCGGCCTCCAGGCGCAGCGGGCTGTTGGGGTACTTGCGCGTCAGGTCGCCGAGCGTCTTGAGCATCTCGTCGAACTGACCGAGCTCGCGCTGCTCGTGCGCCAGGTAGAACGTCACCTGGTCCGCGTCCTTGAAGTCCGGGTACTCGCGCAGCAGCCGGTAGTACATCTGCACGGCCTTCTGCTTCATGAGCCGCGTCTCGGGCGAGACGATGGCGCCGGTGGCACCCTCCGGCCGGGACTCGGCCTGGAGGTAGTACACGTAGCGGCTCTTCTCCACGTACAGCTCGGCCAGGCGGAACTGGAGGTCCGGCAGGTACGGGGCGTTGCGGCTCTTGGAGATGAGCTTCTCCGTCTCGCCGATGGAGCGGTCCACCTTGAAGATGTCGCGCTTGAGCTTGGCGATGAGCTCCTCGCGCTCCTTCGCCTTGGACACGATGGGGTTGGGGCCCGGTCCGGCACGTCCGGGCGCTCCAGGGGCGGCCGCCAGCATGGCGGCGGCAATCAGGCCGGTCAGATGGCCGGTCATGGGGTCTCCTCGATGCAGCGGCTCTCGATGCGGACCCGGTACGACTTCAGCTCGTCGTTCCAGTACTCCCCGTCGAAGCGGAAGGCGACGTTGGCGGGGGACAGCTCCTGCTCGTCCTCCGGCGCAACCACCTTCGCGCCCTTCTTCACGCGCTCGTACAGCTTCAGGCCCACTTCGTACTCCATGAGGCGCACCTGCTCGGCGGCGCGCAGGAGCGTGTCCGCCTCCTGGCGCACCGCCTCGGCCAGCCGCGCGTCATGGACGCGGACCGCCTCGGCGCGGGAAAGGTCATACAACTTGGTCAGGTGCGAGAAGAGCTGGTCGCCGAAGCTGCCGGCGTAGCGGCCCAGCCGCTCGCCCTCCAGCTCCAGCACTTCCACGAAGCGCGCGGCGCGCTGGGTGCTGCCGCGGGCGTTGGCCGCGCGGCGCAGGCGCGCGTCCTGGGTGAGGTCCTCGCGGTTGCGCACCGCCTCCAGCGAGTCCGCGAAGCGCCGCGTCAGCTCCTTGGCGGCGCGCTTGGCGGGCAGGTAGTGGCAGAGGTCGCGGTAGATGAGCGCGCGCAGCAGGTACTTGTCCGGGAGGAACTCGTCCCGGAAGGACGGCGCGTCCAGGGTGGTGAGAATGCCCAGCGAGGCGCGCAGCTCGCCCAGCTTGTAGCGGGTCCACGCCTCTTCCAGGTAGAGGCTGGCGCGGCCCGGGTCCAGCTCGGGCAGCTTCACGAGGCCGTAGGCCTCCAGCGCGCCCGGGTAGTCCTTGCGCTCGTAGCGCAGGCGGGCCACCGCGAGCGCCGACTCGTTGCGCGCCTCGCGGGTGAGCTTCTCGTCCTTGGACAGCGTGAGGAAGTCGGCGATGAGCTCGTCGGAGGGCTCCTTCACCGACTTGAGGCGGGTGACGAGCAGCGCGAACCTGGCATGGCTCGCTTCCGGACTGGTCTCCGTGAGCTTGGCGAAGTGGGTGTTGGCCCAGCGCTCGTTGCCCACGCGCAGGTCCACGAGGCCCTGCTGGTAGTGGGCGTACGCGCCGGTCTCCTCCGGAAGGAAGCCCAGATCCAGCGCGCCGAAGACCTGCTCGTCGATCATCACCTCGTCGTGCGGGCGGTCGGTGAGCTGCTTGAGCGCGTCCAGGGCGCGGGGCAGCACGTTGGGATTGGAGCGCTCGCGGGCGATGCGCGCCAGGTACGAGGCCCCGGCGTGCGTCAGGCCCAGGTCGATGAGGCTCCTGGCGAGGAAGTACTGGCCCCAGGCGTAGTTCTCGTCCGTCTTCGGCGCCTGCTGCAGCCACGCGTACAGCGGGCCGGCGGCGTCGCGCGGCTTGCCGTCGAAGTAGTCCTGGAGCGCCTCGTCGAAGACGGCGGGGTCCACCTTCTTCGGGGCGGGAGGCGCCGCCTCCGCGGGCTTCGCGGCGGTGGCCTCGGCGGGCTTGCCGGCCTCGGCGGCAGCGGGCTTGCCGCTGGCGGCGGGGGCGGGCGTGGACGTGGCCTGGGCGGCACCCGCCGGGCGCTGGGCACCGGAGGGCGGCGGAGGCATGGGCAGGCTGCCGCCGCCGGACTGCGCCGTGGCGGGCCGTGGAGACACGAGGAGCGCGGCGCTGGCGAGCGCGGCGATGAGCGAGCGAGGAGTCATTCCGTGGCGCCGAAGTTGAACGCGGTGCCGAGCTGGACCGAGAGGACGTTGTTGATGCGCGACGCGCCGGTGAAGACGACGTTGTTCGTCACGTCGAAGCGGAAGGAAATCGCCTGGCTGGAGAACAGCCGCAGGCCGAGGCCCACGTTGGCCGCGGGCCGGAAGCCGCCCGAGCGGTTGAGCTTCACCACCGTGCCGCCGCCCAGCAGGAAGGCCTCGAAGTGCAGCACCGTGCTGTTGAGGAAGGCCGTCTTGCCGTACAGCGGGCTCCAGACGAGGTCCGAGCCCACCATCCACTGCACCTGGTCCTCGGAGGCGGAGGAGACGGGCGCCACGTCGAAGTCGCGCTCCAGCTGGGTGCGCAGGCTCGTCTGGAGGTTGTAGCTGTACGTGCCGCGGCCCACCTGCCAGCCGAAGGTGTCGCTGAAGTGGTACGTGTAGGACACGTTGCCGGTGAGGCCCTTGTAGAAGGCGTCATCCGGCAGCACGCCGACTCCGAGCAGCAGCTCGTGGTGCATCCGGTACCGGCGCTCCTGAATGGCGGAGACGGCGCCGGGGTTCTCCAGCGCCTCTGCCTGTGCACGGGCAAGGCCGGGCACCAGGAACAAGAGAATGAGCAGGGCGTATCGCACGGTGGGGGCTTCCTGGAGGGGGGTTGGCGTCAGTAGCCGACCGAGTTGAAGAGGAAGGGGTAGGTGATGATGACCACCCCGCCCTTGGGGGCGGGGAAGGTCCACGACTTGAGGTTGGAGAGGATGCAGGACTCCACGGACGCATTGCGCAGCGTGGAGGACTTCGTCTTCGCGGCCACGACGCGGCCGGCGGTGCCGATGGTCCACTCCAGCACGACCTTGCCGGCGAGGCCGGGGTCCTTGAGCAGGGCGCGCTCGTAGCAGCCGTGCACCTCGTTGAGGTGGCTGTTGATGACGCGCGCCACCGCTTCACGGTCCACGGTGCCCTGGGTGGAGGAGATGCTGCGGGCCGTGGCGCGGGTGACGGTGCCGCCCACCTTGCCCTTGCCCACGCCGCCCACGCCCAGCGCGCCGATGCCGCCGCCGCCCTTGCCGCGCAGGATTTCGGCGCCCAGCGTGGCGCCGCCGCCCTTGCCGCCGCCGCCCAGGCCGAAGGTGCCCAGGCCCGCGTTGGCGATGGGCGCCTTCCCGATGAGGCCGGACAGCTTGTAGTTGGAGTTCTTCACGTTCTTGCTGCCCGGGCCGCTGCCCAGCTTGTCCACCGCGGCCAACAGGTCGTTGGTGGCGGGGCCAGCGGCGGACAGCTTCGCCAGCGCCTTGAGCGCCTTGCTCTCCGGCGCGGCGGCCACGGCCTTGGACGGCTGCGGCGGCGGGGGCGTCTTCTCCACCGGCTTGGGCGGCGCCTTCTCCGCGACCTTCTCCTTCACCGGCTTGGGCGCCTTCTCCTTGAGGGCCTCCAGCTTCTTCTTCGCCTCCTCCTTCTTCTTCGGCTCGGGGGCGATGAGGCGCAGGGCCACGGGGGGCAGGTTCTTCTGCGTGAAGTCCGCCGTCTCCGGGGTCGCCGGCTTCATGACGATGAAGGACGCGAAGGCGGCGCCGAAGAGGGCGAAGCACGCCAGCGCCAGCCAGGGCAGGCCGCTGAGCGGGTTGACGAAGACGCGCTCCGGCTTGGGAGCCGCGTAGGCCACCAGCGACATGTGGCCCTGCGTCAGGCGCGCGGCGGTGCCCTCGCGCAGGGTGATGAAGCGGCGGCTGCCGTCGGACTCCAGCGCGGCGCCGGTGACGGGGGTGAAGCGGCCGTCATTGCCGCTGCGCTCCACCTCCGTGCCCGGGGGCACGAAGAGGCGGAAGGTGCCGCTGATGGACTCGGCGAGGACGAAGGGCGCGCCCGTCTCGGGCAGCGAGAAGCCCCACAGGGGCATGGCGTCGGGCAGGTCCAGCGAGGCCTGCACGGGCTTCTTCTTGTCCGGCGCGAAGCGGCGCGCGTCCTTGCGCACCGCGCCCCAGTACAGCTCCAGGTAGAGCTGCGCGGTGCCCTTGCCCGGGGCGATGCGCGGCGCGTGCGTGGGACGCGAGGCCACGCGCTGCGGCTCCCGCAGCAGCGGGCCGGTGGGCTCGGGCAGCGGGTCCAGCGCGACGTCCGCCATCAGGTCGTCCGCGAGCAGCAGGCTCGGGGCGGCGGAGGCGGCGGCGGGCGGCGGCTCCTGCGCGGCGCGGCGGCGCACCGACGGCAGGGTGCTGGCCGGCACGGGCGCGACGGGCTGCTGCTGCTGCGAGGGCCACTGCGCATGCGTCCCCGGCACCGGCACCGGCGAGACGACCTGCGGCGGGGGCGCCGCGGGCGGCGGCATGGGGACGACGTTGGCCGCGGGCGCGTAGGCGGCCTGCGTCACCGCGTTCCCCGCGCGCGCCGCGGGGGGCGGCTGCGGCACGGCGCGCACCGCGGGCACGGTGGCGGCGAGCGGCTGCTGGGACGGCGCGGTCGGCGCCGCCGGGCGGAGCTGCCTCACCTGCGCGGGCGGAGGGGCCGCGGGCGGCTGGGCGGCGCCGAGCAGCGCGGCCACCTCCGGCGGAGGCTGGGGCTTGGTCTCCTGTGGCCTCTGCGAGAGCACCCGGGTCTTGAGGACGAAGGGCCCGCAGAGGACCTCGTCCACGGAGCGGATCTCACACGCGGACACGCGGTGGCCGTTGACGAACAGGCCCGTGGTGGAGCCCGCGTCCTGGACGGCCGCGCGCCCGTTCTGGAAGTAGAGCAGCGCGTGGCGCGGCTCCACGGACGGGTCATCCAGCCGCAGGTCGGACGCGGGGTCCGAGCCGAGCGAGTACGTGCCCGGGACGAACACCTCCGTCCCCACGAGCAGACCGTCGCGGAGGATGACAACTTGCAGGACGCTGGGCTGACCGCTCAACGGTGACGCTCCCTTCGAGGGCTGGTGGGCGGTGCTTCCTACTGGTCGTACACCGTGGAGAGCGTCTCGGAGCGGAAGCTCTCGCGCTCGCGGATCATCGACCGCGTCTTCAGTTCCTTGCGGTCGTAGAGGTAGACGGCGCCGGACTTGTTCGTCTGCCCCTGGATGAGCCGGTCATCGAAGTCGATGCGGGACGGGCCACGCTGCGGCGGAGCCGACGAGGCGGCGGCCTCGGGCTCGCCCGTCACTGGATCCGCCACCGCCGGGCTCTTCGTTTCAATCTTCGGTGGAGCCTTCGAGGAGGACTTCTTGCCGGCCTTGGCCTTCGCCGCGCGCGTCGCACGACGGCTCTGGGCCCAGGAGTCACTCGGGAGGAACAGCGTGCCGATTCCGAGGAGCTGGGCGACGGCCATGAAGAGGAGGAATCGTCGCATCATCAACAGGTTAAGCGATGCGTGTACCGAGCTGTCAACGCACACTCCAGGGTGGGTCCACATGTCTCGTCGCACAGGTGTGGGGGGCACTCCACCCCATGTGGGGCGCCTGCTCCACGAATCAGACCCGTATGTTGCCGGAGCGCTGGAAAGATGGCGTGAAAGAGCGTGCTGGCCCGCTCCCGCAGTCGTACTCCTGCCGAGCAGGCAAGGCTCAAGATCATCGCGGCGAGGCGGGCCTTGGAGGATGCTGTGGCCGTGACAGGCACGGCACGAAAGTGGGGCGTGGTCGCGGCGCTGGGCGGAACGCTGGCCGTCGCGGGCGTGGTGGCGCTGCGCGAGCGCGCGTCGTCCTCGGGAGCGCCCTCTGGCGCGACACCTCCCGCGGCGTCCCCGGGGCCGCGGCTCGTGTCCGTGGGCCCCCGTCTCACGAGCAATGAGACCTCCCAGCCGCTGTCGATATACGGCGAGCGGCTGGTGCCGGGCCTGAAGCTGGTGCTGGGCCCGCCGCTGTCGCGCGAGCTGCCGCTGGTGGTGGTGGACTCGGGCCACGCCTTTGCCCGCCTGCCGGCCGGGCTGGCATTGCCGGACGACCTGCCGCAGGTGGTGGTGGAGGCGCGGCTGTCCCCTCCGGCCGAGGGCTCCGCGCGCCTGACGGTGGTGAACGACGCGGCCTTCCCCGACCTCACGGCGCTGGCGCTGTCCCCGGACGGGCGCACACTGCTCATCGCTTCGCCCCCTACGGACACGGTGTTCGCGCTGGACGTGGAGGCGGGCCGCGTGGAGCGGCTCGCGGCGGGAGACGGGCCGTCGGCGCTCGCCACCTGGAAGGACGCGGAGGGCCGGCCGTGGCTGGGCGTGGCGCACCGTTACCAGCCGGAGCTGCGCCTGTACGCGCTGGACGCACCGGGAAGCGAGCCCCGCGTGCTGCCGGCGCCCGTGGGCGCGCACGGGCTGGAGGTGGATGGCGCGCGCGGCGTGGCCTTTGTCGCGGAGCACGTGCGCGACCGGGTGCACGCGCTGTCGCTCGCGGACGGAGCGCGGAAGTGGTCCGCCGCGGTGGACCCCAACCCGCGCGCGCTGGCGCGGTGGAAGGACCTGCTGGCGGTGGGCAGCCTCCAGACGGGGCAACTGGAGCTGCTGCGCCAGACGGACGGAACCCCGGTGGCCACGGTGGTGCCGGGGCCGGGCGTGTCGATTCTCGGCGGCCACACGGAGCCCTTCCGCGAGCAGGTGATGGGCGGCAAGGCGCCCCGCGCGCTGGTGGCGAGCGAGCGGCTGGGCCGTCTCTTCATGTCCAGCCTGGGCCCGAACGTGGGGCCCAACCCGAAGCGCATGGAGGTGAGCGCCAACAGCGGCGTGGCGGTGGTGGACCCGGCGCGCGGCGACTACGTGCGGCACCGCGGCTTCGGCGCGGGCGTGACGGAGGGGCTCGCGCTGGATGACGCCGCCGGGCTGCTCTACGCGGCGGACATCGGCATCGGCCGCGTGCGGGTGCTGGACGCGCGCGCGCTCGCCGGCGCGGAGAAGGCGGCGCGCGGCGCGGTGCTCCAGGAGATTGTGATGACGCCGCCCCCCGGCACGCCGCGAATCCGCCCGGCCGCGGACTTCTCGACGAAGGGCCGCGCGGGCGAGGAGCTGCACTCCGGGCCGCGCGCGCTGGTGCTGTCGCCGGACGGGGCCACGCTCTACGTGCTCAACCGCCTCACGCGCACGGTGGCGGTGGTGGACGTGCGCGAGGCGCGAGCGGGCCGGGCCCGCGTGGTGCGCCAGCTCCCGGTGGTGGAGGGCCGCGCGCAGGCCAAGCGCCGCCTGGGACAGGTCCTCTACTACGTGGACCTCGGCCGCACGGGCATCACCTGCGACGGCTGCCACATCGAGGGCCACACCGGCGGCGTCTTCTACGAGAAGATGCGGCCCAACAACCGCATCTACCGGTCCACCACCGCGCTGGGCAGCCGGGACACGCCGCCGTACTTCACGCCCGCCAGCCACCCCGACCTCGCGGACACGGCGCGCTTCGTGGGCGGCCGCAACCGCTTCCACAACCCGGACCCTTCCCCCGAGGAGGTGGAGGCGCTCTCCCTCTTCAACGCGCTGCTGCCCACGCCGCCCAACCCGTTCCGGGGCGCGGACGGCGCGCCGCTGGAGACGGTGGAGCTGCCGGACGGCGGGGTGGGGCGGCCGGCGCGCGGGCGCGAGCTGTTCGAGGGCCAGGGCCGCTGCGTCGAGTGCCACCCCGCGCCGCTCTACACGCTGGACCAGGACCCGGCCACGCGCGGCCAATACCTGGATGTGGGCACGCCGGTGGCGCTGCCGCTGCGGCTGGAGCAGCAGGACCTGGTGACGGGCGCCGCGCCACCGTCGCTGGTGGGCGCGTGGGACGTGTGGCCCATGCTGACGAGCGCCACCGCGGGCTACGCGGTGAAGGACGGGCGGCTGGTGGTGGACACGCGCTTCCCGCTGCGCGCGGTGCTGGAGTCCTCCGGCCCGCGGCACGGAGATGCCCGCTCGCTCACGCCCGAGGAGCGGGATGACCTGCTCGCGTTCCTGCTGACGCTGTAGGCCCGAGCAGCGCCCGGAGGGCAGCCGACCCGGCGGGCCTGTTCCACGGCGAGCCGAAATCTCGGCCCTCGCTGTGCCGCGTTCACCGCGAATCAGCGACCTGCCCTCGCAGTCGCTTGCGTGATGTCGGGGCGCTGTTGTGTAGAATCGGATTGATGCGCGCCCTTTCGCGTTCCGCCTGGCTCCTCGTGCCCCTGTTGTTGCTGTCGTGCTCCGACGTGGGGCTGTACGCCCTGGACGGGCGTGGCCCCGGCGGAAAGGACCGCGCCAGCTTCTCCGGAAACGTGTGCGTTCCGCTGGCGGGAGGTGACGCCTTCCCCACCAAGGTGCTCTTCGCCATCGAGGGCGGAGACGGCGTGGAGGCGGAGATGGTGGGCCATGCCACCGACGGCCTGTCCACCCTCACCAGCCGCTTCTCCGGGCCCTTCGTCCAGTTCGGACTCGTGGCGTACCACACCGTCGCCACGGGCATCCTGGGCAGCTTCTCCGACGCGTCCGAGTTCCAGGCGGCGCTGCCGCGCTACGCCTCCTATCAGGAGTCCGGTCCTGTCAGCACGCGCTCGGCGCTGCGGCTGGCCAAGACGCTGCTGTCCGGCGACATGCAGACGTCCTGCCGCGGAGAGGTGGCCCGCACGCGCTACATGGTGGTGGTCATCGTCCGCAGCACCGACACCAGCTGTGCCCGCGCCCGGGGAAGCGACGTCTTCGCCTCGGGCCTGGACGCGCGCTGCGTGGCGCTCTCCAACGCGACGGGCTGCAACGCGAATCCGGGCGCCCAGGCCACGTGCGACGTCGGGTGCAGCAGCTGCGAGTTGACGGCCGTCACCGGTGAAATCAAGGCCCTGGCCGAGCAGTTCGGCGCGGGCGAGGTGGTCGTCCAGCCCATCTACGTGCGCGGCACCACCGTGGACCCCGTCACCCGGCAGCTCGCGGCCGCCATCGCCAGCGCCGGCGGCACCGAGCCCATCGAGGTGGACTTCGCGGGCCTGCCCGGCGCCCTCACCAACATCAAGTACGCCGCGCGCACGAACAGCCTCAAGCTCAAGCGCTTCATCGCCTTCAACCGCAACGTGGTGGTCCGCGCCGGCCAGTCGCTCGCCGACAGCGACGGCGACGGCCTGCCCGACGTGGACGAGGACGCGCTGGGCACCGACGCGCTCCAGCTCGACACGGACCAGGACGGGCTGATGGACGGCCTGGAGGTCCGCATGGGCCTGGACCCGCTCCAGCCCGACGTCATCAATGGCTGCAACGTGTCCCTCGACGAGGACGGCGACCGGCTCAACACCTGCGAGGAGCGCGTGCTCGGCACCGACCCCTGCATCGGCGACACGGACGGCGACGCGGTGCCGGACCTCGTGGAGTTGCTGTCCATGACGAACCCGCTCGTGCCCGAGGACCTGCTGGACTCGGACCGCGACGGCCTCTCCAACGTCGCCGAAATCGAGGCCCACGGCGACCCGCTCAGCGCCGACCTCGACTTCCACCGCGAGCGCGGCTACGGCTACGACCTCGTCGAGTCCGAGCCCACCGTCGACGGCCGCACCTGCTACGCCGCCCGCGCGGAGAACATCACCGTCGTCCCCACCCGCGCGCGTCCGCACCCCTTCATCCCGGGCGAGGTCATCCCCGCGGGCACCAACGAAATCTATCTCTACCTCCAGGCCGGCCGGGACAATGACCCGCGCGGCGCTGGCATCGGCTCGCTCCTCATCCAGCCCATCCAGTACAGCGAGGAGGCCGGGAGGACTCCCTCCGGCTCCGTCGCCCTCGAACCCGACGCCTTCATTCTCGGTACCTGATCCACCCAAGGGTGTGGGGTCCACCCCTCGCCCGCCCTGGGGAGTGCCCCCCACACCCCTCAGGCTGCGTTCCCCTGGCCCGTACCCAACTCATTGAGATTCCTGGGTTTCGCTCATGTGTTTGGTACGGATCGTTCCTTGCTAGGGGCTCGTGGCTGAAAGGAGTCGCCATGACAGTCACGCGTCTTGCCTCGGTCCTCACTCTGGGGGCCTTCCTCTACCTGAGCCCCTCGGTGGCGCAGGCGCAGTCCAACAACAACCCGAACAACCCCGAGTGCCTCGGTGACAGCTGCGGCCGTCCGCAGGAGGAGGGCGGCGGCTGCGGGTGCGGCTGCGGCGGCTCGGTCTGGGTGAACTACACGGACGACGGGGACACGCTGGCCTACACGGACGACGCGGACGGCGACGGCCGCGCGGACGACCGTGACAACTGCCCCTTCGTCTCCAACCGCGACCAGACGGACGACGACGGCGACGGCGTGGGCAACGCCTGCGACAACTGCTCGACGCTGGCCAACTTCCAGCAGCGCGACGCGGACGGCGACGGCAAGGGCGACGACTGCGACGAGGACCAGGACAACGACGGCCAGCCCAACGCGAAGGACAACTGCCCGCTGGTGCCCAACTCGAGCCAGAGCGACCTGGACAAGGATGGCGCCGGTGACGTGTGCGACCTCGACGACGACAACGACGGCGTCCCCGACGGCCAGGACAGCTGCCCGCAGTGGGCCAACCAGAACCAGGCGGAGATGCCCACCGACGGCACCCCGTGCCGCGTGGACGCGGACGGCGACAACATCTCCGACAACGGCGACAACTGCCCCGGTCTGGCCAACCCGGACCAGGCGGACGCGGACGGGGACGGCCAGGGCAACGCGTGCGACGCGGACATCGATGACGACGGCGCCCTCAACGCGGCGGACAACTGCCCGGCGGTCGCCAACCGCGAGCAGTACGATGACGACCGCGACGGCCGCGGTGACGCCTGCGACACGCGCTACTGCCTCGTGCTGGACCCCGCCCGCCCGGAGGACTGCCTGGACCCGAAGGCGCCCTTCACGGTGAGCGGCGGCGGCTTCGTGGAGGTCGACGAGGCGGGCGTGGCCCTGCGCCCCGCCCTGTTCGCCAACCGCAACGGCGCGGCCATGGAGTACAAGTGGACCGTGACGAAGCGCCCCAGCGGCTCCAACGCGGTGGTGGAGAACCCGCAGGGCGCGGTGACGCTCAGCCGCGACTGGCAGTACACCTATGTGGACGGCAGCGTGCCCACCTTCACGCCGGACGAGGAGGGTGAGTACGAGCTGCAGGTGACGGCGCGCCTGGCCTTCGCCGACCGCGTCTTCCCCGACCAGCGCGTCTCCACCTCGAGTGTCATCGTCCAGGTAGGCAAGGGCACGAGCGGCAGCAACTGCAGCTCGGTGCCGGCGGGCTTCAGCGCCGCCGCGCTGGGCGCCGCGCTGCTCAGCGTGCTGATGCGCCGCCGTCGCCGCCAGGAGTAATATCGCCGTCCCCCCGCCAGGAGGTCCCTCCCGCATGCGCCGCTTCATTCGTACCCCGCTGCTCGCGGCGGGCCTCCTGGCCCTGGGCCTGTTGTCCTGCACCGACTCGATGCTCGAGCCCCGGGCCCAGGCGCAGTCCCAGCTCGACGACCGGCTGACGCTGCAGGGGCGCGTGTGCACGCGCCCGCCCAACCCCTCCGGCTTCCCGGTGAAGGTGGTGGTCGTCATCGACGAGTCCGGCAGCATGTGCGTGTCGGACCCGCCGGGCTCGCAGCTCGACAGCGGCTTCTGTCAGCAGGCCGAGGTGCAGGCCATCATCCCTCCCGGCGTCACCGAGCCCGCGCGCGTGCGCGCCCTCAAGCGGCTGGTGCAGCAGTTCCGCGACGTCAACGCGCAGGGCGGCAACGTGCAGGTGTCCGTCGCCCCCTTCGAGACGAACGTGCGCAACGTGTGGCCGCCCACCACCACGGGCAGCCGCTTCGCCCGGCCAGACACCAACATCGACAGCTACATCAGCGGCCTGCAGAGCCAGTTGGGCAAGGGCACCGACTACCAGGGCGCGCTGTCGTACGCGTACAGCATCATCTCCAGCGACATCAACGCGGTGGCCCAGTCCACCCCGGAACTCCTGCCGCGCACCCGCTACGTCGTCGTCTTCCTCACCGACGGCACGCCGTACCCGCGCTGCTCCGCCACCGACAACCTCAGCGTGTACGCCAGCCCGGACAACCCGGACCTGACGTGGGCGGACTCCATCATCGGCTTCTGCAACGCCACCAACACCACGGACCAGATAGAAGGGTTCGAAATCGGCACGGACCGCAACCAGAACTACCAGCTGTTCAGCTACGTGCGGCGGCTGATGGAGCTGAAGGACCAGCACAACGTGGGCGACGTGCGGATGCACACGGTGCTGCTGTTCAACCGGGAGGCGGTGCGCGCCTGCGGCCCCATCTGCCAGGAAATCTACGGCATCTACCCGGGCGTGGAGCAGGCGCGCTACCCCGAGGCCGCCAAGTCCATTGCCTCGTGGCTCCTGCGGCGCTTCGCGGACATGGGCAACGGCGTGTACCAGGAGTTCAACGACACGGCCGAGATCTCCAACCTGGGCCTGGGCGCGCTGGACTACTCGTCCTTCGCCTCGCGCAACGTGATGAAGTCGCTGGTGGTGGAGGCGCTCAGCTCCGCGCCGGGCGACGAGGGGCGCGTGCTGGACAGCGACGGCGACGGGGTGCCGGACTCGCGGGACAACAACTTCACGCTGGGCACCAACACCTTCATCGCCGACAGTGACGGCGACTGCCTGGACGACGGCTTCGAGGACCGCCGCGAGGACCAGGGCTTCCGGGCGGCCAACGACCTGGACGCGCGCGGGTGCGACCCGAAGTCGCCGCTGACGCGCAACTGCGTGTGCCGCGACACGGACGGTGACGGCCTGTCGCAGTTCTCCGAGGACTTCCTGGGCACGCGCGCCGGCATCGTGGACAGCGACGGCGACGGCATTCCGGACGGCATGGAGGCGCGGTGGACGCTGAAGCCGACGGAGGCCAACGTGGCGGGCCTGGACACGGACGGTGACGGGCTGACGGACGAGGCGGAGCTGCGCGCGGGCACGGACCCCACCCGGAGGGACCGCGCCTTCTACGAGCGCAACGGCTACCAGTACGAGACGCGCATCGCCGAGGTCCGCCCGGACGGCAGCATCTGCTACGACTTCACCGTGTCCAACATCCAGCTCGTCACCCCGCCGGACCGCGCGGGCGTGAAGCAGGGACACAACCTCTTCAAGGTGTGGTTCGCCGAGGCGCCGGAGAGCGGCGTGTCCTCCGACTACGGCGTGTGGCGCACCGCCTGCGCGTGGGCCCAGTACGCGCCGCCCAGCGTGCGCGTGCCGGCCGGCCCCGAGCTGTCGCTGACGGACGCCGACTTCCGCCGGCCCGACCAGCTCAGCAACCCGTGGAACAACCAGAACGACTGCGTGGGCACGCCGCCCTCCGGTCCGAGGGCCAACCCGTGAGCCGTGCCAGCCGTGTCCTGGCGGGCCTGCTGACCGCGTTCGTCGTGGTGGTGGCCTGCACCGACTCCTACCTCTATGACCCGCGCCGCGACGCGGAGGTCCCCGTGGACCGGGCCGTGGCCTTCGAGGGCCGGTTCTGCTCGGTGGGCACCAACGAGGTGGTGCGGCCCATCAAGCTCGTGGTGGCCATGGACGCCTCGCAGTCCATGCGCGTGAGCGACCCGGACGGCACGCGCGCCACCGCGCTGGTGGACCTCATCGACAACCTGCCCAGGGACCCGGAGGTGCACGTCGCGGTGATGCTCTTCGCGGGCAGCACCACGGCCTTCCTCACCCAGACGCCGGGCAACCCGCCGCAGGACGGCTTCGTGCAGGTGGCCAGCATGGACGACGCCACGCGCCGCCGCATCACCGAGCAGCTGCTCACCTTCCGCAACCCGGACAACTCACCGAACCGGGACTCGACGGACTTCGTCAAGCCGCTGTCGGACATCTACTCGCTCATCAACACGGACATCGCGCGCAGCCGGCTGGAGCCGGGCGGTGCGCAGGCGCTGGCGCAGGCGCGCTACTCGGTCATCTTCCTGTCGGACGGCAAGCCCACCAACGACCAGGACGGCGAGCTCATCAACGGCGACGCGGTGGTGCGCATCCGCCAGCTGCGAGACCTGGTGGAGGAGGTGCGCGTCAACACCGTGCACGTCTTCCTGCCCACGCAGCCGGTGTCGTCGTGCGACCTGGCCGCGGACGCCGGCTGCCCGCTGCTCATCATCAACCAGAACGCGGACCGGCTGGAGAAGATGGCGGCCCTGGGCGGCGGCAACTTCCGCGACTTCCGCAACAACGAGCCCATCAACTTCCTGGACTTCTCCTTCGGCCAGGTGCGCCGCTCCTTCATCGTGAAGGAGGTCGTGGCCACCAACTTCTCCGCGCCGCCGGGCAGCCCGGTGGACGCGGCGGACACGGACGGGGACGGCCTGACGGACGCGCGCGAGGCGGAGATTGGCACCGACCCCAACCTCATGGACACGGACGGGGACGGCTTCAGCGACGGCGTGGAGGTGTACTTCCGCGACCGCGGCGTGGACTTCAACCCCACGCAGGTGGCGCTGCCGGACGGGGGCGGGCTGGACAAGGGCTGCCCGCCGCAGCTGCGCGCCGAGGACTCGGACTGCGACCGGCTGCTCGACTGCGACGAGCAGTTCATCGGCACCAACGCGAACCTCGCCGACAGCGACCGCGACGGCGTGCCGGACGGCATCGAGTGGCGTGGCGGCACGCAGGGCGCCAGCGACGATTTGGACGAGGACCCGGACAACGACGGGCTGACGAGCCGCGCCGAGCTGCGCCTGCACACCCGCCCGCTGGAGGTGGACACCGCCAACCTGTCCGTGGACGGCTACCGCTACGTCTTCGAGGCGGACGGCGCCCCGGACGCGCTGGGCCGCCAGTGCTACACGCTGCGCGTGGACAACATCCTGC
>NZ_JABBJJ010000215.1 GCF_012933655.1 Pyxidicoccus fallax | reverse complement strand
CACCCCGGACGTCCAGGCCCCCACCGCCCCGAGCAGCCTGCGCTCCACGGGCGTGACGGGAAGCAGCGTCTCGCTGGCGTGGAACGCGTCCAACGACAATATCGGCGTCACCGGCTACGAGGTCTTCGTCAATGGCGGCACGTCCCCGGCCGCCAGCACCACGGGCGCCACCAGCGTCACCGTGACGGGCCTGGCCGCGAACACCACCTACACCTTCACCGCGAAGGCCCGCGACGCCGCCGGCAACCGCTCCGTGCCGAGCAACAGCGTGTCCGCGACGACCACGGGTTCCCAGCCCTCGAGCAGCAAGCTCATCGTGGGCTACTGGCACAACTTCGACAACGGCTCGACCAACATCCGCCTGCGTGACGTCTCCCCGAAGTTCAACGTCATCCAGGTCGCCTTCGCCGAGCCGGTGGGCGGCGCGGGCTCGGGCAACATGGCCTTCTCGCCGTACAACTCGACGGTCGCCGACTTCAAGGCGGACATCGCGTACCTCAAGGGCCAGGGCAAGAAGGTGCTCATCTCCATCGGCGGCGCGAATGGAACCATCCACCTGGAGGACGCCGCCGCCCGGCAGAACTTCGTCACCACCATGCAGTCGCTCATCGACACGTATGGCTTCGACGGCATGGACCTGGACCTGGAGGGCAGCTCGCTGTCGCTCAACGGCGGCGACACCGACTTCCGCAACCCCACCACGCCGCGCATCGTCAACCTCATCCAGGCCACGCGCGAGCTCCTCAACCGCAACGGCACCGGCTTCATCCTCACCATGGCCCCCGAGACGGCCTATGTGCAGGGCGGCATGGCCGCGTACGGCGGTCCCTGGGGTGCCTACCTGCCCGTCATCCACGCGCTGCGTGACCGGCTGACGTACCTGCACGTGCAGCACTACAACACCGGCACCGTCATGGCGCTGGATGGCCGCGCGTACGCGCAGAGCACCCCGGACTTCCACGTCGCCATGGCGGAGATGCTCCTGCAGGGCTTCCCCGTCGGCGGCAACACCAGCGCGATGTTCCCGGCGCTGCGCCCCGAGCAGGTCCTCATCGGTCTGCCCTCCTCGCCCCAGGCGGCTGGCGGTGGCTACACCACGCCCGCCAACGTGCAGAAGGCGCTCGACTACCTCATCAAGGGCCAGTCCTTCGGTGGCACCTACGTCCTGCGCAACCCCTCGGGCTACCCCGGCTTCAAGGGACTCATGACCTGGTCCATCAACTGGGACAAGTTCACCAACTTCGAGTTCTCGAACAGCCACCGCGCCTACCTCGACGCCCTGCCGTAGACCGCACCGGGATGTCGGCGGGCCCCGGGCGCGCTCGGGGCCCGCCATCCAAAAGAGACATGACCCGCGCTGACGCATTCGTGAGGATGCAGGCCATGAAGAACCCAACCCCGCTGCCCGCGGTGTTCGCCGCCCTGCTGTCCTTCACCGCCTGCGATGGCGCGAGCCCCAGGCCTGGCGAGGCCCCCGCGCCCACCATCCCCGAAGCCCCGGCCCCAGTGGGAGCCGCGCCCGTCGCGGAGCCCGTGCCCGTCCCGGTGCCAGGACTCGGAGCCACGGACTACGTCCCGCTCCACGCCGCTGGCACGCAGGTGATGGAGCAGATCCAGTACCGCGAGGCTGACGGCACCCTGGTCACCCTCGCGGGCTTTCGTCCAACCAACCGGCACGCCCGCGAGCGCGGCGAGCCCTGGGATGCTCCCGATGTCGGCCCGGGCAACTACTTCACCTTCCCCACCTGGTACTTCCAGAACCGCAGCTTCGGCCTCGTGATTCGTGACGGGGTTCCCGCCGGACGCTCGCGCATCGAAATCTCCCTGCGCGTGAACAACGGCACCTTCGTCGAGACGGGCCTCAGCGCATTCCGGCGTGTGGACCCCGACATCCGGGACTACGGCTGGAAGATGAACGTCGGCTTCCAGAATCCCCTGGAGGGAAACAGAAACATCTGTCGTTCGACGTCGGCGCGCGAAGACTGCATGGTCGTCATCACCGACAACTGGCGTGCTCCCGTGCCGGGCACTCCGCTCCAGGTCGGTGACGTCATCGAGGTGACGCCCGCACCGTACCTCGAGCACACGGCCGACAACCGGGCCGTGATTGATGGCGGCGGCATCCGCTACTACTCCTTCGAGCAGCTCTACCAGGTCGGCGTAGGCATGCGCCCCTGGTATGGCGTGGCCCCCGTGCTCGACTCCGTCCCGCTGCCCGCGAGCACCCTGCTGGGCGGCGAGGCCAGCGTCTCCTACAACTACTCCGAGGAGCCGCACCGGGTGTTCCAGCAGATGGCCAACAACATCGGCATCGCCAACACCCAGCGCTTCGTCGAAGGGCGACGGCTGTTCCACACCTCGTTCGTCGACGGGAAGCACTCCGAGAGCCCGAACATCAACCCCGTCTTCACGGCGCACGCCAACCAGCGGGGGCCCCGCTTCAACAACGTCAGCTGCATCGGGTGCCACGCGCTCAATGGGCGCAGCGTCGCGCCCGTGCCGGGCAGCCGGCTCGACACCCTGGCCATCGAAGTCGCCGCGTCCAGCGCTCCCACCGGGGTGACGCCCGATGCCACCTATGGCCTGAACGTGCAGCAACGGGCCCAGGATGCCGCGGCGCCGGACTACTCCGTCTCCGTGCAGGCGTATGAGACGACCGTGCGGACGCTGCCCGATGGAGAGACGGTGCAGCTCCAGAAGCCGGTGTATGCCTTCAAGGGCCCGGTGCCCGCGCAGTTCTCCGTCCGTCAGGCGCCGCAGGTCATCGGCGGGGGCCTGCTCGAAGCCATCGACGAGGCGACCATCCTGAACCTCGCCGATCCGACGGACGCGAATGGTGACGGCGTGCGCGGCGTGCCGAACTGGGTCATCAACCCGGAGACCGGCGACCGGCATCTCGGCCGCTTCGGCTGGAAGGCGAGCAAGGCCAGCCTGCGCCAGCAGGCGGCGGACGCGCTCCTCAAGGACCTCGGGGTCACCTCGCCTGTCTACAAGTCGCTGGCCTGCCAGCGGGGCACGCCCGGCTGCAATGCAACGACGGCCGCGACGTCCATCTCGGAGACGGAGCTCCAGCGGCTCGACGCCTACCTCGCGCTGCTCGGGGTGCCGGCACAGCGCAGCCTGCGCAGCGGCTACACGGACGGCATCCGGGTCTCTCCGGAGCATGACGTGAACCCCGCCCTCATCGCCCGGGGCAGCGCCCTGTTCGCGCAGGTCCAGTGCGTGAGCTGCCACACGCCCCAGCTGACGACCGGCGCGAATCACCCATTCGCCGAGCTACGAAACCAGACCATCCGCCCGTACACGGACCTGCTGCTCCACGACATGGGGCCGGGACTCGCGGACACGCTGACGCAGGGACAGGCGGGCCCGAGCATGTGGCGGACGGCGCCGCTCTGGGGCGTGGGCTCGCTCCGGTATGTCCAGGGCGGAGCGCAGCACGTGCGCTACCTGCACGACGGCCGGGCCCGCACACTCATGGAGGCCATTGCCTGGCACGGCGGCGAGGCCAGCAACAGCCGCGCCCTGTTCGAGACGCTGAGCAAGGCGGACCGCGACGCGGTGCTGGCGTTCCTCGAGTCGCTCTGAGCCGACCTGTGTTGGTTGTGTCCTGGACCGCCGTCTGGCAGCTGCCTCCATCCCGCGCTCGCCTCCTCCGCACCTGCGTGGGAGCCGGTGTCGAGCCCGTCCAAGGAGTCCGCGAAGCGCCTATCGGCTCTCGACGTAGCGCTTGAAGTTGTTGAGGATGGACTGCCAGCCCTCACGCTGCATCTCGACCGGGTTCTGCGACTCGGCGTCGAAGATGGTGGTCACCTTGGTCTGGTTGCCCGTGCGCTCGAAATGGGTCGTCGCCTGACGCCCGTCGGTCATCGTGTAGGTGATCTTCTTCTGGTCGACGACCTCGTCGTAGATCGCCTCGAAATCGAAGCCGAAACTGCCGTCCTTGGCTTCCATGCGGGCGCTGTACTTTCCGCCGACGCGGAGTTCGTTGGACGCCCGCGGACACTGCCAGGTATCGATCGCGAAGTTCCAGCCCGTGATGTGCTCGGGCTGAGTCCAGCATTCCCAAACCTTGCGGGGTTCGGCGGCTACGAGCGCTTCGATCGTGATCTTCTGCGGGCTCATGGTTGGGTTCCTATTTCTTGGATGACCTGATCTAGATACCAGAGCGCAGCTCAGGGAACGAGGCTCCCTCCGTCACTCGGGGGGGGCTCCTCGGACCCCGAGTACATCCGAGGTGGTGGCTCGCAGTGCGTGGCTCGAGACGCTTCGGGAAATCCAGGCAGTTGCCGAATCGACTACCCGAGCGGCACCACGGTATCCATGCTCACCTCGCTGTCTGACAAGTCCACCCTCTACTTCGAGTGGGACACGGCGCTTTACTGCACCCGCATCGAGGTTGGGCGCTACTCGTGGGTCCCGCCCATTGCCAGTTCTTCCATGACCGCCTCCCCTTCTTCTCCGAGTGAGTCGAAGGTAGAAGACTTTCCACCTGTGCCGACCTGCTCAGCCTCCGAGGGCAGGTAGGTCACAGAGTGCGGCGGTAATGCATCGCCACCTGCCCGGACTTCAGCCGGTGCGTCGAGACGAGCTCGAGGCGCCGCGAGGGCTCCAGGCCCTGAAACAACGTCGGCCCGTGGCCGGCGAAGACGGGGTGGACAACGAGACGGTACTCATCGATCAGCCCCAGCCGCTCGAGCGCCGCCGCGAGCGTGGGACTGCCCACCAGCACGCCCTGCGGGGTCTTCTCCTTCAGCTGCGTCACGGCCTCACGCAAATCCCCCTCGAGGCGGAAGGTGTTGTTCCACGGGAAGTCGCGGCGCGAGGCCGAGACCACATACTTCGGCTTGGCCTCCAGCTTGCGCGCCCACTCCCGCATCGCGCGTGGCGCGTTCTCGTCGCGCGCCACCGCCGGCCAGGCGCTCTCCATGAGCTCGTACGTGACGCGCCCCCACAGCATCGCCCCGGCTGCGTCCATCAGCTGCGTGAAGTAGTCGTGCAGCTCGTCGTCCGCGATCCCCTCGCGATGGTCGTAGCACCCGTCCAGCGTCACGTTGAGTCCGAAGGTCAAGAGGCCCATGGCGCCGATTTACCACGGCGGTGCAGGCGGCGGGAGACTTCCGGTCGCTGGCGCTCAGCCGATGCGCCCGGGCCGCGGGATGTTGCGGGATGTGGGATCGCGACATCCCGCATGACAGGAGCCCTCTTGGGCGTAGCGGCGGGAGCAGGAGCATCGGAAACGACTGATTCTGCAAGCCGGGCCTGGCGCTCAAGGCGGCCCGTTCGCCGCACAGGGGTGCCCGTTCGCCGCATGTCCGTCACCACCGGCTGAATCCTCCCCCATGGGGTGCTCGCGCTGGCACTGTCTCTTGCAACCCCGTTGCCGCAGAGGCACGCCATGCCACGCAAGTCACTCGTGTCGTCGTTCCTGTTCCTCGGCCTGACGTTCGCCCCCGCCCTCGCCGCCGCGGGTGAAGGCGCCGCGCGGCACCAGGGCTCGCTGCCCACCCACCGCCACAAACAAGTGGATGCCATCTTCGCGCCATGGAGCGGCAAGACCACACCCGGCTGCGGCGTGGGAATTTCCCGCGAGGGAACGCTGGACTACGTGCGCGGCTACGGCATGTCGAACCTGGAGTACGACGTACCCATCACGCCGCAGTCCATCTTCTACACGGGCTCCATCACCAAGCAGTTCACCGCGTTTGCCATCGGGCTGCTGGCGCAGGAGGGCAAGCTGTCGCTGGGCGACGACCTCCGCAAGTACCTGCCGGAGATGCCCGACTTCGGAAAGACGATCACCATCGCCCACCTGATGCACCACACCAACGGCCTGCGCGAACAAGGCCAGTTGCTGAGCCTGGCCGGCTGGCGCAGCGAAGACCTGTACACCGAAGCGGACGTCCTCTGGGCGTTGACCCGGCAACGCGGGCTGAACTTCGCTCCGGGCTCGGAGGTCGTGTACGGCAATGCCGCGTACACGCTGCTGGGCGTCATCGTGCGGCGCGTGTCCGGCAAGTCGCTGCGAGCGTTCGCCGACGAGCGAATGTTCAAGCCACTCGGCATGGCCAACACCCATCTCTACGACGACCACGCCGAGCTCGTGCCCTGGCGAGTATCGGCCTACGCCCCCCGCGAAGGCGGCGGCTGGCGGACCAGCGGCCCCCATAACGACTCGACCAAGCTGTTCACCACGATTGTCGACCTGCTGAAGTGGGAGCAGAACCTGCTCGACGGGCGCGTCGGCGGGCCGGAGCTGATTGCGCTGTTGCAGACCTCCGGCAGGTTGAACGACGGCACCGCCACCCTCTACGGCGGCGGCCTGCGGCTGGCGGGCTATCGCGGCCTGCGCATGGTGAGCCACGACGGCCTGGACGGCGGCTACCGCTCGGAGGCCCTCCTCTTCCCGGACCATCGGCTGGCCATCGTCGCGCTGTGCAACGGCTCCACCATCGACCCCTCGAACCTCGCGCGGAAGGTGGCCGACGTCTATCTGGGCGAGCACATGAAGGACGACATGCCGCCCGCCGTGAAGGTGCCGGAGGCGGAGCTGTCCGCGCTGGCCGGCAACTACTGGAGTCCGCTGACGGGTGAGGTGGTGCGACTGGAGTTCAAGGACGGAGCGCTGCGCCAGGTCGGCGTGCCCACGGCCTTCGTGCCCATCGGCAATGGAGGGTTCCGCCCGGGCGAGTCGATGCACCTGTGGCGCTTCTCGAAGCCGGCGGCCGGTGCCCCGCGCGAGCTGAGCATCCGGGATTCCTGGCCGACGACGAGGCCTTTCATCCGCATAACGGCGCCCATGCCCGCGGCCTCGGCGTTGGCCTCGTTCGCCGGGAAGTACCGCAGCGACGAGCTCGACATGACCTACACGGTGCGCGTCGCGGACGGCAAGCTGGGGATTCGCTGGTCGCGCCGGGACGAGGTCGTGCTGGACGCGGTCGGCGGGGACCACTTCGTCGGCTCGCTCGGCACGGTGACATTCACACGGGCGGCATCCGGTGGAATCGACGGGTTGACGTTCAGCCAGCGTCGACTGCGCCGTCTGCGCGCGGAAAGGCTCGTGGTAGCGGAGACGCCGCGCGCGGAGTCATCAGGCGCAACCCGCTGACGGTGCCAGCACTCAGCAGTCGTCCGACGCGCAGCTCCACGCCCATGAGGCGGAGGTCGCGAAGGAGGGCTGCATGAGCCGCGGGCTGAATGCCATGTTCAGCACCATGCTCAAGCGCAAGGCGCCGTCCGGGGGATTCTCCGGGCGGCGCCTCTGCTCACATCACTTCAGGCCCCCCTCCTGGGAGCGCACGTACATATAGGGCTCCACGCGCGTCCACCCATCCGGCTGCATCCAGGTGATGGAGACTGCGCAGCAGCCCGGCCCAGTCCAAACGGGGTGTGCGCTCCTTCCTCGGCTCCTCCACCGTCACGGCAAAGGCGGGGCTCTCCTCCTCCAGCCCCGGCTCCGCCCCTGCTTGAGGGAGCTCCCGCAGGAGTTGGCAAAGCGGGGACTGGTTGTTGACCGGGCGGACGTCGTTGCGGCCATCTGTGCATCCGATCAACCCGCTCCAGACCATCGAGTCATTGAGGAGACTGCCGCCATGTCGGATGGCACGATTACACCGGAGCGCATCGTGGCGGCCCCCGCGCGGTTCAAGGCGACGCACGTACTGGCCCACCTAGATTGGCGGCTGTGCTTGGCCAACTCCGTTGAGCGCGTTGCCGGCCGGCCCCTCACTTCGGCGGAACGGGCCCAGGAGGAGGTGCTTGGGGTGTGGCGCACCAAGGGGAAGGGAAAGGGCGAGGGCACGTGGTACGACACCTACATTGCAGGCACGGCCGCCTATGCGGACTTCTTCATCTCAGACGACGGGGGCCAGCGCCGCCGCTGCGAGTTCTTGCGGCAACGGCACCTTGTTACCTTCACCAGCATCTCGCTTAACGAGGTTCTCAGGTAGGCCGCAGGCCGACGAGCAATTAACGTGCCTGCCGAACACCGTCACGGGGTAGAGGGCATCAGAACCAAGGGAGAGACAATGTCAGGACCAATTGTGTGGATTGCGGTCAACGACGAGCACAAGACGCCGGAGGGGTTTCTGGCGAAGGACCAGTCGAAATACGGAGCTCTCTTCCTGGCACGTCTGCCGAATGGCTACCTCTTCAAGGTGGTTGCCGCCACGGGCGTGTCCATCGCGTTCGTTCCTCTGGAGGCGATGGGGACAAAACCGGACGTGGACTTCGCTTTCGCGTAGCCACTACGCCACCGTCACCTCGTAGGCGTCGGCGGTATGGGCCCCCACCACGGCCAGTGCCTCCCGAGTGCCGAGGAGGGCACGCGCTAGCTCCTCGGCGTTCCGGTACTCCACTTGGGCGAGGAGCAAGGCTGTCCGTGAGGCGGGACTCTCGTCCAGCCCGCGGAGCGCCCGCTGCAACTGCACCTCAGCCCTCTCTAGTCTCGCAGCCAGCGCTGCCCTCGCCACGTTCCCCATGGCGAGGGCGGAGAGCAGGAGATGTGCCGGGCCTCAATGACAACGGACCGTCAGGATTCAGTGATGCATTGCCACCTTCGCGTGGTCCTATTGCAGGTACAGGTGTGCCGCTCCTGGTCACAGCAGTATGTCGTAGGCGTGCTCGCTGGGTCGCAGCGGTAGCCCTGCACATCACGGCAGAATGGGTCGCTCAGCACGCACAACTCCATGGCGTTATGCGTGTCCGCCTCCGCCTCCGCCTCCGGCACGGCAGCGGGCGCGCCGTTTACCACTCCACCGCAACCCACCAGCAGCCCGGCTACCAGCGCTCTAAGAATGCTTCGCATGTGTCCTCCAAATTATGAGGCGTTGCGAGGATAGCCTGTCGTGCACCTGGAAGGTGTCCACGCTGCCACTGAGAGTGGCCAGCATGGAGCGCTTCACGTACACGCCGGACTATGGGCCCCAACTGGAGGTGACGCCTCGGGTGCGCAAGGCGCAGTTCGGGGACGGCTACAGCCAGCGCAGAGCATAGGAAGGACAGGAGCCCTCTTGGGCGTAGCGGGCGGGAGCAGAGCGGGAGGTGAGGGACGCTGACGGGGAGCCCATGAGCCGCACGCCGAGCCGGCGCAGAAGCCTTTCATCTCCAGCAGACACACGCCTGCCCAGCCCAGCCGCTTTCTCAGGAGGGGCGCGGCAGGTGCCTGGCTCTCTTGGCTGGCTGTGGCGGCTTGAGCTTCAACACCCCGCGCTCTGGGGCGGCCCTCGCGCAGGGGCCAGGTGCGCGCTCGCCGTGGGCAACCCCAGGTGCTCCACAATCGCTCTGACCCCTCCTGCTCCCTTCACGTACGCCAACACCCTTAAGCCTGCCTCCACACCTCAAGCACGCGAACACATTCAGGGCGAACGTCCTTTTCAGCAGCCCGGCCTGGTCCAAACGGCGTCTGCGCTCCTTCCTCGGCTCCTCCACCGTCGCGGCAAAGGCGGGGCTCTCCTCCTCCAGCCCCGGCTCCGCCCCCACTCGAGGGAGCGCAGGGCGATGCGCGTGGGCTCCTCGGCGGAGGGCGCTTGGCCTCATGACGGGAGGGGAAGGCTCCACAGAAGGAGCAAGCCAATGACAGTCGTCGACAGTCGCCGGGAGGGGTGGGGCATGGTGTGGCGCCTGTGTGTTCGGGCTCAGCCGCTGCACGGTCGCCGTCCTGGCTCGTGAAGGCGAGCGCCAGCGGTGGACATTCGCGTGACACAGCGGTCGGAGCCCGGGTAGGCACAGGGGCATGCAAATGCGCGCGCTCACCCTCGACGATGTCTCCAGGTGCCTCGAGCTCGCCGCCGGACGCGACTGGGCACCCGAAGCCCTCAAGTGGCGGCTGCTCCTGTCCACGGGTCAGGGCTTCGCGCTGGAAGCGCCGGGGGGAGACCTGGCCGGTGCGGTCGTGGCCACTCCTTATGGGGGGAAGGCGGCGGCCATCGGGATGATGCTGGTGGCCGCGGCCCACGAGGGCCAGGGCCTCGGGCGACGGCTGATGGCGCACGCGCTCGCGCACGTCGGGCCGGTGCCGACCCTGCTGTACGCGACGCCCCAGGGGCGCCCGCTCTACGAGCGCCTGGGCTTTGTCGAGGTGGACACCCTGCACAAGCATCTCGGACGGGTCCGGGACCTCGCGCCCGCGGCGGTGCCGCGAGGCCTGGAGGTGCGCGCCATGACGGCCGCGGACCTGGACGCCGTGGCCGCGCTGGACGACGAGGCCTTTGGCGCTCCGCGACCCGCGCTGCTCCGGTCCCTGTGGGAGGTGTCCGTGCGCGCCTGCGTGGCCGTGCGGGAGGGGCGTCTCGCGGGGTATGGGCTCGCCTGGCCCAACCTCGACACGGTGATGATAGGGCCCCTCGTCGCCTCCGGGGACGAGGTGGCACGGGCGCTCGTTGGCGAGCTCGTCCGGGGCCAGGAGGGGCTGCTCCGGCTGGATCTGCCCTCCCGCTTCACCGCGATGAGCGCGTGGGCCACCTCGCTGGGGCTGGAGCGGCACCCACCCGCGCCGATGATGATGCTGCACTCGGACCGTGCGCCCGGCCGGAGAGAGCACCTGTACGCCGTGGCCATGCACGCGCTGGGGTGAACGGGTCAGGGTGTCAGGGCGCCAGCAAGCGCGGCGATGTGCCGCTCATCGGTGCCACAGCATCCGCAGCGGAGCCGCTCGGCCAGGGCGAGCATGATGCGAGTGCGGCCGGGCCCCTTCGCGCTCACAGCGTGTAGCCGCCGTCGCTCAGCAACGTCGCGCCCGTCATCAGCGCGCAATCGTCTGACAGCAGGAAGCCAATCTGCCTCGCGACCTCCTCGGGCCTGGCGTAGCGGCCCAGGGGCGTCGCCATGGCGGCCAGCTCGGCGAAGGCCGCGTCGCGCCCGACCTGCGCCGCCCGCTCGGCGAACATGGGAACCGCATCCCATACCGGCGTTTCGACGCCCGCGGGTGCAATCGCATTGACGCGGATGCGGTCGGCCGCGCCCTCCTTCGCCGCCACCTTCACCAGGTGAATCAGCGCCGCCTTCGACGCGCCATACGCGGCGACTCCGGGCTCGGGCTTCACACCCGCGGCGGAGGCTGTCGCGACGATGGAGCCACCGCGTCCCCGCATCGCACGCATCGCCGCGCGCAGCGTCAGGAACGCGCCGTCCAGATTGACGGACAGGATGCGCCGCCACTCGTCGAAGCCATGCTCGACGATGGTCGCCGCCCCCGCGACACCGGCATTGACGACCGCGTGGTCGAGCCCCACCAGCTTCGGCGCCAGCGCCTCCCAGAACGCCTCGTCCCGCACATCCCCCGCCGCCCGGTCGACCGTGCACGGAATCGACACCGCCTCCAAGGCCTTGGAATCAAGGTCGACCAGAATCAGTCGCGAGGCGCCCTCGGCGGCGAGATGCCGAGCGACTGCCAACCCGATGCCGGACGCGGCACCGGTCACGAGCGCGGTTCGATGGGTGAACTGGGGCATGTCCCCATTCTAGAGGGTGTTCGACGCAGGAGGTGGGGGCATAGTGCGCGAATGGAGATTCCCTTCGACCGCATCAACCGCGAGGAGCGCGCGGCCTGCGCTCACCTCTTTCGACTGCTCCATGAGGGGCTTGCCACGGCGCCCCAGGCGAGCGCGATGGCGCGGGTGCTGGCCGTCCTCCACGAGCGTGGCCTGGACGTTCCCACGGAGGCCGCCGGAGCCGTGGTCCTGACCGAGGTCGCCCTCATCCGGGATGCGTACGAGTCATGGAAGGACAGCGATGTCTCCAGCCGCATGGATGACCTCGTCGGGCTCGTTGCCGAGGGACGTCCTCACACCCGGTGGTCGCAGCTGGCGCCCGTCCTCCGTGATCCGCGGCAGACCCACCCGGCTCAGGTGCGGTCGAAGGCAGACCGCCTGTCCATCGGGGTCGGGCCCGAGGGCACACTCCCGGGGAGCCCACTGGACGTGCAGAACCGCACCGTCTACGGCACGCTCCAGGGGGTCTTCAACGCGAAGCCGGACCTCGCGCTCGTGCTTCCCTCGCGGCTCATCGTCTTCGAGGCAAAGCTGACCGAGGCTTTCGATAACGAGCAGTTCGAGCGCACCCGGCTGCTCGCACGACTGTGGGCCTCTCCCCTTCTCCACGGTTACCTCGGGTTCTCATCCCAGCCTCCGGTGTCCGTGGAAAAGCTCGGTGATGAGGGCACGGGGGCCACGCTCACATGGCAGGACCTCCTTCGCATCGCGGCGGAGCGCTACCCGCCGAATGACCGGACGTACATCGCGCTGCGGACGGTCGTGGACCTCCTGGCCGCACGCCGCCGTCCCACCCGGCTTCCGGCTGGAAGCGTGAGGCCCTCCGCTGGCGAGTCGCCCAGGGGTTCGCACGAGATGGGCATCACGCGAGCGGCGCTGCTGGACGCGAAGGCCCGCGTCGCGGAGCGGCTGCGGACGGACACGGCCTTCGAGGACGGCAAGGTCGAGTCCCTGGACCGGTGGATGGAGCCGCTCCCGCCCACCGCCGAGGCGTGGGTTCGCGAGCTGCGCAGGTGCAACGCGGAGCCCTGGGCCTTCCATGCCGCCGCGTGGCTGCTGCGCGAGGCGGCTCCAGCCCCAGGTCCCACGGAGATCGTTTCCGGCGATATGGAGGTGGGGCGCGACGAGGTCCGAGTCATCCCCGGCGGCCTCCGCGTCGAGGGCCACCTGAGCATCGTCGGCACCCTGCTCGTGCTGGGGGACGCCGAGGTCACCGGGCTCGTCCGGGACAGTGACCCGGACTCCCGCGTCGCCATCGCCGGCTCACTGCGGTGTGGAAGCCTTGTCACGGATGGAGCCTTCTTCGTCGGAGGGGACCTCGTCGCGAAGGACCTCATCCACGGCTTCCACAATGACAAGTCATTGATGGTCTCCGGCGGCATCCGCGCGCGTCTCTTCCTCGGCGAGGACCACGACATCCGCTTCGGCGGCGACCTGGAGACCGAGCTGGGGTCCGACGAGGACTTCTTCCGGAACGACGAGCTCCTCACCCGCGTGCGGCAGTGGCTCGTGGACGAGGTCGTCGATGCCAACGGGCTCCGCCGCGACGCGCTCATCGCCTGCCTCCGCGACGGTCGCTCCATCTTCCGGAGAAAGTAGTACCTCGTGGGGCGGCCATGCGGACTGGCGCGCGGCCCGCGCCGAGCGTTCCGGCCGCCCGGCCGGATGCACTATCGCCCGTGGACAGCACCGGCTCTTCCGCCCTTCCACTTCGGTGCCCGGGAAGAACGAGGGACCTCCTGATGATGAAGACCTGGGCTCTGGCGCTGCTGCTGTCCACCTTCCTGCTGGGCGCCGCGCCCACCATCGACCGACCCGTCGTGGACGAGAGCCGATCGTGGGTCGGCGGAGGTGGGAGCTTCGGAGGTGGGGCGCCAGCTCCTCCTGGTAACCGCCCGCCCTTCGCGGCTGGCGCAGCCCAGGGTGCCGGGGGTTAGAGTCGCGAAGACATGACGATGAACAAAAACGACGTCATCGCTGCCCTCATCCAGCACATTGAAGCAAAGCTGGAGAAGGCGATTCAGGAGAAGGCGGAGCTGCTCGCCGCTTCGAGCGAGGCGAACAGGGACATCATCGAGCAGTCCCAGGACAGGGTCATCGCCCGGTGGCAACGGTTCCTGGCCGATGCTCGTGGCTTCAAGCGCCATCCGGGGTTCTCCACACCAGCCGTCGCGGAGGGCTCCCTGGTTCAATTGGCCGTGAAGATGGGCGGCGAAACAGACTTCAAGACGCACTGGTGGCTCGTGTTTCCCGGCCGCCAGGTCTTCACCCGTTTCATTTTCGACGGAAGGGATATCGAGGTGAACTCGGGGCAGATGGAGTACGCCTCGATTGTCGACATGAAGGTCGGCGATGAGCTGGAGGTCGCAACGGATGGAAGGGCCTTCCCGGGGTGCCGGTTGAAGCTCCTGAGCATCCTTTGAGCGCCGCACAAAACGGGACCTGCCGAGCCAGCCTCTCGTCCGCGCAGAGGAGAAGAATTGTTCACGAGCACGGAATCAGGAACTGTTCACTTGCCACTCAGTGTCATTCCTGCCGAGAGTGACGCAGCCATGGCCTATGAATTTCGCAACGACCTGCGCACGCGCGTGCGACAGGCAGTGGAGCGCAGGCTGCGCCAGGTCACCTACGTCGAGGATTTCCTCCAGCTGGGGCACCGCCTGGCACGGGCCAACCACGTGGAGAAGCTGCCGTGGCTGGACGGGCCGCTGCGGGCCGTCTACCAGCAGCTGAGCGAGAACGGGCTCGCCCAGCTCCCGCTGGACGCGCTGGGCCTCCCCATCGACGAGACGCTGCGCGCCGCGGAGGCGCACGTGGAGAAGCTGCGCCAGCTCCCCTCCGTGCCGGGACGGACCTTCGCGCTCACCTCCGATGAGGAACTCCTGGCCCAGGCCGAGCCGTTCGTCTTCGGCCTGTCACGGCCGCTGCTGGACCTCGCGGAGCGCTACATGGGGCTGCCGGTGGATTATCTCGGCGTCAACATCAAGCGCGAGTTCGCCAACGGACTGAGCGAGGGAACGCGGCTGTTTCACGCGGACCCGGAAGACGAGCGGGTGCTGAAGATCATCGTCTACCTGAGCGACGTGGATGCCGGCTCGGGCCCCTTCGCGGCCATCGACGTCCGTCAGACCGCCGAGGCGAAGAAGCGCCTGCGCTACGCCTGGGGCAGCACCTGCACGCCCGAGGCGCTGGAGAAGGTGGTGCCGTCCTCGGAGTGGCGGACCTTCGTCGGCCCCCGGCTCACGGCGGTGTTCTGCGACACCGCGCGCTGCCTGCACAGGGCCTCCCCGCCGACCACGGTGGATCGCTACTCGATGACCTTCTCCTATCTCAGCCGCGAGGCCTATTTCTGCTTCGCTTCCGGGCGCACGTTGCAGAGGGCCTACGTCGAGCGGTGGGGCCAGCAGCTCGACGCGCACCAGCGCGCCTGCGTCATGCCTCGAACGTGAGGGTCCTCGGGCTATTTCGGGAGACCGAGTCCGACGCGCGTCGAGAGCTGCCAAGCATCCGCGACGTAGCGGGCCAACTCGACGAGTCCCTCGCCAGGCAGGTCATTGCCTTTCTCAAGGGTGGGCAGGTGTTCATGGATGTCATGGGGTTTCGTAAGGACCCCTTGGATGCCCGGAAAATCCTGCCCGGTGGCCTGTCGCTGCTGACGGATGGGCGCTGGATATGGCAGGCCGATTTGTGTGACCTGATCGAGCGGTATCGGATTGGGTTGCCCCAGGAGTTTCTCGACCACGTCGCCAGCGCCAGTCCCCTGTCTCCGGAGGAGCGCGCCCAGCTCGTAAGGAGGGGAAGAGACCTGCTGAAGGAGTTCGAGGCCGCGCGCGGCTCCAGGGGAGACCGCCGCAAGCGCTGAGGCGCTGGAGGGCTCCGTCGCCGGAGGCCCCTTCACCCAGGGCGAGCCCTGCTAGCCGCGCCCTGAATACCTCCGCCGGCTCCCCGTCCTAGAGCCGCAACCCCCGCCAGCCCGGATGCCCCGGAATGGTGCGGCCGCCCCATCCCAAGGCGATCCAGAATGGTGCACCGCTCGACATGAGGCGGTGCCACCCCAGTGATTCCAGCCACTTGGGTCTGGCACTCTCCATGCTCTGGCTCCCGGGTGTCAGGACGTCCGAAGAGGATGTCCCCCACTTGAGGAGACACACCATGGAAGTCCGGTTCTACGGGGTTCGGGGGAGCATCGCGGTGTCCGGCTCGCGCATCGGCGGCAACACGGCGTGCGTGGAGGTGACGAGCCAGGGCCACCGGCTCATCCTGGACGCGGGCACGGGCATCCGGGCGCTGGGCGAAGTCATGATGCGCGAGGGCGCGCCCCAGAAGGCCACCCTGTTCTTCTCGCACCTGCACTGGGACCACGTGCAGGGCTTCCCCTTCTTCACGCCCGCGTACCTGCCCACGTCGGAGTTCGTCATGTACGGCCCCGGCGCCAATGGCGCGCAGGCGCTCCAGTCGGAGCTGGCCGCGCAGATGCAGCCGCCGCACTTCCCGGTGCCGCTCACCACCATGCGCTCGCGCATGGACTTCCGCTCGGCGCTGCACGCGCAGCCGGTGGAGGTGGGCCCGTTCAAGGTGACGCCCATCGACGTGCCGCATCCGCAGGGATGCCTCGCCTACCGCGTGGAGGCGGACGGGCACTCGTTCGTCTACGCCACCGACGTGGAGGTGCGCATGCAGGACCTGGCGCCCGAGGTGGCCCGCCTCTTCGAGGGCGTGGACGTCCTCTGCCTGGATGCCCAGTACACGCCCGACGAGTACGAGGGCCGCAAGGGCATGTCCAAGAAGGGCTGGGGCCACTCGACGATGATGGACGCGGCGGGCGTGGCGAAGCTGGTGGGCGCGCGGCGGCTGTGCCTCTTCCACCATGACCCGGCGCACCCGGACGACGTGGTGGAGGACATGGCGGAGCAGGCCCGCGCCCTCTTCCCCGTGTGCGAGCCGGCGCGCGAGGGCCAGCGGCTCGTCCTGGGCCGCGCGGCCTGAGAGGGGACGGCCCCATGCCCACCGGATGCTATGGTGAGGCCGCGGCCTTCGTCCTCCCGCCGCTGCCTCCCATGCCCCCACCGCCCTCGGACGTCACGCAGGTCCTCCTCCCGCTCGGCGGTCTCGTCGGGCGCGAGGTGGACCTCGATGCCTTCCTCCAGACGCTGATGGACCGCATCGCCGCGTCCATGCAGGCGGACCGGGGCACGCTGTGGCTCCTGGACCCGGCGCGCCGCGAGCTGTTCAGCCGCGCGGCCCACCTGCCGGAGGTGTCGCAGATTCGCGTGAAGCTGGGCCAGGGCGTCGCCGGCACCGTGGCCGAGGTGGGCCAGGCCATCAACGTCCCGGACCCGCGCGGCGAGCGCCGCTTCTTCGCGGACATCGACCGGATGACGGGCTACCGCACCACCAGCCTGCTCGCCGTCCCGCTGCGCGACGCGGACGGTGCCCTCTACGGCGTGCTCCAGGTGCTCAACCGGCGCGGCGGCGACAACTTCACCGCCGAGGACACCGAGCGGCTCACCGCCATCGCAACCCAGGTGAGCACCGCGCTGCAGAGCACCAGCCTCTACCAGGAGCTGCAGCGCGCCAAGGACCAGCCCCACGCGCCCGTCGGCTACTTCTTCAACCGCATCATCGGCGAGTCGCCGCAGCTCCAGTCCATCTACCGCCTCGTCCGCAAGGCCGCGCCCACCGACGCCACCGTGCTGCTGCGCGGCGAGAGCGGCAGCGGCAAGGAGCTCTTCGCCCGCGCCATCCACGTCAACGGCCCGCGCAGGGATCAGCCCTTCATCAAGGTGGACTGCGCCGCGCTGCCGGCCACGCTGATTGAGAACGAGCTGTTCGGCCACGAGCGGGGCGCCTTCACCGGCGCGGACCACCGCGTGCCCGGCAAGTTCGAGGCGGCCGACGGCGGCACGGTGTTCATCGACGAGATTGGAGAGCTGCCGCTGCCCGTGCAGGGCAAGCTGTTGCGCGTCATCCAGGACCGCGAGTTCGAGCGCGTGGGCGGCACCCAGGCGGTGAAGGTGGACGTGCGCATCGTCGCCGCCACGCACCGCGACCTCGCCCGCATGGTGGCGGAGGGCCGCTTCCGCGAGGACCTCTACTACCGCATCAAGGTGGTGGAGGTGGTGCTGCCGCCCCTGCGCGAGCGCGGCGCGGAGGATATCGAGCGGCTGGCCCGGCACTTCGTGGCCGCCGTGGCCCGGCGCCACCGCCTGCAGCCGCCGAAGCTCAGCGCCGCCGCGCTGGAGCGCCTCAAGCGCTACCGCTGGCCCGGCAACGTGCGCGAGCTGGAGAACTGCATCGAGAGCGCCGTGGTGCTGTGCGAGGGGGAAATCCTCGAGGAGCACCTGCCGCTGCCCACCGTGGACCGGCCCGCGCCCGTCGCCACCGCCCTGCCCGCCTCCGAGGCACGGCCCACGGGCGAGGCCGCCGCGAGCGCCACGGGCGAGGCCGGAGGACTGCTGCCCCTCGCGGAGGTGGAGCGGCGCCACATCCTGCGCGTGCTGGACGCGGTGAAGGGCAACCGCACCGCGGCGGCGCGCGTGCTGGAGATTGGCCGCAACACGCTGGCGCGCAAGCTCAAGGAGTACGGCCTGGGCGACGAGGCCTGACGCGCCCGAGGGTGCGCGGCGCCCCGTCCCCCGGGGCAGGGCTTCCGGTCACTGCCGGGCTCTTGGGGAAGGGGGGCTGTTCCGGAACCGCGTGCAACGTGCGACCCTGGGGCTCGAACCCGTGGCCGATGGCCATGCCCCAGGGGGACATGCATGAAGGTGGTCAACAAGCTGCTGGCGAAGCTTCCGGACGAGGTGGCGCGGCAGGTCCCCGACGTGAAGCTGGCGGACCAGGACATCAAGGTGCCGCTCGCGCAGGGAGCCTTCACGCAGGAGAACATCCTGCCGCCCAAGCTGAACCTCACGGACTTCACCCTCTCCTTCGAGGCCGGCGGCGAGGCCTCCATCCGCAACTTCAACTCGCCCGGCGACGTGGATGAGAATCGCGTGGTGGGCGAGGCGGCGGCGGAGTCCACGCCGGACGCGCCCCGGCCGCAGCTGCTGCTGGGCGGGGACCAGGGGTGGATGCGCTATCAAATCACCGCGCGCGTGAAGGCCGCGGCGGGCGCGAGCCTCTCCTTCCTCGCGGCGGACACGCAGGGCGAGCTGTCCGTCACGCTCAGCGATTACCGCGCCCACCCGCTCGCGCGGAACATGCGCGAGGCCGCGCGCATGGACCTGGCCGAGCTGCGGCTGCTGCAGGCCTCGGACCTGGTGAAGCTGGCCACGGGCGACGCGCTGTCGTGGCAGGCGCGAGGCCGCCTCCAGACGCGCCTGGAGCTGAGCTGGGCGGACCTCTTCACCGCCAACCTCGGCCGGCTGGCCTTCGTGCGCGCCAATGAGTTGCTGGCGCTGAGGACGGACCTCAAGGCGGGCGTGTCCGCGAAGGTGGGGCTCACGGACGACTACCAGCTCACCTTCTCGCGGCCGCGCCCCGGGCGCATCCAGATTTCGGTGCGCAAGGCGAAGTCGCGCGAGGGGACGCTCGGCGCGGGGCTCGGCGTCACCGTGGACTTCGTGGACGCGAAGGCGGTGAAGGAGCAGCTCGCGCGTGTGCTGGACGCCATCCTCGGCCGTGATTTGCGCGAGCTGGCCGGCAAGCTGGGGGTTCCAGCGGACGGCACCTCGCTCCAGGTGATGGACGCGCTGGTGGACAAGGCCAGCAAGCTGAAGCTGGACGAGCTGCCGAAGAAGGCGCTGCGCGCCGCGCTGGAGCGCATCGGCCTGGACCCGAGGCTCGCGGACCTGTCCAACATCAAGGCCGAGTGGGACGCCTTCAAGAAGAAGGTCGAGGGCAAGCTGGACGACGCGGCGAAGACGCAGATTGCCGCCGGCTTCCAGTACGAGTACCTGCGGCTGTCCGAGTCCTCCACGCTGCTGGAGGTGGTGGTGGACGACGCCACGGCGATGCGCTTCCACGGCTCGCTGCTGCGGGGCAACCTGGTGGACCTGCTGAAGTGGATGCGGGAGCTGCCGGAGAACCAGAAGTCCTTCGAGCTGCGCAACTACCTGCACTCCAGCACGCTCACGCGACAGCAGGCGTATGGCTTCTCGCTGGGGCTGGGCTCGTTCGAGGTGCTCAAGGCGCGGGGCTCGTCCAAGCAGCGCTGGGTGACGCAGGAGAACGCGCAGGGCGCCCGGCGCATGGCGTTCCTCGGGCAGCGCGGCTACGAGGACAAGCTGCTGGGCAACCGCGGCCAGTGGATGGTGGACCTCAAGGCGGACATGGAGCGGTTCTCCCCCACCCCGGTGGCGTCGGACTTCCGCTACGGCCTGCACCTGATGCTGTGGGGCCGGCAGAAGAAAATGAGCCGCAAGGAATTGCAGGCGGCCGTGGATGACGCCGTCGTGTGGGGCGTGCTGGACGCCGCCGACGCGGCCGCCGTCATGAGCACGCTCCAGTCCGACCTGAACAAGGAGCCCATCGAGACGCGGCTCGAGCTGAAGATGGCGGACGATACCTTCCGGGCGCTGGTGCCGAAGGTGCAGGAGCTCGACCTGGGGCTGTTCTCGCGGGCGCTGGCGCGGGCCATGCCGTGGAGCGAGAACACGGCGCGCGCCTCCGCCGAGTTCCGGCGCGTGGTGTACGCGCCCATCTGGCAGGCGTACCTCCGCGAGGTGCAGGAGAAGGGCGGCCTGATGACCGGGGACTTGTCGCCGACGCGCGCGGCGCAGATCGCCGAGCACTACTTCAGGCACGACCCCTCGGTGAAGGAGCTGGGCAAGGATTTGCTGCTCATCGAGAGCGAGTGGCGCCCGGACGGCGGGAACTTCACGTTCGCCGAGGTGACGGAGAAGAACCGCGGCACGCTGGCCAAGTGCCAGGCCTTCGTGAGCGGCATGGTGCGCCTGCGCCGGGCCATCGACGAGCGCAAGGCCCCGGACGAGCTGCGCACCGTGTTCAGCGAGCTGGAGGGCATGTGGAACACCGGCTTCCACCTGCGCGCCGCCGGCGCGCTGCTGGCGGAGCTGACGAAGGCCACGCCGCTGGGGCTCGCGGGCGTGGAGCGCACGTTCTCCGTGACGATGGCGGACCGGCGGGAGCAGCTCGTGTTCTCCACGTCGCGGGGGACCGGGAGCTGAGCAGACAGTATTGAGTGACTGGAGCCCGGGAGACAGGTCCCGGGCTCCAGGGCTACAGGCCCCGCGCCAGGATGAGCGCGGCGACCGTGGAGAGCGCTCCGGCCGCCGCGAAGTGCGTCCAGGCCCGGCGCAGCAGCGTGCCTCCCGTGACTGGCAGCTCGGGGCCCAGCACCACCAGCGCCGGTCCGCCGTTCCGCCCGCACAGCACGTAGGAACCTTCCCGGGCGCCGCGCCGCAGCTCGCCCACGACCAGGCACCGCTCGCCCGGAGCGCCCACGCGCTCCCACGAGAGGGCCTCCGGCTCCGTGGCCACGGCCTGGGCCTGGGCCTGGACTCCGGCTTCTGGCTCGGGTGCGTCCTCGTACCAGGACGCGGGCACCGTTCCCGGCAGCGCCTCGCAGCGGCGCACCTCCAAGGGTGCCATCAGCGATGACGGGGCGAAGCGCACCGAGGCGCTCACCCGCTCGCCGCGAAGGTGCAGCACCGGCGAGTACGCACGCTCGCGCGACAGCAGCGGGCCCTTGCGCCCGTCCTCCGCCACCTGGCGCACCTCGGCATCGTAGAAGGCGCAGGGCACCCCGCCCGGTGACGTCAGCGCATCCGCGGCATCCAGGGTGCCCTGGTACACGCCCCAGCCCGGAACGTCCCCGGCGCGCAGCGACGCCACCGCTTCATCCAGCGCCTTCGGCGCGGACGAGCGGAGCAGGTCCGCCCGGGAGCGAGCCCACGAGCCGCGCACCGCCACCGCCGCGGCCAGGACGAGCAGCGCCGCGCCTCCGGCCCGGGTCGCCGCCTCCGCCGACAGGAGCACCGGACCGGCCGCCTCACCGGAGAACCGCGACGCGATGAAGAACGAAGCCGTCGCCAGCAGACCGAACCACAGCAGGGGCAGGCGCCACGGGCGCGCGGCCGCGTCCCTTCTCCCGAAGGTGAACGCCGCCACCACCAGCGCCATCAGGCACATCGCGTATAGCGGTGCCAGCAGGATGCGCCAGACATCCATCCCATTCCCCGCCAGGCTCGGCGCGGCCCCGCCTTGGCAGGCCACGACCGGGGCAAGGTGGTGACGGCGCCCCGCACGTGCAAGGCCGCCCAACGGGAAGCGGGCTGTCTTCCACTTGACGTCTCAGTCATGACGCGGACGGAGCGTGCCTCAGCGCCAACTCGCCCCTGACGTCGCGCGAATGGCGCACCGGGCGTGTTCGGCATGCCCGAAGCCCGAGGACCTGCCAGCCCGATGTCCCATCCGGAGCGGAACGTCCATTCCGAGCACCTACCAGGTCAACCCTCCCATGACTCCGTCCTCCCTGCCCCCAGCCCCCCGTTCAGGAATGGAACCTCCATTCCGCACGGGCCTGTCAGGCCCCCGCCGTCCAGGCC
>NZ_JABBJJ010000214.1 GCF_012933655.1 Pyxidicoccus fallax | reverse complement strand
AGCTGCCCCCGCCCCCGCCGCCGAGGCCCCCAAGGCCGAGGAGGCCAAGGCCGAGGCGAAGCCCGAGGCCAAGCCCGCGAAGAAGTCCTCCAAGAAGGCCGCTCCGAAGACCGAGACGGCCGCCGACATCAAGTAGTCCTGATTTACGGCTTTGCAGGACCCACCACGGGGGTGCCCCATCCAAGGGGGGCGCCCCCGTGCGCTTTTCCGGGTCCACTTTGCCCCAGCCCGCCCCCCGGTCCTGGCGTATGCTTGGAAGTGAACAGGAGGTCGCTTCCACCCCGCCTGAGTCATTCCATCTCGAACCAGTTTGCGTCATTCAGTGAGTTTGAGATTTGACAGGATTAGAAGAATCCTGCTTAATGTGACTTCAGAGAATGACAGACCGACCCGGATAGTGACGGAAGTCGGTTGACGTGGATCCTTCCTGAAGCCCCCCTCCTGGAGTCCCCTCACATGATTGAAGCCTTCTCGAAGGTGTCGGAAGCCTCGAAGCTGCTGCTGGAAAAGGGACTGGGCGTGAGCACGGGCATGGAGGCGCTGGGCATGGTGGGCCACGCGCTGCGCGTGCACCGCGCCTACATCTTCGAGAACCGCACGCAGGGCACGTACGGGCGCTTCATCACCGACATGCGCTACGGCTGGGCGGAGCCGCCCACGCCGTCGCCGCTGGCCAACCCCGTGCTGCGCGCCTTCAGCTTCCGGGACTTCGCGCCGGGCTGGGTGGACATGCTGGAGGCGGGCATGGTGGTGGCGTGCCCCACCCGCGACGCGCCTCCGACGATGCGGGAGCTGCTGGAGCGCCAGGGCACGCAGTCGGTGCTGATGTGCCCCATCAACCCCACGCGCCAGCAGTGGTGGGGCATGGTGGCCTTCGAGGACTGCCAGCAGCCGCGCGCCTGGAAGCCGGAGGAGGTCGCCCTCCTGAAGTCGCTGTCGCGGGCGGTGGCGGCGTCGGTGCGCCACGGGCAGATGCGCTCCTCGCTGGACCAGGTCCGCAACAGCCTGCGGGCGGCGGTGAGCCGCACGGCCTCGGGGCACTGAAAGAGCGCCCGGCCGCCTGCCTGGGGGGGCGGCACGGACACCCCGAGTTGAGTGGATAGAACGGCGGCGGGTTTCTGCTACCCTGGCGGCCCCCTCGCCCACCGCCAATGTCCTCAATCGACCCCACCGCGATCAGCCGGCCTCGGTCCCCGGACCTCATCAGCGGCTACCACCTCGACAAGCTCGTCGGGAGTGGTGGCATGGGGGAGGTCCACAAGGCCACCCAGCTGTCGCTCGGCCGCACGGTGGCCGTGAAGCTCCTCAACCCGGAGCTGGCCAAGGACCCGTCCTTCATCGCGCGGTTCCAGAAAGAGGCCGCGGCGCTCGCGGCGCTCAGCCACCCCAACATCGTCTCCATCGTCGACAAGGGGAAGACGGACACCACGTACTACCTGGTGATGGAGTTCGTGGACGGCCCGTCGCTGCGCGAGCTGATCCGCGCGCCGGAGCTGGACGTGCCCAGCGCGCTGCGACGGATGCTCGAAATCTGCCGGGCCATCGAGTACGCGCACGGCCGCGGCGTCATCCACCGGGACTTGAAGCCGGAGAACATCCTGCTGGACCAGCAGGCCGGCGGCATCGCCAAGGTGTCGGACTTCGGGCTCGCGTCGTTCCTGGCGGATGCCAGTCCCTCCTCGCGCTACGCGCTGACGTCCACGCACGTGTCCATGGGCACGCTGTCGTACATGGCGCCCGAGCAGCGGGTGGACGCGAAGAACGCGGACGCGCGCGCGGACATCTTCTCGCTGGGCGTCATCCTCTATGAGTGGCTCACCGGCGAGGTGCCGCTGGGCACCTTCGACCCGCCGTCGCGGCGCAAGGCGGGGCTGGACTCGCGGCTGGACGCCATCGTCACCAAGTGCCTCAAGCCGGACCCCGAGGACCGCTACCCGTCGGTGCGGGCGCTCATCTCGGACCTGGAAGTCCTGGTCCCCGGCAGCAGCCTGATGTCGATGCCGCCGGTGAAGCAGACGCGCCTGCGGCGCTTCCAGCAGGGCGTGCGCAAGGTGGTGCACAAGACGCTGCAGGCCGCCGCCGTGCTGCTGGTGCTGGCGGCGCTGGGCGTGCTGGGCATCGCGTGGAAGCGGGCGGGAGAGACGCCCAGGCGCGTGCCGCCCGGCGCGGCCCTCATGGATGACAAGGGCCTGGGCATCGAGTCGCCGCTGTCGGGCCACGGGCGCATCGAGGACGGCGCGGAGCGGCGCACGGTGGCCGTGGGCGAGGGCCCGGACGCGCCCCAGCTGCTGGTGGCGGGCCGTCCGGTGGAGCTGGACGACAAGGGCATCATCTTCCCGCCGGTGGATGGGCCGTCGCGCGTGGGCCGCGTCCGCGTGGACGTGGTGGGCCGCGAGGGCGACATCGCCACGCTCGGCGCGCGCCTGCGGGCGGAGGTCTCGCCTCCCACGCTGAAGCGCCAGGCGCTCGCCGTGTGGGACGGCGCCCCGCAGGCCCCCCAGGCCGCGGTGGTGCTGGAGGGCAGCACGGGGCGCTACGTGGCGCTCATCCACAACGGGGCCAAGGAGCCCCTGCGGCTGGAGTGGGCGCTGGGCGAGCGGCGCGGCACCATGCTGGGCCTGGACTCCCCCGAGGGCGAGGCCGTGCTGGAGCTGCGGGTGGACGCGGAGGGCCTCCTCCAGGCCTTCGTGGGCAAGGGCAAGGACCAGCGCGCCATCGCCGACCCCATCAACCTGGGGCCGGGCTGGATGGAGCACTTCGGCGAGCCGCCCGTGCCCGCCATGGGCTGCATCGAGGGCACCTGCCGCATCGAGGGGCTCACCTACACCGTGAAGAAGGCGCCGCCCCCGCCCACGACTCCGCTGCCGGCCGTGGCCTCCCGGCCGACGCCGGCCTCCGTGGTGCCGGCCAAGGCGGTGACGCCCAAGAAGGCCCCGCCCCCTCCGCCCAAGAAGCAGCCGGCGAAGGCCCCCCCGAAGGGCGGCAAGCGGCGCTAGCCCGTCCGAGCGCCCGCGGCGGACATCCCCGCGCAGGGGAATATGGCCACCCACGAGGGATTGAATTATCCCTTCGGCCCTCCTATGCGCACCTTCCGCCGCGGACTCGCCGCGCTCGCCTTCCTCGCCGCCCTGTCGGGCTGCCCCAAGTCCTCCTCCTCCGTCACGCCGCGCCTCCTGGAGTCCGCCGCCGAGCGGGCGCAGAAGGGCACCGACGACGCCCGGACGCTCGCGCTCGCGGGCTTCCACGCGTACCTGGTGGCGGGTGACGCCACGCTGGCACAGCAGCGCTTCGACGCGGCCGTGGCGAAGGACGCGGCGGACCCGTACGCGCTGATGGGGCAGCACTGGATGGCGCGGCGCGCGGGCCGCCCGGACAAGGCGCTGACGGCCGCGCTGGAGCTGTCGGCGCGCGCGCCCCGGCACCCGCTGGTGGTGCCCGCCGCGCGCTACGTGCTGGACATGGTGGGCACGTCGCGCGCGCTGGATGACGACATCCTCAAGGGGGTGGACCGGGCGCTGGCGGCGGGCGTGACGGGCGAGGCCGCCTTCCTGCTGCGCGGCGCGCGCATGTCCGTGCACGTGGTGCGCGGCGACGCGAAGGCGCGCGACACGGTGCTCCGCGAGGTGGGCGGCGTGGGGGAAGTCTCCCTCGTGGGCCCCTTCTCCCCCTTCCACGTGCTGTCGTGGGACGAGGCGGACCCCGTCAGCAAGACGGGCTCGCTCGCGGGCCCCTTCACCGGCGCCTTCGGCCCGCTGCCCGTGCGCACGCTGCGCGCGCCGGACGGCCGGCTCGATTTGGGCGGCGAGCCCGGCGAGGGCGACCTGTACCTCATGGCCTTCGACGTGGAGGTGACGGAGCCGGGCACCTACGTGGCGCGCTCGGTGAGTGGCGCCTCGCACCAGGTGCTGATGGACGGGGCGCCGCTCTTGGAGCGCCGCGCCTGGGAGCGCGCCGCCTCCACCGTCACCGCGCGCGCCGTGGACCTGCCGGCGGGCAAGCACCGCTTCCTCATCCGCCAGTTCAAGGCCGGCACCTCCGGCCTCATCACCTTCTCCCTGCTGCGCGCGGACGGGCGCCCCTCGGGCGTGCGCTTCACCCCCGCCGCCGGGCCCGCGCCCCAGACGTGGGGCAAGGCGCCAAGCACCTCCGAGGAGATGCCGGGCGTCTACCCCACGGTGGAGTCGCTGAAGGCGGCGCTGGAGGAGGACGCGGGCGAGCTGCTGGCCACGGTGCTGGCGGTGCGCGACGGCATGGCGCGGGACGCGGACGGCGCCCGGCGGCTGATGGCGACGGTGGAGGCCACCACCCCGGCCCTGCTGGCGCTGCGCGCGGAGTTGGCGGCGGTGGACCGCACGGTGCCCTCCAAGGTGGCGCGCGGCCGGGCCACGCGGGACTTGGAGGCGGTGCTGGCGAAGGACCCGGGCAACGTGGCCGCGGTGCTGGTGCGCGCGGACCTCTTCCTGGATGACGGACAGCCCGCCGCGGCGCTGGAGGCGCTGAAGACGGTGGACCCGGCGCTGGCCGCCGCCAGCCCCGCGGTGTCCATGGAGCGGGCGCGCGCGGCGCTGGCGCTGGACGTGGAGGCGCTCGCCGAGGAGTCGCTGGCGGTGGCGCTGGAGGCGCAGCCGGGCCACTGCGAGGCGCTGGGGCTCCAGTACAACCTGGCGCGCCGGCGCGACGCGGTGGAGCGCGGGGACAGGCTGGTGGAGTCGATTCGCGGCTGCCCCGGCGCGGTGGTGCGCGAGGCGGAGCACGCGCGCACGCGCGGCGACATGGAGACGGCCGCGAAGCTGTACGCGGAGCTGCTCGCCAGGGACCCCAGCACCGCGAGCACGGGCAACACGCTGGCCAACCTCTACGTGTCTCTGCGCCGCTACGACGACGCGACGGCGGTGCTGAAGGAGCTGGCGAAGGTGTGGCCGCGCAACGCGGAGCTGGTGAAGCGCATGGCGGACGTGCGCGAGTTCGCCGGTGACGCGGCCGAGGCGCTGGCGCTGCGGGAGAAGGCGCTGGCCATGGAGGGAGACGACCTGTCCCTACGCCGCGCGGTGGAGCGGGCGAAGACGGGGAAGGAGCTGTTGCAGGAGCACGCCATCGACGCGCGCGAGGCCATCCGCGCCTACGAGGCGGAGCCCGTCACCGGCGGCAGCGCGGCGGCCTTCGTGCTGGATGCGGCGGCGGTGCGCGTGTACCCGGACGGCAGCATCGTCAACCGCATCCACACCGTGCAGAAGGCGCTGGAGCAGTCCGGCATCCAGGACATCGCCGAGGTGAACGTGCCCCGCGGCGCGCAGGTGCTGGCGCTGCGCACGCTGAAGGCGGACGGCCGCGTTCTGGAGCCGGAGAACATCGAGGGCAAGGACACGGTGAGCCTGCCGGGCGTGCAGGTGGGTGACTACATCCAGGTGGAGTACCTGCTGGCGGAGAGCCCGCGCGGCCCCGCGCAGCCGGGCTTCACCGCGTCCGCCTTCTACTTCCAGATTGCCAACCAGCCCAACGCGTGGACGACGTACACGGTGGTGGCGCCCAAGGGCAGCGGCATGAAGGTGGACGCGCACGGCATGAAGGCGCCCGCGCCGAAGGTGCAGGGCGACGTGGAGGTCTTCCACTACGAGGCGCGCCGGGTTCCGCCCTTCATCGCCGAGCCGGACGCGCCGCAGTCCAGCAACGAGTACCTGCCCTTCGTCATGGTGGGCGCGGGCGCCACGGGCAACGACGGGCTGGTGCGCGTCTACGGCGACGCCTTCCGGGACCGCTGGCAGCGCACGGCCGAGGTGGAGGCCTTCGCGCGCCAGGCGGCCCAGGGCAAGCAGGGGCTGGAGGCGGTGAAGGCGCTGCACGCGGCGGTGATGCAGCGCTTCTCCGGGCGCGACGCGGGGCTGGGCCAGTCCGCGGCGTCCACGGTGGCGCAGGACCGCGGCAGCCGGCTGACGGTGATGAAGGCCGGGCTGGACGTGCTGGGGATTCCGGCGCGCGTGGTGGCCATCCGCACCTTCAGCACGGACCCGGCGCAGTACCTCTTCCCGCAGGACAACCTGCTGCCCTTCGCGGCGCTGCGCGTGGAGCCGCCGGGCAGCGAGCCGGTGTGGGTGGACACGTCGGTGCGCTTCGGCCCCTTTGGCGAGCTGCCGGAGCCGGCCATGGGCGGCCTCGATGCGTACCTCCTGCCGGAGCCCGGCCTGCCGCTGCAGAAGGCGAAGACGCCGCCGGTGAAGGAGGTGCCCGGCAAGGAGGTGAGGCTGGCGCTGGAGCTGGACGCGGAGGGCAAGCTCACCGGCAGGGGTGAAGAGGTGTACTCGGGCTTCGAGGCGGCGCAGATTGCGGAAGCCTTCAGCCAGCTGTCGGCGGAGAGCCGCAATCAGGCGCTGCAGGGCGCGGTGGCGCGGTACTTCGGCGGCGCGGCGCTGTCGAGCGTGAAGCTGGACCACCAGGAGCAGGTGGGCGCGCCCTTCGTGCTGCGCTACGAGTTCACCGTGCCGCGCTTCGGCCGGCTGGAGGGCGACAAGCGCATGGCGCTGGGGCCCCTCACCTTCCCCGCGCAGCTCGGCCGGCGCTACGTGCAGCTGAGCACCCGCCGCACGCCGCTCTACATCGACAACACGGAGGCCAGCCGCACGCAGGTGACGCTGAAGATGCCGGGTGGCTGGAAGCTGGCGGACCCGCAGCCGTCGCTCAAGGTGGACAACCCCTTCGGCGGCTTCACGCGCTCGGAGAAGCAGGAGGGCGGCACCCTCACCATCACCGAGTCCCTGCGCGTGCCCCGCACCCGCGTGGCGCCCAACCAGTACGAGCAGTTCGCCGGCTTCACCGGCGACGTGGACCTCATCCAGACGCGCGAGCTGGTGCTGGTGAAGCAGTAGCCCCTAGGCCTCGGTCGCCCGGGGGCGCGCGGCCCCCATGGCCGCCTCGAGGAGGGCCGCGACGGACGTGTGGCCCTCCGCGCGGGCCACGTCCAGCGGAGTGTGCTCCAGGTCGTTGCGGGCCTGGGGGTCCGCTCCGGCGGCGAGCAGCCCCGAGACGAGGTCCTCCAGGCCGCGCAGCGCCGCCAGGTGCAGCGGGGTGAACTCCAGCGGGCCCCGGGCGTGGGGGCTCGCGCCGTGGGACACCAGCAGGGAGGCCAGCGCGTTGCGCTTGTACGTCAGCGCCAGCATCAGCGGCGTCTGGCCCAGGCAGTCCACCGCGTCCACCGCGCAGCCCAGCTCCAACAGCCGCCGCGCCACCTCCACCGAGCCGGAGCGGGCGGCCACCTCGTGCAGCGCGGTGAGGCCGCGCTCGTCGACCGCGTCCCACGCCGCGCCCTTCTCCAGCAGCACCTCCAGCGCGGCGAGCTGCCCGGCGCCGCAGGCGAAGTGCACGCTGGTGGCGCCCGAGCGGGACGGCACCTTGTCGGAGGTGGGCCGCCCCGCCCGCAGATTCACGTCCACGCCCAGCTCCAGGAAGCGCCGCACCAGCTCGGTGTGGCCGTGCAGCGCCGCCACGTGCAGCGCGCTCTGCCCCCAGCCGTCGATTCCCGCCGGGTCCACCCCGCGCGTCAGCAGCACCTCGACGATGTCATGGTTGCCCACCGCCGCCGCGGCCTGGAGCGGCCCGCGCACCGACTCGCGCGCCACCGCGAGCACCTGCGGCCGTCGGCGCAGGAGCGCCTCCACCCGCGCGGCACTGCCCTGGCGGATGGTGGACACGAGGTTCCTCCGGGAGCGGAGGACACGGTGGATGAGCAGCGACAGTCCCACCAGGACGACCACGGCGGCGGCGACGAGGTACATGGGCGGCAGTTTCTTCGGAAAACCCGCTCTTGCAACAGAAGGGCGGAGACACCTGTGATGAACACTTCTCGAAAGATGTCCCGGAAGCGCTGCCTGGCGGGTCTGCTGGCGGTCATTGCCCTGCCCTCGGGGGCCCTTGCGTGCGACACCGGCCTCGCGGAGGTCCACACTCCTTTCGAGTCCAACGAACGGGGGCCCCGTCCGGCGGTTCATTGAATAGAACCGCGCGCCATCCGTCCCTCAGGGCGCACCTCGTACGGAGATGACGTCATGACTCCTCGAAATTGGGCCTGCCTGGTGGCCCTGCTGGCGGCCCCGGTAGTCAGTGCCCAGACGACCCCACTCCCCGCCCAGGACCCCGACGATTCCAGGTACGAGGAGTACGACGACACCTACGACAACTCCGGGTACGAGGAGGACGACGTCCCCACGGCGCCCTACGCGCCCCCCGACCTGCCCCGGGAGAACCCTCCGCCGCGGCCCTTCGCGGGCGCGGTGTGGGCCTCCGGCCACTGGTACTGGGACGACGGCGAGTGGCGCTTCAACCCGGGCACGTGGCTGGCCCCGATGCCGGGCTACCGCTTCATCAACGGCTACTGGGAGCAGGACAGCCAGGGTTGGCGCTGGGTGTCCGGTGGTTGGGCGCGCCCCGACTCGACGATGGTGGAGATTCCCGTCGCGATGACCGGCGGCGGCGAGGCGCTCTCCACCTCCCAGCCTCCGCCCCCTCCGCGCGTGGAGGAGGCCCCGCCGGCGCCCCAGTCCGGCCTCACGTGGACGCCGGGCTACTGGTACTGGACGGGCGTCGAGCACGTCTGGGTGGAGGGGACGTGGGTGGCGCCTCCACGGCCGGACCTCGTCTTCGTCGCCCCGCGCTGGGTGCGGCGCGGGCCGTCCTGGTACTTCTCGTGCGGAGGCTGGGCCGTGCGCGGCTCGGTCCGCGTCACCATCCCCGTGTACCGCCACGCGGGCATCCGCGTGAGCTGGGGGCACCCCTACTACTTCTCCCATGCGTGGAGCCGCTACCCGGTGGTCCGCCACTACGAGTACCGGCGCTGGGGTGACCGGCACTGGCGCCACGACCGCGGCCACTACCGGGGGCACGACTCCCGCTGGCGAGGGCCCCGCCACCACCCCGCCTCTCCGGGTGGGCCTCGCCACCACCGGGACGGCCGCGGCCGGTGGCGCGACTGAGCCTCCAGTCCATGCCGCCGTTCACTCATGGACACGGCGTGGATTTGTGACTCGCGCAAAACGAGTTTAGCCAGCAAAAGACAAGGTGCTGAATGACCCGCTGTGGAGTCATCCATGACACCTCGTCTCCCACACCCTCTGCGACTCACCTGTCTGTTGCTGGCTGTTGTTTCCCTGGCGTGCGCGCCGGAGCCCTCGTCCGAGGACGCTGACGGCGCGGCGCTGGAGAGCGCCGAATCCGCCATCACCCTGCCGCCGTCGTACACGGACGCGCTGGTGGCGACGGTGGCCCAGCCCACGGCGCTGGCCTTCACGCCGGATGGCCGGCTGCTCATCACCACGCAGCCGGGCCAGCTGCGCATCGTCTCGGGCGGCGCGCTGCTGACGACGCCCGCGTTGGACCTGCGCTCGCGGCTGTGCACCAACTCCGAGCGCGGCCTGCTGGGCGTGGCGGTGGACCCCGCCTTCACCAGCAACCGCCACATCTACCTCTTCTACACGTTCAACAAGTTCAACACCTGCACGACGAACATCACCAACGTGGCCGTCAACCGCGTGTCCCGCTTCACGCTGCCGGACACCAACGTGGTGGACCCGGCCAGCGAGCTGGTGCTGCTCGACAACATCCCCTCCACCGCGGGCAACCACAACGCGGGCGACCTGCACTTCGGGGCGGACGGGCTGCTCTACATCAGCGTCGGTGACGGCGGGTGCCAGCTCGGCGACCCGACCCGCTGCGCGGGACAGAACGCCACGGCGCGCCGGCTGGACGTGCTGCTGGGGAAGATGCTGCGCATCCGCAAGGACGGGAGCATCCCCACGGACAACCCCTGGTACTCGGCCGCTGGCAGCCGCCGCTGCGGCAACCCCGCGGGTGTCCCGTCGGGCACCGGCCCGTGCCAGGAGAACTACGCCACCGGCCTTCGCAACCCGTTCCGCTTCGCCTTCCAGCCGGGCACCAACACCTTCTTCATCAACGACGTGGGCCAGGGCGTCTGGGAGGAAATCGACGAGGGCATCAAGGGCGCGGACTACGGCTGGAACACGCGCGAGGGGCACTGCGCCAACAACTCCACCACCAACTGCGGCGCGCCTCCGGCGGGGATGACCAACCCCATCTTCGACTACAAGCACGGCACCAACCCCTCGGGCTCGCCCTTCCAGAACTGCAACTCCATCACCGGTGGCGCCTTCGCGCCCGCGGGGGCCTGGGCTTCCGGGGACGACAACGCGTACTTCTTCAGCGACTACGTCTGCGGGAAGGTGTTCAAGCTGACGCGCGACGCGGGCGGCGCGGTGGCGGTGAGCGCGTTCGCCACCGGCCTGGGCGGCAGCTCCGCGGTGACGCTGCGCTTCGGCCCGTCCGCCGCCGGCCAGGCGCTCTACTACACGACGTACGCCAACGGTGGCGAGGTGCGCCGCATCAACTACACCGGGACGAACAACCGGCCTCCGGTGGCGGCGCTCTCCGCGTCGCCCACCACGGGCTCGCCGCCGCTGACGGTGAGCTTCAACGGTGGCGGCAGCAGCGACCCGGACGGCGACGCGCTGACGTACCTCTGGAACTTCGGTGACGGCAGCGCGGTGGTGCAGACGTCCACGCCCACCACGAGCCACGCCTATGCGACGGCCGGCACCTTCACCGCGTCGCTCTCGGTGCGCGATGCGCGCGGGGCCACGTCCGCGCAGGCGGCCACGGTGCGCATCGACGTGGGCAACACCGCGCCCGTGCCCACCATCACCTCTCCGTCCGCCACCCTGCGCTACCGCGTGGGCCAGCCGATGACGCTGACGGGCAGCGCCACGGACGCCGAGGACGGCACGCTGCCGGACAGCCGCCTCACCTGGGAGGCGCTGCTGCACCACGACGACCACACCCACCCGCTGCTCACCGCCACCACCGGCAACAACCTCACGCTCAACTACCCGGCGCCGGAGGAGCTGGCGTCCATCACCACGAACTACGTCGAGGTGCGGCTCACCGCGACGGACTCGGCGGGGCGCACCACCACGGTGTCGCGCAACCTGCTGCCGAACATCGTGGACGTGACGCTGGGCTCGGTGCCGTCGGGACTGTCGCTGAGCGTGAATGGGAGCACGTTCACCACGCCGGTGACGCTGAAGTCCTGGGAGGGCTACACGCTCAACGTCACCGCGCCCGCGCAGGCGGATGCCTCGGGCGCGTGGAAGGTGTGGGCCTCGTGGTCCGACGGTGGGGCGCGCGCGCACGGCTACCTGACGCCGGCCACGGCCTCCAGCCTCACGGCCACGTACAAGGATGGCCTGCGCGCGCGGGTGAACTTCCAACCGGCGGCGTCGCCGGTACCCTCGGGCTACCTGGCCGACACGGGCCTCGTCTTCGGGGCGCGGGGCAACGGGCTCAGCTACGGGTGGAACGCGGACAACAGCACTTTGACGCGCGACCGGAACAGCACCACGTCGCCGGACGAGCGCTACGACACGCTGACGCACCTGCAGAAGGCGGAGAACCCCAACGCGGTGTGGGAGCTGGCGGTGCCGGCCGGGCAGTACCGCGTGACGCTGGCCTCGGGTGACGCGCTCCACTTCGACAGCGTCTTCCGGCTCACGCTGGAGGGGCAGCTGGCGCTCTCCGGGACTCCGACCACGAGCTCGCGGTTCATCACGCAGACGGCGAACGTCGCCGTGACGGACGGCCGCCTGAGCCTCGCGAGTGGCAGCGGCGCCTCCAACAACAAGGTCTGCTTCGTGGACGTGGAGCAGCAGGAGTAGGCGCGGTCAGCCCGCCTCCGTGGCTCACTCGCTGGAGCACGGAGGCGGGCGCTGGTGCCTGGATGGAGCGCCGAGCGGACGCTCACGCCGGTGTGAGCGTCCGGGCGATATGCTTGACGTAGTCCGCGCGGGCCCGGCCGGTGCCCAGCGTGTCCGGACTGGAGATGGCCAGGTGCAGGAGGCCCACGTACGTGGAATACGCCTGCACCGCCCAGTTGCGAGCCTCGCGGGCCGGCAGGCCGAGCGCCCGGTAGAGCTTCACCAGGTAGTCGATGCGCCGCTGTGACACGCGCGCGAGTACGGGCTGGATGCGCGGGTCCGCGGCGGCGCCCGCGACGATGGCGACTTCAATCTTCCCGTGCGGGTCCGGTTCGAAGGTCAGCGCCAGGAGCTGGTGCAGCCGCTCTCTCGGAGACGGCAGGGCCTCCAGCCGGGAGATGACCTCGGTGGTCGCCAGGTGTTCCCAGCGGGCGAGCGCGGCCTGGAGCAGCTCCGCGCGGTCCTTGAAGTGCCAGTAGAAGCCGCCCTTCGTCACGCCGAGCCGCCGCGCCAGTCTCTCCACGGAGAGCGCCTCCACGCCATCCGCGAGGCTCCAGAGCGCGGCGTCCGCCCAGTCCTCGGCCGACAGCCCGGGGCCTCGCCGCCGGGCGCGGATGTCCTCGAATGCGCGGAAGAGGGAGGGCTCGGGCGGGCGGGAAGAAGCGCGGCTCATCGTTGCCCCCAGTGTGGCCGAGCCCTTCCCTGGCGTCCAGGAGTGTCTCCCGTGGGGTGAGCACGATACGGTACCGTATCGAAATACGGGACCGTATCCGATGAGCGAGGAACGGAGGCCGCACATGCGAGTGACGAACGGGTCGCTGCTGATGGTCATTGGGGCGCTGCACCAGGGCGTGGGACTGGTGCTCTACAGAGAGCTCCTGCTGGAGATGGCGCGAGCGGGCGTGTTCAACAGCGTGGGCGGGGACACCAGCGCCCGCGCGGCCGCCTTCTGGTTCTTCATGATGGGCGTGGGAATCATCCTCCTCGGCGCGCTGGCCCGCTGGGTGGAGCGCGACCTGAACCGCCCGCTCCCCGCGAGCTTCGGCTGGGGGCTCATCGCCTGGGCGCTCTTCAATGGAATTCCCATGCCCGATACCGGGGCGTGGACGCTCGTGCCGCTCGGCCTGCGCGTGCTCTTCCAGGCGCGGAAGGCCACGGCGCTGCCGGAGGTGCTACGGCCCTTCGCGGAAGGCGCGGACCACGTGGACGTGAAGACGGTGGAGTCGGAGGCGTCGCTGCGCGCCTTCATCGCGGGCCTGATGTCGTACCAGCCCGCGTGGGTGACGGCCCTGTACGGGGTGCGCGCGGCCTTCGTGCGGCTGCTCGGGATGCGCCAGGAGGGAATGCCCCTGCCTCAGCACCTGCGCCCGGAGGACGTGCCCATGACGCCGGGCAGCGCGGCTTCGTTCTTCACGGTGCGCCATGCGGAGGAGGAGCACGCGTGGGTGGTGGCCGTGGAGGACAAGCACCTGGTGGCCACCCTGGCCGTCGTCGCGGAGCCGAATCCAGCTGGCGGGGCCCGGCGGCGCTTCCACGTCGTGACGCTGGTGCACTACCGGAATTGGGCGGGGCCCGTGTACTTCAACGTCATCCGGCCCTTCCACCACGTCGTCGTGGGAGGCATGGCCCGGAACGCGGCGGCGGTCCTGCCCACGCCGCGCACGGTTTGAGTCGCGGGAGGGACCTGCTCCGCACGCTCAGCCCCCCTCGTGCGGCGGCATCCGGACGGAAACGGGACCACGAGGATGGCCGCGGGACTCCGGCCCCCCTCGCCCAGGCCGCCGGGCTACTTCGACTCCGCGTCCTTGAAGATGGCCACGTGCGGCTGGCCGTCCTCGCCCATGTAGCCACGGTACATGCCGCTGGAGTTGAAGGGCATGGCCACGTTGCCCTGGCGGTCCATGGCGATGACGCCGCCCTCGCCGCCGGCCTTCACCAGCACGTCGTTGACGACGTGGTTGGCGGCCTCGGGCAGGGGCAGCTCCTGGTACTCCACGCGCGCGCAGATGTCGCGCGCCACCGTGTAGCGGATGAAGAACTCACCATGCCCCGTGGCGGACACCGCGCAGCGCGGGTCCGCGTACGTGCCGGCGCCGATGATGGGCGCATCGCCCACGCGGCCGAAGCGCTTGTTCGTCATGCCGCCGGTGGACGTACCCGCCGCTAGATTCCCGGCCTGGTCCAGCGCCACCGCGCCCACGGTGCCGAACTTGTGGTCGCCCGTCACCGGGTCATATCCCGGCCGCAGCGAGGACGAAGGCTGGCCCGGAGGCGCCGCCTGCTGCTGCTCGCGCTCCTTCCGCAGCGCGCGTTGGAGCCCCTGCCAGCGCTCCTCCGTGTAGAAGTACTTCGCGTCCACCAGCTCGATGCCCTGCGTCTTCGCGAAGGTCTCCGCGCCCTCGCCAATCATCATCACGTGCGGCGACTTCTCCATCACCCGCCGCGCCAGGTCGATGGGGTTCTTCACGTGCCGCAGGCCCGCCACCGAGCCGGCCATGCGCGTCGTCCCGTCCATGATGGCGGCGTCCAGCTCGTTGACGCCGTCGTGGTTGAAGACGGCGCCCTTGCCGGCGTTGAAGTGCGGCGAGTCCTCCAGCACGCGGATGGCGGCGGACACCGCGTCCAGGCTGTGGCCACCCCTGGCCAGCACGGCGTGGCCGGCCTGGAGTGCCTGGGTGAGCGCGGCGCGGACCTCGGCCTCTCGCTCGGGAGAGAGGTTCTCCCGCGAGATGACGCCCGCGCCGCCGTGGATGACGATGCCCCACTTCGGCTTCACGGCGGGCGCGTCATGGGACGAAGCGAGCCGGGACTCTTCCACCCGGGCCGACTCGACGCTGACGCAGCCCACGGGGCCGAGGAGCAGCGCGGTGCCCGCGAGGAGTCCGCGGTGAAGAGGAGAGAGCGAGGTGAGCATTCGGTGAGCCTCCGAGCGAGTCATCAACCGCAACCGACCGGACATGACGCAGTCCACCCATGCGCCACCCACGGTTTGCCGGGTCGGTAGCACGCCCTCCAGGCAGGCACAACGCCTCGAGCCGTCATGACGCGGAGCTTCACGTCTGGAGCGGAGGGAGAAGGGCCCGCCTGCTCGTTCCCCTCGTCCCATTCACGGACCGGGCCCCCATGCACAGCCTCACGGTCGACCAATTCAGGGACCCCGGGGTGCGCGAGATGAAGAAGCTGAAGGGATTGCGAGTGGCCGCGCTGGTGGCGGATGGCTTCGAGCAGGTGGAGCTGACGGTGCCCCTCAAGAAGCTGAAGCGCGAGGGCGCGGAGGTGACGATTGTCTCGCTCCACAAGGGAAAGATTCGCGGGGTGAACCTGATGTACCCCGGCAAGAAGGTCCCCGTGGACGCGACGCTGACGGAGGTGAAGGCCGCGGACTTCGACGCGGTGCTCATCCCCGGCGGCTTCGTCAACCCGGACATCCTCCGGCAGAGCGCGCTGGCGCGGGACTTCGTGCAGGACGCGGACGCGCTCGACCTGCCCATGGCCGTCATCTGCCACGGCCCCTGGGTGCTGGCCTCCGCGGGCCTGGTGGAGGGTCGGAAGCTGACGTCCTGGCCCGGCATCAAGGACGACCTGAAGAACGCCGACGCCGAGTGGGTGGACGAGCCCGTCGTCCGAGACCGCAACTGGGTGTCCAGCCGCGGCCCGCATGACCTGCCCGCCTTCCTCACCGGCATGGTGGAGCTGTTCGCGGAGAAGATGCCGGAGGTGGAGCTGCGGGCCTCGCAGCAGCGGGAAGTGGAGCCGCCCCGGCGGCGCTGGCCGAAGCTGCTCGCGGGCAGTCTCGCCACGGTGGCGCTCGGCGTGGGAGCGCGCAGGCTGGCCGCGCTCCGCTGAGTGAGGCGCGGGCCCGCCGATGCCGGCTACATCCACCCGAGCTGGAGGCGCGCCACGTCCGTCATCCGGCTCTGGTCCCACGGCGGGTCCCAGACCAGCTCGACGTTGGCTTCCTTCACGCCGGGCACGGAGGACACCTTCTGGCGCACGTCGTCCACCAGCACCGGGCCCATGCCGCAGCCGGGTGCCGTCAGCGTCATCTGGATGTCCACGCGCTGCCCACCCTCCGGCAGCGGCTCCGCCTTGCACGCGTACACGAGCCCCAGCTCCACGATGTTCACCGGGATCTCCGGGTCATACACCGTGCGCAATTGCTCCCAGACCTGCTCCTCGTTGAAGGAGCCCGGGTCCGCGGCGGCCTTCTCCTTGGGCGCGTACTCCTCGCCGAGCGCGCCGCCATCCTTCTCGTCGATGCGGAAGAGCTGGCCGTACGGGTCCTGCACGGTGATGTTGCCGCCGAGCGTCTGCATCACCCGCAGCTCCGCGCCGGCCGGCAGCGCCACCCGGTCTCCGCTGGGGATGATGGTCGCGGGCACGTCCCGCTCCAGCACCGCTGTCATTCCTCTCATGGTGCCCTTCCCTCCCCTACTCCGTGGACACGGCCTCGCCGCGTCCCTCCAGCGCCGCGCGCAGCGTGTGCCACGCGAGGCTCGCGCACTTCACCCGGGCCGGGAACTCGCTCACGCCGGACAGCACCGCCAGCTTGCCCAGTGCGTCCACGTCCACGCCCTCCGGCCCCTCCGTCACCAGCTTGTGCACCCGCTCGAAGAGGGCCTCCGCCTCCGCGCGCGTCTTGTCCTTCACCGCCCCCGTCATCAGCGACGCGGACGCCTTGGAGATGGCGCAGCCCTGCCCCTGGAAGCCGATGTCGCGGATGACGTCGCCCTCCACCTTCATCGTCACGGAGAGCTGGTCGCCGCACAGCGGGTTGTGGCCCGCCGCCTCGTGGCTGTGCCCCTCCACCACGCGGTAGTTGCGTGGCCGCTTGGAGTGCTCCAGCACCACCTCTTGATAGAGGTCCGACAGGTCCGAGCTCACTTGAACACCTCCAACACCTTGTGCAGCCCGCGCACCAGCGCGTCCACGTCCTCGCGCGTGTTGTAGAGCGCCAGCGACGCCCGTGATGTGGCCGGCACCTTGAAGAACTGCATCACCGGCTGCGCGCAGTGGTGCCCGGTGCGGATGCAGATGCCCTCGCGGTCGAGAATCGTTCCCACGTCGTGGGGATGGATGTCCTCCAGCAGGAAGGACAGCACCGCCGACTTCTCCCGCGCCTGGCCCACGATGCGCAGCCCCGGCACCGACTCCAGCGCCTGCGTCGCGTACGCGAGCAGCTCCTGGTCGTGCGCCGCGACGTTGGCCATGCCCAGCGACTCCAGGTAGCGGATGGCCGCCGCCAGTCCCACCGCGCCCGCGAGGTCCGGCGTGCCCGCCTCGAAGCGGTGCGGCACGCGGTTGTACGTCACCTTCTCCATGGTGACGGAGAGGATCATGTCCCCGCCGCCCTGGTACGGCGGCAGCGGCTCCAGGCGCTCCATGCGGCCGTAGAGCACGCCGATGCCCGTGGGGCCGAACATCTTGTGCCCGCTGAAGGCGTAGAAGTCGCAGCCGATATCCTGCACGTCCACCGGGAAGTGCGTCACCGCCTGCGCCCCGTCCACCAGCACGGGGATGCCCTTGGCGTGCGCCCGGCGCGTCAGCTCCTTCACCGGCGTCACCGTGCCCAGCGCGTTGGACACGTGCGACACCGCGAGGATGCGCGTGCGCTCCGTCATCATCGCGTCGGCCTCGTCGAGCTTCAGCTCGCCGCGCTCGTCCACCGGAATCACCTTCAGCACGGCGCCGGTCTGCTCGCACAGCATCCGCCAGGGGACGATGTTGGCGTGGTGCTCGATATGCGTGATGAGCACCTCGTCGCCCGGGCCCAGGTGCTTGCGGCCGTACGTCTGCGCCACCAGGTTGATGGCCTCGGTGGTGCCGCGCACGAAGATGATCTCCTTCGCGTCGCGGGCATTGATGAAGCGGCGCACCGTCTCGCGCGCGCCCTCGTACGCCTCCGTCGAGCGCTCGGAGAGCACGTGGACGCCGCGGTGCACGTTGGCGTTGTCGTGCTGGTAGAAGCGGACGATGGCGTCGATGACCGCCTGCGGCTTCTGCGAGGTGGCCGCGCTGTCCAGGTACACGAGCGGACGGCCCCGCACCTCCTGCCGGAGGATGGGGAAGTCCTCGCGTACGCGCTGCACGTCGAACCCGCTCATGCCCGCACCTCCCGCCGGGCCGAGCCCGGCAGCTTCAGGGCCAGCAGGCCCTCCACCCGCTCCCGCACCGGACCGGCCGGCACGGCCTCCACCACCTCGCGCGCGAAGGCCTGGGTGAGCAGCCGCTCGGCCTCCGCCTGGGGGATGCCGCGCGAGCGCAGGTAGAACAGCGCCTGCGCGTCCAGCCGCCCCACCGCCGCGCCGTGCGCGCACTTCACGTCGTCCGCCAGGATTTCCAGCTGCGGCCGCGCGTCCGCCTGCGCCGACTCGGACAGCAGGAGGTTGCGGTTCTGCTGCCGCGAGTCCGTGCGCTGCGCGTCCGGCCGCACGCGGATGAGCCCGTGGAACGTGCCCCGCGCCTTGTCGTCCAGCACGCCCTTGTACAGCTCGCGGCTGGTGCACCGGGGCACCGCGTGGTCCAGCGCCGTGCGGTTGTCCAGGTGCTGCGTGCCCCGGCCCACGTACAGGCCATTGAGCGTCGCGTCACCGCCCTCGCCCGCGAAGGCGGCGTGCACCTCGTTGCGAGACAGCGCTCCGCCGAAGGAGAACGCGTGCGAGGCGAAGCGGCTGTCCCGCCCCTGCCGAACGTGCAGCGCGCCCACGTGGACCGCCGCGTCGGCTTCGGCCTGGAGCTTGTAGTGGTGCAGGCTGGCGTTGTCCCCCAGCGTCACCTCCGTCACCGCGTTGGTGAAGGTGGCGCCCGGGCCCACGCCCACGCCCGCGTACGTCTCCACCAGCGTGGCCTCGCTGCTCTCGCCCGCCACCACGAGGATGCGCGGGCTGGCCAGCACCGGCGCGTCGCCGCGCGTGAGGAAGAGCAGCTGCACCGGTACCTCGCTCAGCGTGCCCGGCGCCAGCCGCAGCAGCGCGCCCTCCTCCAGCAGCGCCGCGTTCAGCGCCGTGAAGGCGTGCTCCGACGCCAGGGCCCGCTGGCCCACGAGGGCCTCCAGCGTCTCGCCGTCCTCGCGCAGCGCGTCCCGCAGCGGCTTCAGCGTCAGCCCGCGCGGCAGGCCGGACAGCGAAGACAGCTCCGGCGCCAGCCGCCCGTCCACGAAGACGAGCCGCGGTCCCGGCAGGCCGAGCCGAGCCACCACCGCCGACAGGTCGCCCGCCCCCGGTGGAATGAACGTTCCTTCCACGGCGGTGGCCAGCCCCCGGGCGACCAGCGCCTGCCCGGGGGGAATGAGCGTTCCTTCCATGGCGGTCGCCACGGGGCTCGCCCCCCGCGCCTCCGAGGGTGGAACGAACGTTCCTTCCACGGCGGTCGCCAGAGGGCCCGCCCCCCGCGCCTCTCCTGGTGGAAGGAACGTTCCGCCCACGAGCGGCGCCAGGTTGGTGTACTTCCACGCCTCGTCGCGATTGGACGGCAGGCCCTGCCGCTCCAGCTGGGCCAGTCCCTCGGCGCGCACCCGCTTCAGCCATGCCGGCGCGGACGCGTCCCGGGCGTGGAAGCGCTGGGCCACGTCGAGGTAGTGCGCCAGGGCGGACGTCATCGCCGGACCTCCCCGCCCTTCGCGACCACCGTCGTGCTCTTGCCGCTCTCCAGGCCCAGCCAGCCGTAGCCCTTCTCCTCCAGCTCCAGCGCCAGCTCACGCCCGCCCGAGCGGATGATGCGGCCCGCCGCCATGACGTGCACCTTGTCCGGGACGATGTAGTCCAGCAGCCGCTGGTAGTGGGTGATCAGCACCATGCCGCGCTCGGGCGAGCGCAGCGCGTTGACGCCGCCGGCCACGGTGCGAAGCGCGTCGATGTCCAGCCCCGAGTCCGTCTCGTCGAGGATGGCCAGTCGCGGCTCCAGCACCGCCATCTGGAACACCTCGTTGCGCTTCTTCTCGCCGCCGGAGAACCCCTCGTTTACCGAGCGGTTCATGAAGGCCGCGTCGAGCTGCACGAGCTTCGACTTCTCCTTGGCCAGCTGGAGGAAGTCCATCGCGTCCAGCTCCTCCAGCCCCTTCACCCGGCGCTGCGCGTTGAGCGCGGTGCGCAGGAAGTGCAGGTTGCCCACGCCGGGAATCTCCACCGGGTACTGGAAGGCCAGGAAGACGCCCGAGGTGGCGCGCTCCTCGGGCGACAGCTCCAGGAGGGGCTTGCCGTCGAACAGCACCTCGCCCTGCGTCACTTCGTAGCCGTCACGGCCCGCGAGCACGCTGGCCAGCGTGCTCTTCCCGGAGCCGTTGGGCCCCATGATGGCGTGCACCTCGCCCGGACGGACCTCCAGGTCGATTCCCTTGAGGATGTCCTTGCCCGCGACGCGGGCGTGCAGGTTGCGAACAGTCAGCAATGCCATGACCTACCCCACGCTCCCTTCCAGGCTCACTCCGAGCAGCTTCTGCGCCTCGACCGCGAACTCCATGGGGAGCTCCTTGAACACCTGGCGGCAGAAGCCGTTGACGATCATCGACACCGCGTCCTCCTGCGAGATGCCGCGCTGCCGGCAGTAGAAGAGCTGGTCCTCGCCAATCTTCGACGTGGACGCCTCGTGCTCCACCTGCGCGGACGCGTTCTTCACCTCGATGTACGGCACCGTGTGGGCGCCGCACTTGTCACCGAGGAGGAGCGAGTCGCACTGCGTATAGTTGCGCGCGTTCTCCGCGCTCTTCAGCACCTTCACCAGCCCGCGGTACGTGTTCTGCCCGCGTCCGGCCGAGATGCCCTTGGACACGATGGTGCTGCGGGTGTTCTTCCCGATGTGCACCATCTTCGTGCCCGTGTCCGCCTGCTGCAGGTTGTTGGTGAGCGCCACCGAGTAGAACTCACCGACGGAGTCATCCCCCTTGAGGATGACGCTCGGGTACTTCCAGGTAATCGCCGAGCCCGTCTCCACCTGCGTCCACGAAATCTTCGCCCCCCGGTGCGCGATGCCGCGCTTGGTGACGAAGTTGTAGATGCCGCCCCGCCCCTCGGCGTCGCCCGGGTACCAGTTCTGCACGGTGGAGTACTTGATGGTGGCGCCGTCCAGCGCGACCAACTCCACCACCGCGGCGTGCAGCTGGTTGGTGTCACGCTGGGGAGCGGTGCAGCCCTCCAGGTAGCTCACGGTGGCGCCCTCGTCGGCGACGATGAGGGTGCGCTCGAACTGGCCCGTCTCCGCGGCGTTGATGCGGAAGTACGTGGACAGCTCCATGGGGCAGCGCACGCCCTTGGGGATGTAGACGAACGAGCCGTCGCTGAAGACCGCCGAGTTGAGCGCCGCGAAGAAGTTGTCCGAGTACGGCACCACCGAGCCCAGGTACTTCTTCACCAGCTCCGGGTGCTCGCGCACGGCCTCGGAGAACGAGCAGAAGATGACGCCCGCCTTGGCGAGCTTGTCCTTGAACGTGGTGGCCACGGACACCGAGTCGAAGACGGCGTCCACCGCGACGTTCTGCAAGAGCTTCTGCTCGTGCAGGGGGATACCGAGCTTCTCGTAGGTGCGCAGGATCTCCGGGTCGACCTCGTCGAGGCTGCCCTTCTTCGGCTTCTGCTTCGGGGCCGAGTAGTAGCTGATGGCCTGATAGTCGATGGGCGTGTACTTCACGGCCTGCCAGTTGGGCTCCTTCATGGTGAGCCAGTGGCGGAAGGCCTTGAGGCGCCACTCGAGCAGGAAGGCGGGCTCGCCCTTCTTCTCGGAGAGCTGACGGATGACGTCCTCGTTCAGCCCGGGAGGGAAGGTGTCCGACTCCACCGCGGTGACGAAGCCGGCCTCGTACGGGCGGCGGGTCAGCTCCTGGAGGGTGTCGGTGGTCATGAACGAACTCCTGTCGCGGAAGGATTGGAAACGGTGTTGGCGCCGGCCGCGGGCGCGGGCCGCGAGGGCAGGCCCAGGCCGACGAGGCGCTCGGGTACGCGGGGCGCGGGAGCCACCAGGTCCGCCAGCGTCAGGCGGCCCAGGGCCTCCTGGATGGCGTTGTTGATGAGGCGCCAGTGGCCGCGCACCTGGCAGATGGACTCCAGCTCGCAGGGAGCACCGGCCGTGTGGACGCCGCACTCGGTGAGGGCGACGGGGCCCTCCAGGGCGGCGACCAGCTCCGCGAGCGACAACTCGGCGGGGGGCCGCGCCAGGCCATAGCCGCCGTTGGCGCCGCGGTGCGACACCACCAGCCCCGCCTGGAGCAGGCTCTTGAGCACCTTGCTGACCGAGGGCAGCGGCACACGGGTGCGCGCGGCCAGCTCACGGGTGGTGCGCGTGTCACCCTCCGCGCGTGCCAGCTCGGTCATCAGCACGATGCCGTAGTCGGTCATCTTGCTCATCCGAAGCATGGGTGCGGGTGTCTCCTCTCTGGGTCCATTCCTGCGGTGGGCCTCCGGGCCCCCGGGGGCGTCATATGTAATGTGGACCGTTTCGGTCCACATTGTATTTCGACCTTCCGGGTGGGGGCACCCAGGCTGTCTCTTATACACA
>NZ_JABBJJ010000213.1 GCF_012933655.1 Pyxidicoccus fallax | reverse complement strand
GCCCCACCCGGCGCTCGTCCCTCGGCCGCTCGGCCGCGATGGGACTGTGCGGTGGCCTCTTCCTGGGCGGGCTCGCCCTGCTGGCCAACGGCCTGAACTCCCTCTTCGGCGCCGTGGACTGCAAGGGCCTGTCCGGCCCCGAGTGCGAATTGCTCTCGCAGACCCTCCGAGAGGTGGGCCGCATGCAGACGCTCAGCGGCGGCGCGCTCACCGCCCTGGGCGCCGCGCTCGTCGTCCTCCTGCGCCCGAAGGCCCCCGAGCCACCCGAGGACACAGGCGCTCCCTGAACCCGCTCCGGCGCACCCTGGCGCGGGAATCACCCTCCCCTCCCCATGCCGCTGAACGGCCGGGCAGTCCTGCCAGGGGTAAGGTCATTTCGCGGCGCGAGGTAGGTCAGCTAATTAACTCTAGCCTTATCATTAGGTTTGGGGGTAGGAGACGGCCTTATGCAGCTCGAATCCTTGAAGATGTTCTGCGACGTGGTGGAGACGGGTTCGTTCTCTCGCGCGGCCCAGCTGAATCACGTGACCCAGTCCGCGGTGAGCCAGCAGATCCGCGCGCTGGAGAACCGATATGAGCAGAAGCTCCTGTCGCGCAGCGCCCGGCAGGTGACGCCGACGCCCGCGGGCGAGCGGCTGTTCCGGGGGTGCAAGGAGATCCTCGCCCGCTTCTCCGAGGTGGAGCAGGAGATTCGCGAGCAGGCGACCGAGGTGGCGGGCACCAGCACAGTGTCGACCATCTACTCGGTGGGTCTGCACGAGCTGAACACCGTGCAGAAGCAGCTCCTGAAGACGCACCCCAAGGTCAACATGCGCCTGAACTACCGGCGCAACGACCAGGTGTACGACGACGTGATTCTGGGCGCGGCGGAGATTGGCATCGTCGCCTACCCGCAGCCGCGCGCGGGCGTGGACATCCTCCCGTTCCGCGACGACAAGCTGGCCGTCGTCTGCGCGCCCAACCATCCCTTCGCCACCAAGCAGAAGGTGAGCCTCACCGCGCTGTCGGGCGTGCCCTTCATCGCCTTCGACCGCGAGGCGCCCACGCGCAAGGCGCTCGACAGGCTCTTCCGCGAGAAGAACATCGACATCAACCCGGTGATGGAGATGGACAACGTGGAGACCATCAAGCGGGCGGTGGAGATGGGCCTGGGCGTGGCCATCCTCCCCATGGCGACGGCGCAGGGCGAGGTGAAGGGCGGCTCGCTGGTGGCCAAGCCCTTCGCCGAGGGGCCCGTGTCGCGCCCCATCGGCCTGCTCATCCGCAAGGGCAAGTACCTGGACCGCGCGTCCGCGGCGGTGCTGGAGGCGTTCAAGGCCGCCGCCAACCTCCCGTCCACGGACGAGTCCTGAGCTTCACTCAGTAGAGCTTCCGGAGGCGCGCGGCGAAGAACCCGTCGAAGCCCTCCGGTCCCGGCAGCGTGCGCAGGTAGGCCTGCATCATCGGCAGATTGAGCCCCGGCAGCACCGGCGGCTCCGCCGTCCACTCGGGGTGGCTGCGCAGGAACATCTCCACCTGGTCCTGCGCCTCCTGGGGCTCCACCGTGCACACCGCGTACACGAGCAGCCCGCCGGGCGGCACCGCCTCCTGGCAGTTCTCCAGAATCTTCCGCTGGAGCAGCGCCAGCCGCGACAGGTCCTCCTCCTTGCGGCGGTAGCGCAGCTCCGGGTGGCGGCGCAGCGTGCCCAGCCCGGAGCACGGCGCGTCCACGAGGAAGGCGTGGAACTCGCCCCACTCTTCCGGAAAGGGCTCCGCGGCGTCGTGCGCGTAGGCCTTCAGCCGCTCGGACAAGCCCAGGCGCCTCGCCTCGGAGTCAATCTTGCGGAGCTTGTGGGCGTGCAGGTCCACCGCGACGACTTCGTGCTCCTGCGCGAGGTGGCAGGACTTGCCGCCCGGCGCGGCGCACGCGTCCAGCACGCGCGCCGTCTCGGGGATGGCGCCGTAGACGCCCACGAGCTGGGCGGCCTCGTCCTGCACCTGCCACAGCCCCTCCGCGTACCCGTACACGTCCTCCACGCGGCCCACGGGCGGCAGGATGATGCCCACCGGGGACACCGTGGTGGCCTTCGCCTCCACGCCGGCTTCCTGCAATTGGGCGAGCAGCGCGTCGCGCGTCACCTTCGCGGTGTTGGCGCGGATGACGACGGCCGGGGACTGGTTGTCCGCGACGAGCATGGCCTCGGCGCGCTCGCGGCCGAACTGGCGCAGCCAGCGCTCCACCAGCCAGCGCGGGTGGCTCTCGCGCACGGACAGGTGCTCCACGAGGTCCGACGCCGGGGGCAGCGGGGGCGCGGGCAGGTCCGCCAGCTTGCGGAGGATGGCGTTGGCGAAGCCGGCCGCGCGGGCGAGGCCCACCTCCTTCAGCGCCTGCACCGTCTCCGCCACCGCCGCGCGCGCGGGCACGCGGGTGTGGAAGATTTGATAGGCGCCGATGCGCAGGCCGGCCAGCACCTTGTCCTCCAGCGCGTCCAGCTTGCGGTCGGCGAAGCGGGCGATGGCGTAGTCCAGCGCGAGCTGCCGGCGCGTGGCGCCGTAGGCCAGCTCGGTGACGAGCGCCGCGTCGCGCGGGTCCTTCGGCGGTGACTCGGACAGCAGCGTGTCCAGCACCACGTTGAGGTACGCGTCGGTGGCGCGGACGCGCGCGAGGACATTGATGGCGAGTGCGCGCGCGTTCATTCGTCGAGCCGGGTCAGCATGTCCACGAGCTGCTCATCCGAGAGCCGCGACGCGGGAAGGGTGGAAAGGGTCAGCCCCTGGAGGCTCTCCTCAAGAAGCTCGCGGTGGCCGCTCTCGGCGGGAGCGCCGCGCTGCACCGCCTGCCACTGCGTGCGCGCCCAGGCGGCCAGCTCCGCGGGCGTCATGCGTCCGGCCAGCCGGTCCGAAATCTTGCGGCGCACCACCGCGCGCGTCAGCAGGTCCGCCGCGGGCGTGAGCGACTTCGAGCCCCGGCCCAGCGTCTTGCCGGAGCGGGCCTCCTCCTTCGTCTCCTTCTGGGCCGAAGCCTTGCGGCCGAGCGTCTTCGCGGCCCCACCCGCCTCCGCCGCGCGGGCCAGGGACTTCGCGGGCGTGGACTTCACCAGCGACAGGGTGGGCGCGGCGGGCTCGTCCTTCCCCCGGCCCAGCGACTTCGCGGGCGCGGGCTTGAGAGCGGGCTCGTCCTTGTCCTTCTTCCGGCCGAGCGACTTCTTCGGCCCCGCCGGCTCCGGCGTGAAGACGCCGCTGGCGAAGGTGTCCAGGGCCTGGAGGTACGGCTCGAAGCCGCCGTGGGTGCCGTGCACCTGGAGGACGCACGCCTCGCCCACCACGGACTCGCGGGCGGGAGGCTTGAGGAGGACTTCAATCGCGGGCAGGCCCACCGCCTCCAGCGCCTCCTTGAGCGGGTACGAGGCGAAGAGCCCCGCGGGGTTGATGAGGATGCCGTCCACCGCCTCGCGCTCGGCGGCGAGCGTGTCCAGCAGCACGCCCTCGTGGTTGGACTGCACCACCTTCAGCTCCAGTCCCAGCTCCTCCGCGCGCTCGTTCAGCGCGGCGTCCAGGTCCGACAGCCTCCCCCCGGAGGTGCCCTCGCGCACACCCAGCAGGTTGAGGTTCGGCCCGTGCAGCACCAGCAGTTTCATGCCCATCCCGATTCCACTCCCATGACTCTCAACACCGCCCGCCCTACTGCGCCGCGCCGAAAGGCTGGCTGCCCTTGGCCAGCTTGTGGCCCGACAGGAAGTCCGCCGCGCTCATCACCCGCTTGCCCTCCGGCTGGAGCTCCAGCAGCACGAGCGAGCCCTCGCCGCACGCCACCTCGATGCCATCCGCGTTCGCCGCCAGCACCATGCCCGGCGCGCCGGTGCTCCCGGCCACCCGCACCTTGTGCACCTTCAGCAGCTTGCCGCCCAGCGTGGTGAAGGCACCGGGCCACGGGGTGAAGGCGCGCAGGCGCCGCTCCAGCACCACCGCGGGCTTCGTGAAGTCCAGCCGTCCCTCGTCCTTCTCGATGATGGGCGCCAGCACCACGCCCTCGGTGGGCTGCGGCACGGGCTTCAATTCCCCGGCGAGGTACTTCGGCAGGGACTCGCGCAAGAGGTCGCCGCCGAGCGCGGACAGCTTCACGTGCAGGGACGCGCTCGTCTCGTCCGGGGCGATGGGCTGGCGCTTCATGGCCAGCATCGGCCCGGTGTCCAGGCCCTCGTCCATCACCATCAGCGTCACGCCCGTCTCCGTGTCGCCGTGGGCGATGGACCATTGAATCGGCGCGGCGCCCCGGAAGCGCGGCAGCAGCGAGGCGTGCACGTTGACGCAGCCCTTGGCCGGCAGCTCCAGGATGTCCTTGGGGAGGATGCGCCCGTACGCGGTGACGACACAGACGTCCGGGGCGAAGCGGCGCAGCTCCTCGGAGAACGGCGGCGTCTTCAGCTTCACCGGCTGCAGCACGGGCACGCCGCGCGACAAGGCCAGCTCCTTCACCGGCGGCGCGGCCAGCGCGTTGCCGCGGCCCTTGGGCTTGTCCGGCTGGGTGACGACGGCCACGACGTCGCCAATGTCGAAGCAGGCGGCGAGCGAGGACACGGCGAACTCCGGCGTGCCCATGAAGATGATGCGGGGTCGGCTCATAGGGGGTGCGCTTCTCCTGCGTCGGGCGACTCAGGCCACGGACTTGAAGGTGCCGCCGGTGGGATTGTCCACCGCCTGACGCTTGCGGGTGTGCAGGGCGTTCAGCGTCTCCAGCGCGGCGCGGGACTCGGGGGTGGTGGCCACGCCCTTGAGCGCCTCCATCGCGGACTCCAGGGCGTGGGCCTCCTCGGCCTCGCGCTGGCGAATGCGCTCGAAGGCCTCGCTGAAGCGCTCGAAGAAGCGCTTCAACTCGTCCTTCTTGCGCAGGGGCCGAAGCCGCGGGTAGCGCCCGGCGGCCAGGGCGGCGACGTAGAGGCTCATCACGTGGACGGGGCCCGCCACCCGGTGCGTGAAGAGCAGGCCGAACAGCCCCAGCGCCAGGGCGGCGCCCAGGGTGGCCAGGCCCGTCAGCCACAGGAGCGACTCGCCGCCGTCCGCCCCGGTGGCCACCGCGGACACGTGGATGCGGTGCGCCAGGATGCCAAAGACAAGGATGCTGCCCGCGCCGATGCCGGCCAGCAGCACGATGTATTTGAGCTGGAACTCTCGGTCGAGGATGTAAGTCCGCCTGCCGTAGGAGGGCCGCGTCACCTTCTGAATGTCATCGGACATGTCGTTGACCAGCGTACCCCAGGAGACGTGGGTGGTTTGCTTCCTTCGTTGAAGGAGGTTTACACGGAAGACACGACAAACCCGCAGACGCAAAAGGAGACCGCATGTACCGCTCTCTCGCAGCGTTGTGTGCCGCACTCACGTTGATGTCCCAGGCCGGGTGTAAGGGCGATTCGACGACTCCGGAGTACTGGGAGTCGAGCATCCAGCAGTCCCGCCGGGCGGAGGACCGGATCCGCATGGTGGAGGCGCTGCGCACGTCGGGGAAGATGAATGAGTCCTTCCTGCCGATGCTGCACGAGAAGCTCTCCTCGGAGAAGAAGCCCGAGGTGAAGGCGGCGCTGGCCCGGGCCCTGGGGGACCTGAAGCACCCGTCCTCGGTGGAGCCCCTGAAGGCGGCGCTGGACCCGGCGGCGGCGGACATGTCCTCGCAGCTGGCCAACAAGGCCATGGTGACGACGCTGGGGGCCATTGGCGACGTGCGCGCGGTGCCCGCGCTGGTCCCGCTACTGCGCGCGAGGGACAACTACACGCGGATTGAAGCCGTGCAGGTGCTGGGGGCGATGAAGGCGAAGGAGGCGGTGGAGCCGCTCATCGCGCTGGCCACGGACGACAACGTGGAGCCGTTCCTCAACAAGAAGGCGATTGAGGCGCTGGGCAACATCGGCGACCCGCGCGCGGCGCCGGCGCTGGTGCGGATGCTGACGAAGGAGCGCAAGGGCAAGTCGTTCTATGTGGAAAGCTCGTTCGCGCTGTTCCAGCTGGGCTCGCCCGCGGCGGACGCGCTGCTGCCCGCGCTGGAGGGCAAGGACGAGGAGCTCTTGAAGTGGGCGAAGTCCAACGGCGTCAACCCGGCCAGCTACACGATGAAGGCGGCCACGGTGCTGGGCGACCTGCGCGAGAAGCGCGCGGTGGGGGCGCTGTTGAAGCAGCTGTCCTTCACGCACTCGGACGCGCAGATTCAGGCGCTCGTGCGGATGCAGGCCGCGGACGCGCTGGCGCGCATGCGCGCGACGGAGGCGGTGAAGCCGCTGGCGGGGCTGGTGATGGAGACGGACTTCACGGTGCGCGAGGCCTACGTGCGCGCGCTGGCGCGGCTGGGCGGGCGTGACGCGCTGCCGGGGCTGGAGAAGGCGGCGGCGACGGGCGACTGGTACTCGCGCGAGCTGGCGGTGAAGGGCCTGGTCATGCTGGGCGACGGCCGCGAGGTCCCCCTGCTGCAGAAGCTGGCGACGGCCGAGCCGGCGAAGACGGCGGCGGACTGCAAGGCGTCTGGAGAGGAAGGCTGTGAGGACGCGGCGAAGCTGGGCAAGCAGCGGGCGGACACCATCGCGAAGCACGCGAAGCTGCTGACGGTGGCGCAGGAGTGCGCGAGCAACGCGGGCTGCTGGGTGCAGAAGATGGACAAGGCGGACCCGCTGCTCCTGGAGCGCGCGGCGCTGGAGGTGGGGCGCACGGGCACGGCGGAGCACGCCGGGGCGCTGGCCGCGAAGACGGGCGAGCGGAACACCGAGGCGCGCATGGCCGTCATCCTCGGCCTGGGCTGGCTGATGGACGGCTCGCAGGACACGGCGAAGAAGGTGCGCGAGGCGTCGCTGCCCGCGCTCCGCAAGCAGCTCCAGGATGAGCAGGGGATGACCCAGTTCGCCAGCGTGAACGAGGACCTGCGCCGGCTGGTGATGCGCATCGACCGCACCTGAAGGCGCGGGTGACGGGGGCTCCGCCGGAGGATGCGGGCCGGCGGAGTTTGAAGCACGAGCGACGTGGGAGGCCTTCCGCCCCGCTGCCCCAGCCTGGGCGCGGGGCGATGTGGCCACCGTGAGCGGCGCCGTTCCCGCCACCGGCGCCACGGGATACGTCGGTGCTACCCGCGCGGCTGCTCCGGCGCGGGCGCGGCGCACTTGCGCTGGTACTCCTCCAGCGTGCGCGTGAAGCGCTCCCGCTCCGGGGCGGGCCACTCGGCGGGGAGCCTCTCCACGGCGCGGCGCTGCTCGGCGAGCGCCTGCTCGCACTGCCCGGTGGCGACCCGCACGGCCGCGGAGGTCTCCAGGACATAGGCGTTGTCGGGCGACTCGCTCAGCGACTGCCTCGCCAGCGGCGCGGCCTCGGCGTGACGACCCGCCTGCACGTGGAGCCAGGCCAGCTCGTTGGCGGACCACCAGTACATTGGCGCGAGCTTGTGGAGCGCACTCAGGGACTGGGCGAACGCGGGCTCCTCCGGGGCATACCGCGCGAGGAGGTTCGCGAGGTGGGCCCAGGCCGGCGGGCTCTTGGGGAACTGCTTCGTCCTGGCCACGGCCCACTGGAGGAGCTGCGCGGGCGTGAGCTCCTCCGGCGTGGTGGCGTTATTGAAGTTGACGGTGAACGTGTATGCGACCGGGACGGAATGCCCCGCCAGCCTCGCGGGCTGGAACTGGACCTGGGACGTGTACGCGAGCACGGCATCCGTGAGCCCATGAGGGCCTGTCTCGAGCGGGTTGCAGTCCCGCATCCGGCCATCCGTTCCGAGCTGGCAGCGGATGACGACGGTGGCAATGACCCTCTGCTGCGCGGCCTCCTTCGGGAACTCCGGTTGCGTCTTCGTGATTCTCACGGGGCGCTCGAACTTCTCGCGCAAGAAGGCGCAGGCCTCCGAAAGCCCCGCGTCACAGGCGGCGCCGAGGTCGTTCGACGCCTGGCGGATCGCCTCCATGTCGGGCTTTCCGCTCAAGACGTGGACGGCCTCGTCGAAGACGGCGCGGGCCTGGGCGGGCTCCACGACGGTCGTGGGCTCATCGACGGCCCTGGACTCCGGCAGCGTCCCACCCGCGGACTCCGGCAGGTTCCGCTCGTACAGGTTCAGGGCCATGGACAGGCGCGCATGGCTGGCGGGCAGCGTCGGCGGCGGCACGCGCGGCTGTGACTGCGATTGCGTGTGGCCGCACCCGGCGGTGAGCCCCAGGAGCGAGGAAAGGGCGACGGCGTGTCTGAGCGTCATGGGCCCACAGCCTACGCGAGGGTTTGGACGTGGGAGCAAAGTCATTCACGCGAGCAACGTTTGTGGCATGCGCGCCGCCGCGTGGTGCAGCACGGAGAGCTGGCGGACCAGGTGCTCCACCTGGGTGCGGGCCAGGGCATCCGTCGCCGGGTCCGGCGCATGGAGAGGCAGCGGAGCCGGAGCGCGCCGCTGCTCCACCGCCCTGGCCACCTCGTCCAGCACATCCCCCGCGTAGCGCGCCACGGGCGTCAGGTCCGGAGCGCCGGGGCCTCGCCGGCTCGAAGCCAACGCCGTCACCGCCGAGGTCAGCCGCCGCGCGTACGTGAGCAGTGCCATCACCGGTTCGAGTTGCGGGGCGGGGCCGCGCCACTCGGAGAGCAGCCGCTGGAAGGACGCCTCCGCGGCGAGCAGCGCGAGGCCCAGCTTCCGCCGCGCCTCACGGACGGTGGGCTCGGCCTCGGAGCGGGCGGCGGCCACCTGGTAGAGGTAGTCGCGGTCCGCCCGGAGCGCGGAGGCCACCTGCTCCGGGAAGCGCAGGTGCTCCGGACTGGGCCACAGCAGCCGCGCCCCGATGAGCGCCAGCACACCGCCGAGCAGCGTGTTGACGATGCGCACTCCGGCGAGGCTCCAGTCTCCTGTTTGGAGCTCCGCCAGCAACACGAGCGCGGGGGTGAGCAGCACCTGGAAGGCGGGCAGGCTGATGGGTTGCACGCTCATGGCCACGGCGAACAGCACCATGATGGCCACGAGGATGACGATGGGGTCCCTCACCAGGGCGACGAGCCCCGCGGCGAGGGCCGCGCCGAGGAAGGTGCCCGCCACGCGCTGGAGGCTCCGCTGGAAGGTGAGCCCCGAGTACGGCTGGAGGACGATGATGACGGTGATGATGACCCAGTAGCCGTGGTTGAGCCCGAGCCCCCGCACGATTGCCGTGGCCAGCGCGGCGGAGACACCGAGCCGCAGCGCATGGCGGAAGATGACCGAATGCGGGTTGAGGTTCTCCCGCAGGGGCTCCAGCAGCGAGCGCGCGGGAGCGGCCTCGGAGCGGGGGGCCAGCGGAAGCTCCGTTGGCACCGGCTTGCCATCCTCCAGCCGCGCGGCGACTTCGATGAGCGCGTGAGAGTATTCATGCAGCCGCCGCAGCAGTGCCTCCGCATGGGCATACGCGGCGCGGGCCGGGTCCGGCACGGGGGACTCGGCCTGGAGCGCCTCCAGGGCCTTGCGGACGCGCTCCGGTCCACAGGCCTGTCGCGCGGTCACGTCCGTTCCCTTCTCGAGCGCGCGGGCGATGCCCCGAGCATCCGTGGCCAGCTCCGCGAGGGCCCGCTGCACCTCGGCGCGCAGGGCGTGGTAGCGCCTGTCCCGGGGCGCGAGCTCCAGCGTCTCCGTCAGGGCGATGAGCATGGGCATCAGCGCGTCGGCGCCCTCGCGGAGGACGAGCAGGTGCTCTCCCCTTCCGCTCTCACCCACGCGGCCCCGGCGGGTGGAAGCGAGGGCCGCGCTGGCGGCCTCCAGGGACTGACGCATCCGTGGCTCCCAGGGCACGGCGGGCACCGCGGGCGCGAGCGTCGCGGGACCTTCGAGGGGCCAGCGGCCCATCTCGTCGGCGCGGTCCGCGAGCACGTCGAAGCAGCGGGCGACGGCGATGCGCGCGGGGCGATAGGGGCGCAGAGGCCACAGGAGCAGCGCGAGCAACATGGCCCAGATGCCGCCCACGACGAACAGCCCGGAGCGGATGAGGGCCTCGGTGAAGTCGTGCGCGGGGAGCGCGAGGGACACCACGGAGTAGTTGGCGACGACCACGCCCATGAAGCCGGGCGTGTCACCGTAGGAGCGGGCGAAGCCGCACGCCGTCACCCAGCACAACGTGAGGGCGATGGCGGCCCAGGCGGGCAGGTGCGCGGCGGAGAGGAGCCCCACCACCGCGCCGAGCAGCGTCATGGCGCCCATGGAGCGCGCGCGGTCGTGATAGGGGCCGCCCCGGTCCACGAGGGTGACGAAGAGTCCGGCCATGCCCACCCAGGTGGCCGCGGGCAGGTGCAGCGCGGCGGCGGCGGCCATGGGGACACCGACGGCGAGGGCCGCGCGCAGGCCGGCGCCGATGGCCGGGCGCGCGGGCTCCACATGGAGGAAGGACTGGAGGTGTCTCCGCAGGGGACTCATGGGGCGGTGGAGTCACCCGTCCATTCGATGACGCCGGGCCCGGCGGCGGCCCGGAAGCAGTCGGAGAACCAGGCCGATGCCAGACGCGCGGCGGCGGCGAGAGGAGCGTCCTCGGGGAAGCCGCGCGTAGCGCCCTCGATGAGCTGAAGGGCCTTGCGGTACTTCAACGCATCGAAGACGCGGCGGTTGAGCGCGACGCGGTCGGCGTCCTCGGCGGCGGCGAGGAGCAGCGTGGGGGCGCGTACGTCATGGAGGAACTCGCCGGCCATGTCGGGCCGTCCGCCGAGGGTGACGACGGCCTGGACGCCGCGAGGCTGGTGCGCGGCGGCCACGAGCGCGGCGGCGGCGCCGAGGCCGGAGCCGAGATAGCCGACGGGGAGCAGGGACAGGATGTCATCGCGCTGGAGCCAGTCGCGGGCGACCTCGAGCCGATGGGCGACGAGCTCGACGTTGGAGCCCTCGCGCAGGGTCCACTCCTGGGCCAGCTCTTCCTCGGCCGTGCGCAACTCGAGGTGCAGTGTGGCGAGGCCGGCGTCGTGGAGGACGCGGGTGACGTGTTCGAGCCGGCGGCCGTCCTGCCCGGCGCCATCGGTGGCGAGCACCACGAGACCGGAGGCCCGCTCGGGCACGGTGAGACGGCCGCCGAGGAGACGGCCCGCGACAGCGATTTCCACGTCACGGTCGTGTACGCGCATCGACACTCCTCCCGACGCGGGCACCCCGCGTGCCCCGATGAAGGTGGTGTTCCCAAGCGCGTCTGGCCGCGCCACCCTCCCCGGGTGCAAGGGGAGCGTGCAACCGTGCGCCACGGTGGGCTCCCGCTGCCTTCTCCTGCGGTTCTGACGAGCAGGGAACCCGGCGGCCATACGAGCAGGCGTGTGGCTGGAGGAGCCCCACCGCTGGGACAGGTGCCGTGGACTCACGGCGTGTCCATTGGCTTGCAGAGGGTCCTCTCCAGGTCACCGCCCATGCTCTCTCTTTACTGGCTCGCGCCATCCCGGCCATGGTCGCTGTTGTCGCCTCCGACGGGGCTCTCCGCGCCGCCGTCACCTGAACTCCAGGCCATCAATGCAGAGCGGTTACGGGAGGACCTGAGCGCGGTGAACGGGCTCGCCGCGACGTCCGTGCTGAGCATCGCCACGGGAGCGGTGGGAGCGCTCCGGGCGAAGGGCGCACGCTCCCGCGCGTTCCATGTGACGACGGTGGGAGTCCACCTGTTCGTCCTCGGCACTGCGGTGGTGGGCCGCGCGGCCATCGAGCTTCAGGACCCGGCGACACTGGGCACGGAGGACAGCGTTCAACGCGGGGCGCGGCTCCTGCGCTTGCTGGGCGCTGGTATCGCCTCGGACGTGGGCGCGATGCTCGCGGGGGCACTCGCGCTCAAGGCCTCGAAGCGAAGGGACGGGACGCTCGCGGGAGCCGGCACGTCCCTGCTCCTGCACGGCGCCATGCTCCTGCTCGTCGATACGGCGCTGTTCCTGCGCAATGCCTTCCACCAGCGGCAGGTGGTCCAGAGCGTGGCGGGCTCGTCTTGAAGCGCTGCCCCCGGGGCAGACAGTGAGTGGGTCATTCGGAGCCCCCGCGAACGCACTTTGGGGCACGTCTCAACCCGGGGCGTGGGGCTATGCTGTGGTCCCAGGGCCCGGCCGCCGCGGAGACTGAATCGGTGGCGTGGGCTCCGGACTGCCCCATGGCGCTTCTCCCGCTGTCGCTGCTGCTGAGCACACTGACCCTCACCACTCCTCCCGCTGGCGAGTCCTCACCGCCAGCTCCTCGCGGTCGGGAGTCGGAGCCCTTCGCCCTGACCCTCAGCGGCGGCGTGAGCCTGGGCGCCTATGAAGGCGGGCTCTCGTGGGCGCTGGTGCGCTACCTCCGGGAGATTGAAAAGGACGCACAGGTAGACCTCTCGGAGCGCCATCCGCAGCTCGTGACGGTGACAGGCGCCTCGGCTGGCAGCATCAACGCCCTGCTGGTCGCGCTCGCGTGGTGCACGGAGGAGTCCTACCAGGGCAGCATCGACCACAATGACTTCCGGAGCACGTGGGCCGGAGTGGGCCTCGATGAGCTCCTGCCCTCGTCCCACGGGGGCCCATTCTCCTCCTTCGAGCCTCGTTACGATTCAACGGACGGGCTGTTCACCCGCCGGGCGTTCGAGTCTGTCATTGCGTCGTTCCGCGCAAGACTGGACTGGCGGCGTTCCCGCCACGAGAAGGAGAAGCCGTACTTCCGCTACCCCTGTGAGGTTCCCCTGGGCATCACCGTCACACGGGCCGTGCCCGAGACGGTGGAGGAAGCGGGGCTGCGAATCCCTCGCCAGCGCTTCAGCATCCTGTGGAAGCTGGAGACCGACTCCAACGGGCGCGCGCACATCCGCAACCAGTTCCTGCCTGGGGACGGCTCGAGTGATGCCCTGGTGTACCTCACCGAGAGTCCGGTGTACGCCACCGCGTCACCGCCGCGCTCCTCGACACGGCGGCGCTCCTCGTCGGCTTTCCAGGTGGAGCTGCGGAAGCCCTCCTCCGTGGAGGCCGAGGCCGTCATCAAGGCCATCGAGGCCTCCAGCGCGTTCCCGTTTGCCTTTGGCCCGGTGCGCCTGTCGTATTGCGCGCCGAGCTGCTCGAACGGCGCTCCCCCATCCTCCTCGATGCTCTCGGATCCGTACTGTCAGGCGATTGCTGACGGCCTCCAGCAGGCCGCGCCCGAGGGAGCCCGTGTCCCCCCGCTCCAGGTGTGCAGGCAGGAGTTCTTCGATGGAGGCGTCTTCGACAACACCCCGGTGGGAACGGCGCTGCGGCAAGCGGAGCAATTCCTCACGAAGCACCCCGTCAGCGCTCCCAATCCGCTGCGCCCGCTCACCTATCTCTTCGTGGATCCGGACTTCCGGCGGCTGCCCGCCTCGCCCTCCGGCGTCAAGGGCAAGGAGGTTCCGGATCTCCTCAACCAGCTCGAGTTCATCAGCAGCGCCATTGGCACCGCGCGAAGCTTCGAGCTGCACAACGCCATCCAGAACAAGGGCTGGAACCAGACGCTGCGCAGCCATGCCCGTGGTACCGCGGCCTGGCTGTTCCAGCTCGCCCAGTTCGTGGGAAGCCCCTCTCACCTGGCGGCGCCCACGGGTGAGGCTCGTGGCGCGTATGGGCGGCGGCTCGCCGGGTGCCTGAAGGAGTCACCCGTCGGCCCTTCGCTGAATGCGTGCCTGCGGGCACTCGACCAGACCCGTGGCGAAGACACGGAACCGGTCCTCTTCTCCACGCTGGTCGACATCGCCAGGCGCACCCACGCCGGACTCGTGGACAGCGGCGCCACGTGTGACAGGGATACTCCCCTGCTGGAGGGGGAGGCGCGGACCGTCGCTCGGCGCCTGGAGCTGGCGGCGCTCGCCCAGGGCTTCCTGGCCGAGGAACTGAACCGCTCCGACTACGGGCGTGCCACCTCGCGGGAGCTGGATGAGTTGCGCCAATCCCTGCTCGCGGTCACCAGTACGCTGCGCCGTGTCCTCGACTGCGCTGGCGACCTGGGGAGGACCCAGGGCTCGCGAAGCACCGGGAAGCCGCTCTCGGTCCTGTCGCTGGAAGAGTCGCTACCCACGTTGGAGAAGGAGGCGGAAGCGCTCACGCACCTGACGCGGGACCGCTCGATGATTGTCTCCAGCCGCTTCTCCCCGCTCGCGTCCTCCCAGCTCCGCAACTTCGGTGCGTTCCTCGATGAGCCGCTCCGGATGACGGACTACTACATCGGCATCTACGAGGCGGCCCACCAACTGGCGGAGAACTTCTGTGCCGAGCAGGACCCGTACAACACGGTGGTTTGGGAGGAAGGGCGCCGCCTCCAGGGCACGCTCGACCTGAAGGAGGAGTCCCTGCAGCACTGCATCGGCGAGAAGCTGGAGTTCATCACCGGCAAGCTGGACGTGGCGCGGTCCGGTCCCGCCTCCCACGTCTTCGAGACGCTGGCGAAGCTGGAGCTTCGGGCCGCGCTCGGAGATGAAGGCCAGCAACGCGTCCTCGCGAGCCCGCAGTGGAAGTGGCTGTCCACCTTCCCTCCCTTCCCCAAGCACCGGGTCCTGCTGGATGACACCATCACGGTCTCCCAGGTGCTCAGGGTGCTGACGTCGAAGGAGACCTTCTGCCAGGACCCCTTCTCGCGTGGCCGCTGCTTCGAAGACCTGGACCTGGAGGAGCTCAGCCAGGGGCTGGCCCGTGAGGGCTATGCGCCACGCAGTGAGTCGATGCGCCTCTTCCTGGCCGACCCCATGCGCTGGAAGCTGGAGCTCGCGATGCGGAGCATGAGCCGCATCTCCGCCATCCACGGAGAGGCCCATCCGAACTCGGAGTTCGTCCCGGCCCTGAACGCCGGCCGGTTGTTGATGACGCGCCAGGCGGGCCTGCGCGAGGCGCTGCGCATCAATGCGTCCTCCGTGCCGCTGGGCCAGACGCCCCTCGGCACGTCGGTGGTGACGCCGTGGCTCTTCACCCTGGTGCCCTACCGCGCCTCCATCGACGTGGCGCACCGGGGGTTGATGTTGAGCTGGTTCGAGCCCGTGGTGCGTCCCACCGACCGCCTCACCGGGCGACTGGGCCTCAACCCCCTCGAGCTCCGCTGGAAGGACTCGGTCCTGCCCTACGTCTCCAGCAGCGTCACGCCGAGCATGGCCTACGCGGTGTCCTCGCTCGCCTCGGTAGGGGCCGGGCCGACCGTGGAGGCACGCTGGCGCGAGCAGGGGCGCGAGCAGTGGGCGCTCGGAGGGGAGGTGTATGCCGACTTCGCCCAGGAACGCATCCGGCTGGGCCTGGGCTTTCGCGACACGCCAGGAACCCCGTGGGCGGGGCTGGTGTACCTGAGCTTCGCGGACCTCAACGGGATGCTCTTCTGGATGACCCGGTGACGCCCTGCCTCACCCGACCTCGCGCTCCGGCACCAGCTCCTCGGCGTCGTTCTCCGCCTCGGCGTTGCCGTCATCCTGGAACGAGCTGGGCAACAAGCTGAACGGCAGCACCTTCGCCAGCGCTGCGAGCAACAAAATGCCCCCGGGCGCCGCGAAGATGGCGAGCGCCGGAATCGCCTTCGCCACGTCGATGAGCTGCGCCTTCATGCGCTTGCGCTCCTCGCCCGTGAGCTTCTGTCCGCGCGCCGCCTTCGTCAGCAGCACGGCCAGGTCGCCCGTCTCGCGGACCTCCTGCATGAGCCGGTGGAAGTTCTTCTCCAGCGTCTCCTGCATCCCGGCCACCATGTCCTCGCCCATGGCGCCCGCCGCGTCCGACACCGTGAAGACATCCACGATGGACCGGTGCCGCGCGTAGAACTCGGCCATCTCCAGTTCCAGCCGGTGCAGCTCCTCATTGGGCACATGGAGCGCATCCGCCAGCTCGCCGATGAAGACCCGCTCCCTGCGCGTGCGTCGCCCGTCCACCAGCGCCGCCAGCAGCGTCTGCTCCAGCAGGAAGTGCCGCATGTCCACGCTGCGCACCTGCCGCACCACATCGCGCACGGAGCGCCGACGCTCGAAGGACTGCTTCACCGCCACCTTCAGCTCCGACTCCATGGCGTCCGGCAGCCGCAGGTCCTCCACCTGCTTCAAAATCGCCCGCCGGGCGGGCAGCGCGGGCAGCCGGTCCACGCAGGCCAGCGCCGTCAGCACGTCCACCAGCAGCGCCTTCTGCTTCGCCGCGAAGTCCAGCCGCCGCTGCGCCTGCTCGCGCTGGAACCGCCCGCTCGCGAAGTAATCAATCGCCTGCCGGCAGAACAGCTGCGCGTCCGCGTACTGGGCGCCGTTGTGCAGCACCAGCCCGTACACCGGGTCGCCCGCCAGCGTCGGCTCGCGCTTGCGCAGCGCCGCCTCCACCTTCCCCACCAGCCGCTTCGAAATCCCCTCCCCCGCCGCCAGCCGCGTCCCCAGCGCATCCGCCAGGTCCAGCTCCCCGCAGAGCACCGCGAACAGCAGCAACAGCTGCTCCCGCCGAGGCCCCTCCGGCGCGCCCACCAGGTGCGCCAAATCCAGCGCCAGCCGCGTCAGCGTCTTCACCACCGCCCGGAAGAGCTGCTCCTCCAACGCCCGCGCCTCGAACTCCGTGGGCGGCGCCGCATCCACCGGAGCGGGTACATCCGCCGGAGTCCCATACAGGAGCCCACTGGCGCGCAACGTGCGACGCAGATACGCGCGGGCCCGAGCCCGGCCGGACGCCAGCGGCGCGGCGGTCGGCTCCAGCGAGGGCGCGCTCGCGGAGGCAATCGCCTCGTCCACGAGGGGGACGAGCCATCCCGCCTTGCTGAAGTCCAACACCGGAGCACCCCTCGAACCGCCGCCGGAATGCCCGGAGCAGTGGAAGCCGATGTAACCCAGCCGCCCTCCGGTTTCCACCCGACCTCCGACTCCGCGTTTCCCCCCGGTCAACGGGCCCGCTCCCACCGCCCGCGGGCCCGTGGACCTGGGGAAATGGCCTACAGGGCGGTGGGCTTTCCAATCTCGAAGTCCACCACCTTCGCCGGGCCGCGCAGCTTCTTCAGCTCACCCCGCAGTGCGTCGGGGTTGCCCTGGAGCAGCGGGAAGGTGCCGTAGTGCATGGGCACCACGCTCTGCACCTTCAGCAGCCGCGCCGCCTGGGCGGCCTCGGCCGGACCCATGGTGAAGTGACCCCCGATGGGCAGCATGGCCACGGTGGGCTTGAACTGGGTGGCGATCAGCGACATGCCCTCGAAGGGGCCGGTGTCACCCGCGTGGTACAGGGTGGGGCCGCCGTCGATGGCCACCACGTAGCCCAGCGCCGAGCCCGCGTACTGCGCCGGCGCCTTCGGGTCCGCCTGGTAGCTGCTGGAGTGCACCGCCTCCACCAGGTGGATGGTGGCGTCCTTCACCTTGAAGGTGCCTCCCACATTGCCACCCACCGCCTGGGCCTCCGGCAGGCCGAGCAGGTTGATGAGCTCGAACGAGCCGAACACCTTCGCGCCCGTCTTCTGGGCCAGGGCCTTCGCCTCACCCACATGGTCGAAGTGTCCGTGGGTCAGCAGGATGGCGTCCAGGGCCTCCGGCTGGGCGGCGCCCTGGGGGGCCTTCGGGTTGGTCAGCCACGGGTCGATGGCAATCGTCGCCCCGCCCGGGGTGCGCACCACGAACGCCGCGTGCCCCCACCACGTCACCTCCGTCTTCCCCTTCGCCGCCGCCGGGGCCTTCGCGCCCGCCGCGGGCTTCCCCTGCGCCGGAGTGCCCTGGGCGGCCGGGGTGCCCTGCGCCCCCGCCGTCCCGGCGATGGCCACCAGCGCTCCCGCCAACACTGCCACGAGCTTCGTCCGCATACGTGTTCCGCTCCTGTGCTCGAAAGATTGTGGGGCCGCCGCTTGTCATTCCCCGGGCTGCCAATCAAGGGCCTGGAGCACCTGCCTGCTCCGGGGCGGACAGATGCCCGAGCCCCTTTTCCGTCTCAAGCTCGATTCCGCCGTCGAGATGGGGGGTACACGGACGTGCGGGCGTCGGGTCTCCCGCGCGTGTTGGAGGTTCCTTCCCCGCCCGGGGTGGACGCTGCGCTAACGTCCCCGCCGCCGTGGACCATCGATTCCAAGTCAGCCTCCGTGGGGTCATCGACCTCCTGTCGCACCACCTGTACAGCTCGCCCGGGGTGTACGTGCGCGAGCTGCTCCAGAACGCCACGGACGCCATCCGCGCCCGCCAGCTGCTGGAGCCCGGCCACACCGGCACCGTGCGGCTGGAGCTGATGGAGAAGCAGGACGGCAGCCCGCCCACCCTCCTCTTCAGTGACGACGGCGTGGGGCTGACGGAGGAGGAGATCCACCGCTTCCTCGCCACCATCGGCGAGTCCTCCAAGCGCGAGGTACTCGCCGCCCGCCGCAACGACTTCATCGGCCAGTTCGGCATCGGCCTCCTGTCCTGCTTCATGGTGTGCGACGAGCTGCTGGTGGTGACGCGCTCGGCGCGCGGGGACGGGCGGACGCTGGAGTGGCGCGGCCGGCACGACGGCACCTACGCCGTGCGGGAGTCCGAGCACCCGCTCGACCGGCCGGGCACCCAGGTGTTCCTCATGTCCCGCCCGGACACGACGGAGTGGTTCACCCCCGAGCGCCTGCGGCACCTGGCCCGGCACTACGGCGGCCTGCTCCCCTTCCCCGTCCAGCTCACCGCGGGGGGCCGCACCGAGCGCCTCAACCCGGACGGCCCGCCCTGGCGCCACGAGTACGAGAGCGTCTCCGAGCGGCGCAAGGCGCTGCTGGCCTACGGGCGCGACGTGTTCGGCACGGACTTCATCGACTGCATCCCCCTGCGCTCCACGGCGGGTGACGTGGACGGGGTGGCCTTCGTGCTGCCGGCGTCGCCGCACTTCAACGCGCGGCAGAAGCACCGCGTGTACCTCAAGCACATGCTGCTGTCGGAGAGCGCGGAGAACCTGCTGCCCGAGTGGGCCTTCTTCGTGAAGTGCGTCGTCAACGCCAATGCCTTGCGCCCCACCGCCAGCCGCGAGTCCTTCTACGAGGACGAGTCCCTGGCCCTGGCGCGTGAGGCGCTGGGCCAGTGTCTGCGCAAGTACCTCGTGGAGCTGGCGCACGAGGACCCGCGCGCGCTGCAGCGATTGATTGCCCTGCACGGGCTGAGCGTGAAGGCGCTGGCTCTGGACGACGACGACTTCTACCGGCTCGTCGTCAACTGGCTCCCGTTCGAGACGTCGCTGGGCGTGATGACGCTGGCGGACTACCGGCGCGCGCACCCGGTGGTGCGCTACACGCCCACGCTGGACGGCTTCCGTCAGGTGGCGCGGGTGGCGGGGGCGCAGGGGCTGTGCATCATCAACGCGGCGTACACGCACGACGCGGCGCTCCTGGAGAAGCTGCCGCAGGTGGTACCGGACGCGCAGGTGGAGCGCTTCTCCGCGGCGGACCTGCCGCAGAGCTTCGAGGAGCTGACGCTCGACGAGCGCGAGGCCGTCTTCCCGCTGGTGCGCATGGCGGAGCGGGTGCTGGCGCCGTTCCGCTGCGGGGTGGTGGTGAAGAAGTTCTTCCCGGCGGAGGTGCCCACGCTCTACAGCGCGGACGCGGAGGGCACCTTCCGGCGTGACGCGGAGCGCGCGCGGGACGAGTCCGACGACCTCTACGCCGGAGTGCTGGAGGGGATGATGGCGGCGGCCGGCGGCGACCAGGCGCAGCTGTGCTTCAACCTGCACAACCCGGTGGTGCGCCGGCTGGCGGCGGTGGCGGACCGGGAATTGCTGAAGCTGTCGGTGGAGATGCTCTACGTGCAGGCGCTGCTGTTGGGTCACCATCCGCTGAACGCGCAGGAGATGGCGTTGTTGAACCAGGGGCTGCTGGGCCTCATCTCCGCGCAGCTCGGCGACGGCGGCGGTGAGGGGAACGAGGGCGGCGGCGGTTCCGGCTCCAGGGGGTTCCACTGATGTCCGACTGGCGCGAGCAGGCGCAGCAGCTCTGGGAGCGGGCGGACGGACTGGAGCCGGGCGAGGCCAAGGTCCGGCTCCTGGAGGAAGCGGTGCGGCTGGCGGATGCGCACTCGGACACCAGCATGGGCTACATGCTGCGCGACGCGCTCATCGACGCGGCGACCTTCGGCGGCTTCCCGGACAAGGCGCTGGTGGCCTTCGCGTGGTGCCGGGGACAGCAGAAGAAGGACCCGAAGCGCTTCGACCCGGAGGGGATGCTCTGGAAGCAGAAGTGGGTGGTGGGGCGCATCAAGGAGTTCCCTCACATCACCCGCAAGCAGATTTCCGACGCGCTGAACGACATGGAGCAGTGCTTCGCGGCGGCGGACGCGGGGCGGCGCTCGGTGCTGAAGCTGCGCTACGGCGCGGCGCGGGAGATGGGCGACACCGCCGAGGCCGAGCGCCTGTGGGCCGCGTGGCTGGAGACGCCGAGGGACCACCTCACGGACTGCCGCGCCTGCGAGCTGGATGACGAGCTGGACCACCACGTCGACCGCGGCGAGTGGGAGCTGGCGCTGCGCAAGGCGCGGCCGATACTGGAGGGCCGGCAGGGCTGCGCGGAGATTCCGCACCTCACCTACGGCACCCTGCTGTACCCGCTCTTCAAGCTGGACGACTTGAAGCAGGCGCGGGAGCTGCACCGGCGCGGCTACCCCATGGTGGCGAAGAACCGCGAGTTCCTCGCCACGGTGGGCGAGCACCTGGAGTTCCTCGCGCTGACGGACAACCTGTCGCGCGGACTGACGCTGCTGGAGAAGCACCTGGGCTGGGCGCTGGAGCACCCGAGCTATCGAGACAGGTTCACCTTCTACACGGCGGCCGCGTTCCTGCTGGAGCGGGTGCTCGCCGAGGGCGGCCGCGATGTGGTGAGCCTGCGCCTGCCGAAGTCCTTCCCCGACTACCGCGCCGACTGCGGCTACGAGGTGAAGACGCTGCACACGTGGGTGCACGGGCAGGCCAGCGACATCGCGGCCCGTTTCGACAGGCGGAACGGCACGGACCGCTTCGCGCGGCTGCTGGCGCGCAATCAGGTGCTGGCGAGCGAGGTGCGGCCGTTCACCATTGATTCAACTCAGTAACGAGTGCACGTCGGTGGACAGAGTCGCTGGTTTTTACAGCCTCCATCTGTTCATCACCCGCACGGATACGTGAAACCCGCAATAACCAGAATAGGCTGACCAAGCCTATTTCGTGGGCGCGTCCGCGGTGGACGTCCCCGAGGGCCAGTCGCAATGACTGCTCATCGGGGTTGATGAAACACTCCCCTGGAGCATCCATGAGCCTCGCAAAGAATGTCGCCCTCGTCGTCCTTGCCGCGAGCCTGACCGCGTGTGGTGGCGCGGAGCTGGAGCCAACCGAGACGCCCGAGCCGGTCACCCCCCCGGCCGGAGAGCAGCCCGTCGATGGCACGGGTGACGACGGCACCGTGAGCGCCGCCGCCATCTGCAGAGGCTGGGAAAACGGCGGCGATTACTGCCTCGTCGATTGCGGCGACGGCTCCAGCGCCTGGCACGTCGTCGGGCACTATACGTCCATCCCGTATGGCGACTGTGTCGAGGCGGGCCGGAGCTTCTGCCTTGCCTACGGCTGGAGCCGCCTCGGGTCCTGCTGGGGGTACTGAGCGACTTCAGGTGTCCTGAGTCCTGAAACCCATCGCCGGGCCCGGAAGCGCATCCCGGGCTCGGCAACCCTTCCCGCGAGTGCTCAGCGCTTGGGATTGCGGAAGGGGTTGTTGAACGACTCGGGGGACTTCTGGTCACCCGAGCCAGGGAGACGTGGCCCTGCTGCCCGCACCGGCTCCGGGAGCCCCTCCCGGGCCGGAGGACACCTCGCCCTCCGGCCGTGGCTCGCGCGGTGTCAGCGCTCGTCACCCGGCCTGGAGCGCGCGACGGCGCCACATGAGCGCCAGCCATCCGATGAGTCCGAGGAAGGCGCTCGAACCGGAGCCGCCGCCCTGACAGCCGCAGGACTGCGTGTCATTCCCCTCACCTTGTCCCGGAGCCTGAGTCCCCGCGTCCACCGTGCTGGTTCCTCCGTCACCAGCGCCACCATCCGCCGTACCGCCGTCGGCTCCAGGACCCGCGTCGACGCCGCTGCCGCCATCGACGCCACTGCCACCATCGGCGCCGCGAGCCTGGACGGTGATGGTGAAGCCGCACTCGCTGGTCAGGCCGGCCGCGTCACTCGCGAGGATGCGCACGAAGTGCTCGCCGGCCGGGAGCACCGTGCCCGGTGCCACCGTGCTCGTCCAGGTGGGCGCGGGGTCGATGGCGTCACTCACGGTGACCGAGAAGTTCGCCGGCCCTCCCTGAACCACGGTGAACGGAGCCGGGCAGGTCACCGAGGGCGCCGCCGTGTCGCGCTGGATGACGACCTCCGCGCTCGCGGCTCCGCCGAGCGAGTACGCGGTGCACGTGAAGGCCTGCCCCCGGGTGTCCGTCCGGACGGTGCCTCCCGCGCAGCCCGGAGAGCTGCTCACCGGCCCCGTGCCGGGGTGCCCCAGCTCGAACGCCACCGAGACGTCCCCCACGTACCAGTTCCCCTC
>NZ_JABBJJ010000212.1 GCF_012933655.1 Pyxidicoccus fallax | reverse complement strand
GGCGGAGGCGGGGTGGGCCGCTCCTGGGACTTCCGCAGGGCCGCGCTCAGCCTGCTCTCCAGCTCACGCTTCACCTCGGGAAAGGCGCGGTTGGGGCGGACGTTCCAGCTCTCCTCGGCCAGGAGCGTGCCGTCCTTGCCGTCGTAGACGCGGACCTCCACGTCCCAGCGTTTCGTCCCCTTCACCGAGGAGGTGATCAGCGCGTCCGCGCCGAGCTTCTCGGCCAGCGCCTGCCGCTGGTCATCCGTCTTCGGCCCGCCCCGGATGCGCTTCACCTGGGCATCCACGGTGCGTGCGGGTACCACCTCGCGCCCGCGCCCCTTCTTGCCCAGCTCCTGCATCAGCACCTTGCGCAGCGCCGCCCCCTGGCGGCCCTCCGGGCGCAGCACCGCCACCCGGGCTTTTTGCGCCTGCGCGGCCTCGGCCGGGAGGGAGAGGACCAGCGCCAACACCAGCAACACCCACCCCAAGGCGCGGCTCACAGGGCCACCTCCTCGGAGCAGACGGGCGGAGTGGGAACGGCCGGGAGGACATGGACGAAGGGACGGGAACGCATGAGTGCTCGGCTTCCAGGGGCGAGACGGGGACTGTCTCATATCAAGCAAGGGAAGGGCCAACCTCCTGGAACGTACCGGACGCATGGGGGCCCTGTAGAGGGGGGAGGGCGCGGCGGACCCGTGGGATGGGCGTCCGGACACGCCCACGTCCGGGTACTTGCTGGATGAACGTCTGCCTCGGAGGCCTGCTTGCAAGCGGTCCTTCCACTGCCCAGGACCGTGTCTACACGTACCGGGTGCAGGTCGGCTCCACGACCATCGAATACAGGGTGTCGCTCAGCCCTGACGGCCGGGTGTCCTCCTGGCTCCTGCTGCCGGGTTAGGTGGAGGACGGATGTGGGGCTATGAAAGGACCACTGTGCGCCTATCGCCGGAGCCCGCCCGCATGAAGTCGCTCCTCGCCGCCGCCGCCGCTGTCGCCCTGGTGCCGTCGCTCGCGCCCGCGCAGGAGCGCGACTTCTCCAAGGTGGAGGTGAAGGCCACGCCTGTCGCGGGCAACGTGCACATGCTCCAGGGCGCCGGTGGAAACATCGGCGTCTCCGTCGGCCCGGATGGCCTGCTCATCGTGGATGACGAGTTCGCGCCGCTCGTCGAGAAGGTCCGTGCGACGCTGCGCACGCTGGGCAGGGGCCGACTCGCATATGTGCTCAACACGCACGTGCACAGCGATCACACGGGCGGAAACGCCGTTCTGGGGCGGGAGGCCACCATCGTCGCGCACGAGGCGGTGCGCACGCGCATCTCGCGGGAGCGCACGCGCCGGGGGCAGACGCTACCTCCCGCGCCGAAGGAGGCCTGGCCGGTCATCACCTTCACGCAAGGGATGAGCCTCTGGTTCAACGGCGAGGAGATTCGAATCACCCATCTGCCCTCGGGTCACACGGATGGCGACAGCACGGTGCACTTCGTAAGCAGCAACGTCTTGCATACGGGGGACCACTTCTTCGTGGATCGCTTCCCCGTCATCGACCTGGAGGCGGGCGGCAGCGTGGAAGGCTACCTGCGCAACGTGGAGGGAGTGCTCGCGAGGCTGCCGTCCGGCGTGCGCATCATCCCGGGCCACGGCGCGCTCGCCGGGCGCGAGGAGCTGGAGCGCTTCGTCGCCATGCTCCGGGAGACCGTGGGGCTCGTGCGTCAGAAGAAGGCCGCCGGCAAGACGTTGGAGCAGGTGAAGGGCGAAGGGCTGCCGGAGAAGTACAGGAGTTGGGGCGAGGGCCACGTGAAGACGGACACGTGGCTGGAGACCGTCTACAAGAGCCTGGGCGCGACGAAGGGCTGACCTGCTTCGAACGAAGCACCAGGCGACTACGGGGCCGCGCGAACATCCCCCGTCGTTCCACCGCCGGCCCGTCGTGCCCGCTCCTCGCCGCGCCGCACGACCGCGGCGATGTGGTCGGCGAGCCGCTCCCAGAGGCCAGGAGGGAGGTCGTGCCCCATCCCCTCGATGAGTACGAGCTCGGCACCGGGAATGGCGGCCGCCGTGGCGCGCCCGCCGCTGGGGTCGCACAGCGTGTCGGCGAGCCCGTGCAGCACGAGCGTCGGCACATCGAGCGCGCGCAGCCGTGGAGTCCGGTCGCCGGACGCGACCGACGCGACGCCCTGGCGCGCGATAGCGGCCTCGTCGTGGCCGCGGTCGTACGCGAGCCCGGCCCGCTCGGCCACCGCGGCCAGGTCGGTGGGAAACGCAGGTGAGCCGACGATTCCGGTCGTACGCAGGGCACGTGCGACGACCTCCTCGCGCGTGTGGGCGGGAGGCCCCCCGAACACCGCCTTCATCGTCGCGGGATGCACCTGCCCGACGGCCATGTCGCCGGTCGTGGACATCATCGACGTGAGCGAGCGCACCCGCTTCGGGTGCTCGATGGCGACGGTCTGCGCGATCGCGCCACCCAACGAGGCCCCCACGACGTGCGCGGCGTCGACCTTCAGCACGTCGAGCAGGCCGACCGCGTCGGCGGCCATGTCGGAGAGGGTGTACGAGACCGATGAGAAATCGCCCCTGAGCGTCGCGGGCAGGTCGGCGGGCGGGGCATCGCGCAGATGCGTGGAGCGTCCCGAGTCGCGGTTGTCGAAGCGCACGACATGCAGGTCGCGTTCGACGAGCGCCTGGAGGAAGCCGAGCGGCCAGTGCACGAGCTGGGCGGCGATGCCCATCACCAGCAAGACCGTCGGGTGTGCCGGATTGCCTTGCTCCTCGTAGGCGATGTCGAGGCGGGAGGGACCGACGCCGGTCGCGATTCGTTCGTTCAGCATGACTCGTTCTCCGACTCGTGAAGGCAGGCGAGGGCCTGGTCGAGATACCGGAACAACTCGGGGTCCCATCCGGCGAGGTCCTTGGGGGGATCCACCTGGCGCAGGAGCGCGAGCGCATCCAGCGTCGCACGATCTCCGTTGGCGAATTCGAGCAGCCGCGCCTGCGCCACGCGGGCCACGGCACGGACACGTGGTGTCGAAGGGGCGTCGCCCGCCTCCATGCAGGCACGAAGCTCGTTGCCGAGCGCGCGCCAGCGGGACTCGACGTCGCCGGGTGCCTCATCGTCCGTGCCGCGCGCCTCGATGTGGCGGACGACGCGCGACATTGCCTCGATCGCGGCGAGCGCGTCGTCGGGTTCGATGATGCGGTCCGCCTGCGCGCACGCGTGGTCGAGGAGCGTGCGAAGCTGCCCGAGCCGCTGAAGCTCGGCGTCGACGCGGTCCAGGTGGGAACGCAGGATGTCGCCGAGCGAGGCGCCATCGTCCTCGAGCATACGTCCGACTTCCTCGAGCGGCAGTCCCAGGTCGCGCAGCGTGCGGATGCGGAAGATGCGTTGTACGTCGTGCTCGTCGTAGAGCCGCTGGCGCCCTTCCGTCCGCGCCGCGGGTGCGAGCAAGCCGATGTGTTCGTAATGATGAAGGGTGCGCACCGTCAGTCCGGTGGCAGCCGCCAGCTCGCCGATCCGCCAGCGTCGTCCGCTCCTCATGCGTTCCTCCATGGGCGCGAGACGGTACAACCTGACGCTACGTCAGGTGCAAGGGGAGGGGACACGACTCCATGGAGCGATGACCTCGCAGGTAATCGAGCCGCTTCGCGTTCTGTGTCAGACCTTGTGACTGGCGCCGCCCGGCCCGGCCAATCCCCGAGGAGACGTGTCCCATGTCCGTGACCTATGTGATCGAGTTCGACGTCCGAGAAGGCCAGCGAGAGACGTTCCTGAAGCTGCTCGGCGATGTGCTTTCGAACATGAAGCACGAAGAGACCTACCGAGCCGCCGCGCTGCACGTGAGCCCCGACAACCCGTCGCGGTTCCTGCTGGTGGAGACCTGGGCGGACCATCAGGAGGTGCTCGACGTCCAACTGCACCGCCCGTACCGACGAGAATGGCACGCCGCCCTGCCGGAGCTGCTGGAAGGCCCACGGCGCATCTCCATGTGGTCACCGGTCTATACGTGACATGAAGCGCTCCTCCCATGGGATGAAGGCTCTATCGCGCTCCGGTCGGTCCATCGCCCCCGCGCCGGGTGGCCGTGGCCGGCCCCCGTGCGCAAATCGCACGGACCCCCGCACGAAGACGCCTCACGGTGCAGCTCCAGTAGGCCCCTTTCCCCGCCCGTGCAGCTGAATCCTTCTCCAAACACGAGCCGCCTTCTCGCGGGGTAACCCCATTGCCTTTGCCACCTGTCCACCCGGGCAGGTGGCGGAGAAGGTGACATGAAGCGCCTCATACGCAGTCGTGGAGGCCAGTGCGCCGTGGTGTTCGCGCTCCTGGCCCTCCTGTCGTTCCCCCTCCTCGCGGCCTCCACGAGCCCCGCGGCGGCCCCCACGCCCCGGGCGGCCGACCCGAAGCAGAAGACGAGCGCGTGGCTCATCCTCAAGCAGAAGGCCGACCTGAGCCGCGCCTCCACCATCCAGGACTGGAATGCCCGCGGGCGCTTCGTCGTCGAGCAGCTCCAGGCCACGGCCCGTACGAGCCAGGCCGGGCTGCGCGGTGAGCTGAACCTCCAGGGGGTGAGCCACCGTCCCATCTGGATCATCAACGCCATCCGGGTGGACGCGGATGCCACCACCCTCAAGGAACTGGCCCGGCGGCCCGAGGTGGACCGGATCGTTCCGGATGTGCCCTTCCACATTCCCAAGCCGCGGCCCGGCGTCGCCCCGGGCCCGGGTTTCACCGATTGGAACATCGAGCGGATCCGCGCCCCCGAGGCCTGGGGGGCGTTCGGTTCCCGGGGCGAGGGCATCACCGTCGGCAGCATCGACAGCGGTGCCCAGTTCGACCACCCCGCGCTCGCGCGCCAGTACCGTGGGCGCCGGGCGGACGGCACCGTGGACCACAACTACAACTGGTTCGACCCCTCCAACGTGTGTGGCAGCCCCTCGCAGGTGCCCTGTGACAACAATGGTCATGGCACCCACACGATGGGGACCATCGTGGGAGACGATGGTGAGCCGGGTCCCCACCAGATTGGCGTGGCCCCCGGCGCGCGCTGGGTGACGGCCAAGGGGTGCGAGGAGCAGTCCTGCTCCGTGGAGGCCCTGCTGGCCTCCGCCCAGTGGATGCTGGCCCCCACGGACCTGTCGGGCGGCAACCCACGCCCGGACCTGCGGCCGCAGCTCGTCAACAACTCCTGGTCCGGCGGGCCGACGGACCCCTTCTTCCGCGACGTCGTACAGGCCTGGATTGCCTCGGGCATCTTCCCCGTCTTCGCCATCGGGAACGACGGGTCCGCGTGTGGCTCGGCGGGCATTCCGGGCGCCTATCCGGAGTCCTACAGCGTGGGCGCCTTCGACACCAACGAGGCCATCGCCGGGTTCTCCGGACGCGGCCCCTCGGCCTTCGGGGGCATCACCAAGCCGGACATCACGGCGCCGGGCGTCTCGGTGCTCAGCAGCGTGCCGGGAGGGGACTATGCGTTCTTCGACGGTACCTCCATGGCGGCCCCCCACGTCGCGGGCACGGTGGCGCTGATGTTGTCCGCGGCGCCCGCGCTCGTGGGCGACGTGGCCGGCACCCGCGCGCTGCTCGACGCGTCCGCGGTGGACCGGGAGGACCTGACCTGCGCGGGCACCGCGGAGGACAACAATGCCTGGGGCGAGGGCACGCTGGACGCCTTCGCGGCGGTGCAGCTCTCGCCACGTGGCCCCACGGGCGTGCTCACGGGCGTGGTGACCGATGCCTCCGGCTCCCCGCTGGCGGGAGCCCGCGTCGAGGTCACCGGCTCCTTCGGCCGGAGCACAGTCACGGACGACACGGGCCGCTACTCCCTGGTGCTCCCGGTGGGCACCTACCGGGTGACCTTCAGTCGCTTCGGCTCCGAGACGGTCGCGGTGGACGGCGTCGTGGTGAGCGACGGCGGCACCACGGTCCAGGACATCGTGTTGCCCTCCGTGCCCTCGTACACCGTCACCGGCCGCGTCACCGACAGTGACGGCGCCCCCATTCCCGGCGCCACCGTCACCGTGCTGGACACGCCCCTGTCGACCCTCGTCACGGGGACAGACGGCCGGTACGTATACGACGGCGTCCCGGTGGGTGAGTATGACGTCCGGGTGGAGGCGGGCGGCTGTTTCGAGCCCGTCACGCGGCGCCTGGTGGTGGCGGGACCGACGACGCTGGACTTCACGCTGCCCTCGCGCTCGGACGCGTATGGCTACTTCTGCCGCCTCCAGAGGCCCCGCTACATCGAGGCCACCACGGTTCTCCCGCTGTCGGGCGACGACGCCACCGTCGAGGTGGCCCTGCCATTTTCGATCCTCTTCTACGGCCGGCCGTACACGCGGGCCTTCGTGTCGACCAACGGCCTGGTTTCCTTCCAGGAGTCGGCCGCCCAGTACCTGAACACGCCCGTCCCCAACGCCGCGGCGCCCAACGCGGCCATCTACGCGCTGTGGGATGACCTGTTCGTCGACGCGTCGGCCAGTGTCCGCGTCCTGGAGCAGGGCACGGCGCCCAACCGGCGGTTCATCATCGAGTGGCGGGACGTCGCCTTCGTCGACGACCCGTCCCTGCGCGTCAGCTTCGAAATCATCCTCCATGAGAATGGAAACGTGCTGCTTCAGTACCGGGGCCTCGACGCGGGCGGGCTGGAGCGGGGGGGCTCGGCGACGGTGGGCATCGAGAACGAGGCGGGCACCGTCGCGCTGCAGTTCTCGTCCGAGACGCCGTCGCTGCGCGACGAGCGGGCCATCCTCTTCGATCTGCCGCCCTACGGCGTCGTCCTTGGCACGGTGACCGACGCGAACGACGGACTGCCACTGGTGGGCGCCAGGGTGCGCGCGCTGGTCGGAGAGCGCGTCGTCCGGGAGACCACCAGCGCCGAGGACGGCCGATGCGTCCTCCAGTTGCCACTGGGGACGTACACGCTCCAGGTGAGCGCGCCGAACTACCTCACCGCGACGGGGCCCGTCACGCTGACGTACGACCGGCAGGCGACCCTCCGGAACTGGGCGCTGCGCACGGCCCGCGCGGAGGTGGCCCCGGCCATGCTCGAGTTCATCGTCCCACAGGGCCAGCGGCGGACCCGGACGCTGACGCTGAGCAACACGGGCTCGGTCGCCCTGGACTGGGAGTTGTTCGAGAGCGGCGGGGGCAGGGTGGGGGTCACCTCGCTGCACGGACAGGCTCGCAACCTGAAGGCGGACCCGAACAGCCGCTCCCTGCGAGGGCTCCAGGGTGTCGCGGCGCTGCCCGGCTGGACGGCGACGCTGGCGGGCGACGTGCTCAAGAGCTGGCCCGCCACAGGGCTCGAGCTCCCCTGGGGCGTGGGCTTCACGGGCAACGTGTGGCTCTCCGATCCAATCGCGGGCATCAACCACGAGTTCACCGAGGACGGCGGCGCCACTGGACGCACCTGGCCAGTGCCGTGGACCGAGGGCTGGCCCGCGGACATGGCGTATGACGCGGGCCGCGGGCTGATGTGCCAGCTCGCCGTGGGTGGAGACAATGGCATCCACTGCTGGAACCCGGCCACGGGTCTCGAGGAGGACGCCATCGCCGGCACCTTCCCCTGGACCAGCATCTCCCAGCGCGGTCTGGCCTACCGGCCCGATGACGACACCTTCTACGTGGGCGGCTGGAACGAGGGCATCATCTACCACGTCAAGGGCCTGTCCCACCCGGACCGGGGCGCCGTCATCGGGCAGTGCAGCCCGCCCGACGGTCGCATCTCCGGCCTGGCGTGGAACGCGTCCTTCGGCGTCCTCTGGGTGGCGACCCAGAGCCCGACGGACACCCTCTACGAGGTGAACCCGGAGACCTGCAACGTCCTCGGCTCGCTGGCGCACCCGGAGCCGGACTTCAGCGGCGGTGGCCTGGAGCTGGATGCCGCGGGCAACCTGTGGATGGTGAGCCTGAACAGCGGGCGCGCGTACCTCGTGGAGAGCGGCGTGCCCACCTTCGAGGACGTGCCGTGGCTGTCGGCACAACCCACCAGCGGGCGCCTGGGGATGCGGCGGAGCCAGAACATCACCGTTACCATCGACACCACCGGCCTGGAGCCGGGCGTCTACCTCGCCACGCTGTACGTGCGCGGCAACAGTGGGCGGCGGCCGGTGGTACCGGTGCCGGTGAGCCTCATCGTCCCCGCCTACCAGCAGGCCGTGAACGCGGGCGGCAGCCGTCATGTCGACACGCTCGGGGACCCGTGGGCGCAAGACCAGCAATACGTCACCGGCGGCTGGGGTTATCTGTCCGGCTCCGACGGGATTCTCACGGACGCGCCCATCGCCGGGACGGTGGAGGACCCGCTCTACCAGAGCGCCCGGAGGGGCTTCGTCGAGTACCGCTTCGACAACATGCCTTCCGGCGTGTACGCCGTCGACCTGCGCTTCGCGGAGATAGAGGGGCTGAGCCGCCTGCAGCGCCTGGCGGACGTGGTGGTGGAGAACTCGCTGCTCCTGCCGGCGCATGACATCGCCAACGAGGTGGGCCAGAGCACCGCGGACGACCACGCCTTCCTGCTCCCCGTCACCGATGGACAGCTCGTCCTGCGGCTCATCCCCCGTCAGGGCTTCAACATGCCGCTCATCAACGCCGTCCGGCTGACGCAGCGGCCGGACCGCTGAGCACCGGGCGAGTGAGGGCATCGCCGGCGGGGGAGAAGCCCGCCGGCGATGCCGGCGCGGCGCTTGTCCCCGCGGCTTCTCTCAGGCCTCGGACCGCGCGGATTCCGGACAGGGAACGATTGATGGACCCCAGGTGTCCCGAAAGGTCACTCCTGGAGGTCCATCCTGCTGACGCTCTTGATGCTGAGCCTGGTCGCCGCGCCTCCCGCGACGGAGGTGGCGATCGAAGTATTCGTCCCGCTGTGCGACAGCGCGCTGATTGCTTGTGGCCGCGGCGGCGCGGGCGATCCCCGCTCGCTGGAGGCGAACCTCTACTGGGGGGCTGCCTACGGAGCGGAGCGCTTTCTCTCCCGGGCTACCGGGTTCACGGTGCGGAGCCGCGAGGATGGCCCCTCGGGCTCCGCAGTGCTCCGCGAGCTCGTCATCGAGCGAGCGGCCGCCCGGGGTGAACGACCGGTCCGGCTGTTGCTCCGTGCGTATGCGGGAGACCGGATTGACACCGCGCTGGAGGACTTCCTGCGCGCGGCCGCGGGCGCGAGTCAGGCCGACCTCGTGGTCTGGGCCGGACATGACCGGCTCATGGACCGCTCGCCGCCCGAAATCCCGCCGCTCCCCGGTGCCACGCCGAGGCCCGTCGCCGTGCTGGCCTGCATGAGCGAGCAGTACTTCGGACCGGTGCTGCAACCCCTGGGAGCCCGGCCGGTCGTGCTCACCCGGACCATGATGGCGCCCGAGGCCTATCTTCTCGAAGCGTTGGCCTCCGCCGCCGCGCGGCACGGTCCCTCGGACACGGCGGCCCTGCGCACCGCATTGGTGGAGGCCTATGCCCGTTACCAGCGCATCACGCGCCGGTCGGCCAGCTCGGTCTTCTCCAAGGTGGACGCTGCTGGTGGGGCGCAGCCGCGATAGCTCATCACCCGTTCGAACTGGCGGCCGGGGGTGGCCGGGGCGGGGAGTTCTGCTCGAAGCGGTCGAAGAGCTTCGTCAGGACGAACTCGTAGAGCCGCAGCTGCCCGGTGACAATCTCACCTCGTACCTTGTAGCCCGGGCGGACCTCGAACGGGTGGGGCGGGGGCAGGTCCACGATGGCGAAGAATTCGTTGGCATCGTTCGGTGGGGACACGTAGCGGACGCGCCCCTCGAGCACCCCGTAGCGATGGAAATGAAACGCGTCCACCTTGAGGTGCGCCGGTTGGCCCGCCAGCACTCGCTTCACCTCGTCCTGGGTCAGCTTGAACTTCGCGTACAGCGCGGCCCCCTCCTCCAGCACGGGTGTCACCTCGACCAGGATTTCTCCCGCGAGGAGCCGGTCGCTGCTCGCCTTCGTGTTGTGGACGTAGCGGACGGTGCCGCGGATGTCCGCGCGCACCTCCTGCCTGGCCGCGAGCCGGATGCGCAGCTCCTTCTCCTCGCGCTGCTTCTCCAGCTCCCTGCGCAGCTTGTTGGCTCGCTCGAGCAGCGAGAGCCGCGCCGCCTCCGCGCCGAGGAGCTCCAGCTCGATACGTGTGAGCTCGTCGCCCTGGGTGTCCCCGAGCTTCAGCCCCGCCGCCTCCTGCTCCCGCCGAAGCCTCTGCAGCTCGGTGGCGGCGCTCCGCGTCTCCAGGACGCCACGGTAGTCCGCCTCGTGCTCCTCCTTCGAGAGCAGCCCTCGCTCGTACAGCCCGCGGCTGCGCTCCGCCTTCACCTCCGCCAGCGCCTGCTTCTCCCGGGCGAGCTCCAGCTGGCGGGAGAACGCGCCCAGGCTCTCGCGGGCCTGGGCCTCCTCCACGCCGTGCCTCCGCCGCAGGATGGCGAGCTGGCGGCGGTGCCGCACGGCCCGCTCGCTCGCGTTGTCAATCTGCTCCACCACCGTTCGCAGCTCCTCCTCCAGGGACAGGGAGTCCGCCTCCGCCTTTCGCGCGGCGGCATCGACCTCCTCGTTGCCCAGGCGCATCAGGAGCTGTCCCTCCTGTACCGCGTCGCCCTCGCTGACGTACTGGGCGACCACCCGCACCTCGTACGGTGCCTTGTGGACGGAGCGGGGCCGGTTGGAGAGCACCTCTCCCTCGCGGATGCGCACGACGGCATTCACCTCCACCGTCGCGAAGAGCACCACCCCGAGGCCGAAGCTCCCCATGAGCAGGGCAAACATCCTCCGGATGAGGCCGAGGCCGCTCATGCCACCTCCCGGGCCAGGGTGCCGTCCGTCGCCGCCTCCTGGATGCGCCCGCCGCGCAGCAGGACCTTGCGGCTCAGGTGCAGCTCCTCCACGGACTCGTGCGAGATGAAGAGCATCGCCTTGTCGCCAATCTCTCCCAGCAGCCGGGCGATAGCGGCCTTCGACTCCTGGTCGATCCCCCGGAATATCTCGTCGAAAATCAGGACGTCTGCATCCGAGAGCAGGGCGCGCAGCACCAGCACCTTGCGCCGCTGGCCGGTGGACAGGTTGCGCCCCCCTTCCTCGATGAGCCGCTCCAGGTGGTCCGGGTGCTGGACGAGGCAGTCGTAGAAGCCGATGCGCTTCGCCAACTCCACGATGCGCCCCGTGCCGTGATTCCGGCCGAAGGTGATGTTGAAGCGCAGCGTCTCGTTGAAGAGGGTGTCCTCCGCGGAGACCAGCACCACCCGGCGCCGCAGCGCCCGCTCGCCGACGAGCTCACGCGGGACGTCGTTGACCAGCACCGTCCCACTGGAGGGCTGCTGGAGTCCGGCCAGCACTCTCACCAGGGTGGACTTCCCGCTCCCGTTGGCCCCCAGCAGGAGCACCTTCTCCCCCCTGCGCAGCGTCAGGTCCACGCCTTCCAGGACGCCCTGGCCCGAGGGGTAGCGGTAGGTGAGCCCCCGCGCCTCCAGCACCTCCACCCGCACTTCCTCCTCCGGTGCGTGCGGGGCGCGGCGGGCCGCGGCCTCACCGAAGTCGAAGTAGCGCCGCAGAATCACGAGGTTCTCCTGCAGCGAGAGGTTCTCCTCGAGCAGCGTGGTGAAGGAGGAGAAGATCTTCGCCGACAGGGAGATGAAGGTGAGGAGCTGTCCGAGGGTGACGGTCTGCTGGGCAATCAGCCCCCGGGCGCACAGCAGGATGAGCACCAGCGAGGCGGCCGTGGTGACGAGGGCGACGGCCGCGGTGCTGGCGAGGTCGAGCAGCTTCCCCTTGCGCTGCGTCTCCAGGTAGCGCCCCGCCTGGGCTCCCATCCGCGCGTTGAAGCGTGGCTCCAGGTTGAAGGCCCGGATGGGCTGGGCTCCCTCCAGCCCTTCCACCATGCAGGAGAGCAGGTCGGCCTTGTTCCGGAATCGCTCGTGCTCCAGCCGCCGCAGCGCTGGCGTCACCGCCACGAGGAGGGTGCTCAGCACCAGCAGGGTCAGCAGCACGAGCGCGGCGGCCTGCCAGTTGAGCACGAACAACACGACGAGCGCGTTGAGCGAGACACAGGCGTTGACGAGGATTCGTGAGAAGTAGCTGGTGAAGAAGCTCTTGAGTTTGAGGCTGTCGCTGATGCGTTCGAGCAGGTCCCCCCGCGTGAAGGAGCGCAGGTACTGGATGCTCCCCGTCAGCATCCGCTCCCCGAAGCGCAGCAGGAAGTAGCGGTCCAGCTCCAATCCCAGGTGCACCGAGACGTACCGGGTGTACACCCCCATGAGGATGTCGAAGAGCCTGAAGAGCCCCAGGCCCACGATGAAGGTGGCCAGCACTCCGAAGTCGAACTGGGGGATGATTTCGTCAACGAGCAACTGGTTGACGAAGACCGCGGTGTGCGTCGTCACGGACGAGAGCACGGCGGCCAGGAGGAAGAGGTACCAGATGCCACGCAGCGCGCCGAGCTCCTTCAGCAGCCGCCAGAGGGGATGGGCCGGCGTCTCGTCAGGCACCTGCCGCTCGGCCCTCGTGGCTGGCGGCCGCACCACGAGCACCACGGGCGCCGCCAGCATCCGCTTCTCCTGACTGCCCTCCACCACGCGGAAGCGCTGGGGAACGGACGAGAGCTGCTGGTGCTGGACCAGGTCGGCGAGGAAGGCCCGCTCGGCCGCCTCGTCCTTCAACCCGAAGTTCTGCTTCACGTAGCCGAAGTAGAGCAGCTTGTTGTACAGCGCCGCGACCTCGGCCTCGCTGGGGGGCGTGGCCGGCTGGAGCCCGTGCTTCTCCAGTTCCTCTCGCACCTGGCCCCAGATGAGGCCGCGCCACAGCTCCTCCGTCAGGGGCACCTGGACGGTGTGCGTGCACCGGACGAAGTCCGCCACCGTCCAGCGCTCCACCTGCCCGTGTGTGGGATTGAGGATGCGCAGCCGCCCTCCCTCCACCCCGTCGACCACCACGTAATGCAGCAGTCCGGTGTTCCGCAGGCGCACCGTGGCCAGACAGGGGGCGGCCTCGCCCAGCTTCCTCTCCAGCCCCGCGGCATCGCTGACGTCCAGCGGTTGCGTGCGCACCCCGAAGCCGTGCTCCTGGAGAAACGCCTTGATGCTGTCGAGGCGCAGCCCCTCGGCGGCCAGGGGGAGGGCAGCGGCAATGGCCTCGCGATTCATGGGGACGCCGAGCCGCTCGCAGAGCGTCTTCACCGCGCTGATTCCGCAGTCGTTGCTCCGCAGCTGCGGGTCCACCTTCGGACGGGCACGGCGCGGCCATCCCCCGAGGCTCATGGGCGGACGCGCTCCCCGGTCCGGACGGGCCGTGCGCCGCGCCGCCGCGCCGCGCGCCAGCTCTCCAGCATCTCCACGGCGCTGGGGAAGCGCTCCTCCGGGGCCTTCGCGAGGGCTCGCTCGATGACGTCGGCGAGGGCCGCCGGGATGCGCTCGCCCCCGGGCGTCCACACCGCGCGAGGGGCGGGCTGGTTGCGGATGGCCTCCGCGAGACGGCTCCACAGCACCCCCTTCGAGAAGGGCTCCTGCCCCGTGAGGACTTCGTGGAGCAACACTCCCAGCTGGAACACCTCCGAGCGCATGTCACCCGGGCGGCTGCTGATGCTGAGCGAGCCGGGCTCGATGCGCTCGGGGGGCATGAAGCCGGGAAGGCCGCCGTGGGGAACGGAGGCCGCCTCCGCCGGGTCGCCGATGCGCCGGGAGAGACCGAAGTCGATGAGCTTCACCCGGTGCTCGTCCGTGAGCATGAAATTGCGCGAGTGGACATCGCCGTGCAGGAAGCCGTGGCGGTGCAGATGGGCCAGCGCGGCGAGTGCCTCGGCGCCGATGCGCTCCCGCTCCCGCAGGGACAGGGAATCCTCCGACATGGCCCGGCGAATCGGGGTGCCGCCGGCGTACTCCAGCGCGGCGTAGCAGGGGTCTCCGGGGTGGAAGGCCAGCAGGCGACAGACATTCTCATGCGGGGCCAGCCCGGCCATGAAAGAGAACTCCCGCTCGAAGAGCTCGAGCTCACGCCTCGCCCTGGGCCCCCGCAGGATGAAGACCTTGAGCACGACGGGCATCCCGGTGCCCACCTGCCGCGCGTGATGGAGCGCCACATCTGGCTTCTCCACGATCAGCTCTCCAACGCGGTACTCACCAAGCACCTGCCCGGGGGTGAGCGCCCAGTTGGACTCCTCCCGGAGGTCCGCCTCCGCGGAGCGCAGCAGGCCGGCGCGCCGCATGCGCTGGAAGAAGGTCCGCACCGTGGCGGCGATGGCCTCCGGGGAACACCCCGCCTGGCGCGCCAGCTCCTCCAGTGCCTCCGCCTCTGCTCGTGGCTGCCTGAACAGCTCCAGGTAGCTCTTGATGACGTGGTTGACCAGGTAGCAGTACTGGTGGGCACGCGTGTCCACCACGGTGAAGCGCTCGCCAGGGTTTGCGCTGGTGCTCGCGTCCGGGTCACCGAGAAGATTCGAGTTCTCACCCTCACTCAAAGATTGGAGCTCGAAGTACTCCGGAAAAATGTAGAGACGTTGTCGTGTCATGACCGAAACAGGGGGCGGGATGTGCCAGGGGAAGGCTGTTCTTCAGCCCGCGCTACTTACAGCCAGACTTCCAGGAGCAGCTCTTGCTCTTGCTTTTGCTCTTGCAGGTCTTGCTCTTGGACTTGCTCTTGCTGCCGCAGCTCTTCCCGCCGGCCTTGAACTCCAGGACGCGGTCCATCTGCGCTTCGGTCAGCTCATTGAGAATATTGGAAAGGTTCAGCATTGGGGTTTGTCTCCAGGAAGGGATTGGTGGTGGGTATTTCGAATAGAGGTGCCGTGGCGCACCCCGCCCTCGATGCGACCCGCTCTGTATCGCATCGCGGCGGCAAGCTATCAGTGGCCCTCTAGGGCCATAACCGTCCCCGAGGCTCACCATGCGGCGCATATTATGCAATTGCTGCTCAGCTACATCGCGCCGCGTCGCGCCCTCGAATGCGGCCCCGGCAGCGAGTGTGTAGAGCCGCACGTCAAAGTCATACACGGGGGCTTCACATCCGTGGCGACTCGCTCGAGCGCCTTCTCTGAGTTCGGGGGGCGGCGCGATAGCTCAGCGGTCGGCTAGAGTGGCGGGATGAACGCTCGCTTCCTGCTGCTGCTCTTCGCGCTGATTCCCTTCGCTGGCTCGGCCCAGGAAGGGGAGCCGAAGCCCGGGATGTACGAAATCTTCATCGTCGGCGGTGGAAAGACAGAGGCCGAGGCGCGGGCCGCCATCGACAAGCTGAAGGAGAAGGTCCTCTGGGTGCGCCTCGTGGACGGTAGTGGCTACGTCGGGGTCCACGCGTCGGATGACTTCCCCGGCCTCAAGAAGGGGCTGCACATCGCCGTGCTCGGGATGTGCCGCGCGGGCAAGGGCGCGGACAACAGCGACCTGCTCAAGGCCCTGAAGGCGCTGGCGCCGGGGACGTACTCCAAGCGCATCAAGGGGCAGTACGGCGACCCGTGCCCGCCGTCGGGCGCCTTCACGCCGCCGGACGCGGAGGAGAAGCCGTACCTGGACCGCATCGGGAAGGAGCCGAAGTCGGCGGACGCGTTCTACGCCTATGCCCTGTACCTCAAGGAGAGCTCGCGCCTGAAGGAGGCCCAGGTCATGGCGGACCATGCGCTGGAGCTGGCCCCCCAGCACGAGGACGCGAAGGCCCTCGCGCAGATGCTCATGGTGCTGCTGACGGACTGAGGAGCGGGCGCTCATGACTCGAGCTTCCTGTAGATGAGGAGGCCCGGCTCGTACCCGCGTCCAAAGAGGTGAGTCGCTCTCGATACGAAGCCTGCCCGTTTTCCTGGCAGGCCTTTTCCGGCGCGGGGACTACCGCGCCTGGGCCTGCGCGGGCGGGGGGAGCTTCTTCGCCTCGGCCTGCGCGGCGGTGTCGAGCGCGGCGAGGCCCTGCTCCATGCTCTTGCCGATGAAGCCGTCCATGAAGGGCGACATCAGCTTGCCCATCAGCGTGTTCGGCCCGGCCATGGTCCACGTGACGCGGGTGCCCGTTCCGGAGGGCTCCAGCTTGAAGGTCGCCTGGTTCCTGGCGGCGAAGGGCTTGATGAACACCAGCTCGATGTTGACGAGCTCGCCGGGCCTGCTCTCCAGGATGGTCATCCGGCCCTCGCCGACGTTGTTGTTGCCCTTGTACGCATAGACGGCGCCCGCGCCGGAGGTCGGGCCCTCGTAGCTCCTCGCCACGTTCGGGTCGAGCTTCTCGTAGGGCGACCACTCCACCCACCGATGGAAGTCGTTGATGAGCGCGTAGGCGGCATGCGGGGGCGCGTTGATCTGGCCACTCCGCTCGACGTGGAAGTGGTCGGGCCGCGTGGCGACGAAGAGGACCACCGCGGCGACGAGGACGATGACGACGATTCCGAGGATCTTTGCCATGTCGGGACTCCTATGAACCCTGTCTCCACACCGGCGACGAAAAGGGTCCGGAGAAATCGACATGGCGGCGAAATCTTTTTCGGGGCGCGCCCAACCCGAGGAATTCCACGCGCTTGGCGCGGTGCCCCGGACCCGCGAGGTCAGGGTCCGGGGCACGCGGCGGCCGGGGCTACTCGTAGGTGGTCGCGGACAGGTACGTGACGCTCCCGTCCGATGACGCGCGAATCCAGGTCGCGGCGGCGTTTCCGAAGGGGCTGGTCGCCACCTGGAAGTCCTGCGGGCTGTCGCTCACGTTGGAGTCGAAACACGTGGCGGAGGACCAGCCCGTGCCGGGCACGTACTGTCGAGTACAGACGGGCGCGTACGCGCCCCCGTTCCGGCCGTACAGCACCATGGCCTTGCCCGAGGGGAACACGCCGAGGTTCGGGTCCCCGCCGCGGAGGAGCTCCTCGAGCAGCACCGGCGGCTGCCAGCCCGAACCCTTCACATAACGCGCGGAATACAGCGCGAAGTTGTCCTGGCGCCAGATGACGAACGCATTGCCGTTCGCGTCCATGGCCACACGGATGGAGTTGAAGTCGGCGTGTCCCGTCGTGTGGAGGGGAACCTCCCGCGTGTCGAAGCCCATGCCGACGCTGAAGGTGTTCGCGTGCAGCCGGACGACCTCCGTGCCGTTCTCGCTGGACCTGCGGGCCCAGACGGCCACGCCCGTTCCATCCGCGCTCAGGGCCAGCCGGGGCCACTGGCCCACCTGGCTCTCGACGCGCGTCGGCGTGCTCCAGCCAATCCCGGGGACGTACCGCGAGGAGTGGAACACGGTGCCGGCCTCGGACCACACCACCACGCCGTTGCCCTCCGAATCCACCCCGAGGTCATAGCCGTTCCACGAGGCGGTCCAGGTCGGCGGGGGGATGACGCGCACGACGGACGGCGCTTCCCAGTCCGAGCCGCTGGAGAACGGCTGCACCCACAGCGAGGCCCCCGTGGTGGAGTCATTCTCGGTCCAGAGCGCGAGGGCGCGCCCGTCGTGGGTCGCCACCACGCGGGGGTCCACCGTCTGCTGCCCCGTGTTCCCACCCAGCCGCTGCGGCACGCTCCAGCCCTGGACGCCGCTGCCGGAGTCCGTGCCGAGAATGCCGTAGACACGGAGGTGCCCGTCGTCCACGTGCCCCGAGGTCACCACGGCGAGGGGCCTTCCGTCGGACAGGCTCGTGAGCACCGGCGTGGGGCCAAACCCGCCGAAGACGCCTTCACCCACGGGCTGCGCCGCCTCCCAGCTCTCGCCGAGCCGGTGGCGCCGCGCCCGGAGGCCGTTGTCGACATACATCACCGTCGCATCACCGGCGGCGTTCATGGTGAGCGTGGGCAGGCGCGCCCGGGTCCCCGACAGGGACCGCGCGGAGGTCCAGAAGGGCTCGCGGATCCGGTAGCTCCAGGTGTGGCTGGCGGCCATCACGTTCCCGGCGACGTCCCTCACGCCGGAGAGGGTGAAGTCCACCTGCGCACCGAAGGCCGGCCGCTGCGTCAGCGAGAAGGTACACGTGCTCGTGGCACAGCTCACCGGACCCGTAGACACCTCGCGGCCATCCACGAGGACGCGGAGCGAGGCCGGCGTCACGGTGGAGGTGTCGAGCGTCGACTCGTTGAACGTCACCTCGATGTCGTCCCAGGGCGAGACGGCGGGCCAGTCCGCGGGGGGATTCGTGGACACCACGCGCGGCGGCGTCACGTCCACGATGAAGCCGTTGGACCTCCGCCAGCCCGAGATGTTCCCGGCGCCATCCACGGCGCGCACGCAACTGTAGTAGCGCTGCTCGGACAGGGGCCCCACCGCGACGTCCGCGGACGGCGCATTGCCGACACCCTGGATGCTGCTCGCATCGCCGGGGCACGACGCGGTGGACGTCACCGCGAGCTCGTAGTGGTGGATGCCCACCGCGTCGCTGAAGCCGGACCAGCGGGCCGCCACGCGCGTGGCGCGGTTCTGGTACTCGACGTCCGCGCCGGAGAGCCCGTCCGTCACCACGGCGGACAGCTCGGAGGGCGCCGTGCTGTCCTCGACGTACGTCAGCGCCGGGGAGCAGGCCGAGACGTTGCCGACCGCGTCCCGCGCCCTGGCCACATAGGCCGAGCTGCTGTTGTCGCTCACGGAGAGCGACAGCGAGACCAGGCCCTGGTTGTCGGCGGTCCGCGTGGCGAACTCCGCTCCGGCGCACGACGTGCCGGCGAAGAAGCGCACCTCGGCCCCGGGCTCGGTGGTGACCTGGAGGACCGGCGTGGTGTGGTTGGCGGGAGAGACGGGCGTGGTGGCCAGCGCGGGCGCCGCGGGCGGGGTGCTGTCCTCGCGGTACGTGGGGCCCACGGTGCAGGCCGACGCGTTCCCCGCCGCGTCGGACGCGGACACATGGGTGGCGGTGACGCTGTCGTCGGGGACCTGCATGCGTAGGGAGAACGTGCCGGTCGCATCCGCCACCTGGGTGGCGGCGGGCGTGCCGGAGCAGGTGGCCGCGAAGTAGAGCCGGACGGTGGCCCCGGCGGCCGTGCTGCCCAGCAGGAGGGGGGCGTTGTCGTTGGCGGTCTCCGAGGGAGACAGCCGGAGATTCGAGACGCTCGGCGGAGTGCTGAGCTCACGATAGGTGACGCCCTGCGACGAGCAGGGCGAAGTGTTGCCGGCGGCGTCGATGGCCAGCCCGTGGAAGGACGTCCACGAGTCGTCGGCCACGGTCACCGGGATGGAGGCCTGGCCTTCGGTGTTCGCGGAGGCCTCTCCGGCGATGGCGCCGGAGCAGCCGGCCACGGTGTAGAGGCGCACGCGCGCCCCGGGCTCGGTCCGGACCAGGATGCGCGGCAGGTTGTCATTCGCGGGTGAGACCGGCGAGGTGCCGAGGAGCTCCGGCGCGTCGGGCGGCGTGACGTCCGTGGGGCCCGCGTCGGTGGAGCCCGCGTCCTCCGCTCCCGCATCCGGGAGGCCGGCATCCTGGCCCGCGTCCCCCGGGCCTCCCGTGCCGGAGTCCCGCTCCGTGTTCGTTCCGGCATCGTCCGGGCTCGGGCCATCCGGCGTCCCATTGCCAGAGCCCCCACATGCGGTCACCAGCCACCCACTCACGGCCAGCGCCGTGAGCCACCTCCACGAAATTCTGCGTCCCATATGCTCCTTTCAAGGAGCTTTCCTCTCGCAAAGGCAGCCGGGCGCATCAACTTGAAAATCAAAGTATCGGAGGAGGTGAGGCCCTGGGTTCAGCATCAACCCAGGGTGGGTGGTCGTGAGACCTCAGGGAGCCGGGGGCAGCTTGTTGATGAGGATGACGGCGTCGTTGTAGCTGCGGTTGCCGCCCGAGGTGATGTCCTCCCAGCCCACGACCCAGACATTCCAGTTGTCCTGGGGCGACGCGATGAGGGCATGGGGCGTGCGCTGGCCATGGCTCCAGACAGTCTGGTACTGGGACGGGCCGAAGACGACGTTGCCATACGTGCTCGTCGACAGGCGGGCATAGGCCTCGGCGGGCAGCCAGCTGCTGCTCAGGCTCTTCGTGGTGACGCTGCTGTTCGTCTGCTGATAGACGTCCATGTTGAGCAGCGTCTTGGAGAAGAAGACGTTGAGGTCGCCATGGGCCCAGAGGGTGCACTGGAGGCGGCCGCTCGCGGTCGACACCATGAAGCAGGAGTCCGTCGACTCGTCACCGCCGAGGCGCCCGTAGATCTGCTGCACGTAGGTGACGAGGAAGAAGACAATCTCCCGGTTCCCCTGCACCCGGCCCATCTTCACGCGCCGGTCCTCCTCGGTGATGGTGGCGGTCGGGTTCCTTCCGGCGATGAGGCGGCCCTGGGGGTCGAAGGCGCTCGCCTTGTAGTCGGGAATGCCGTCGCTGATTCCCGAGCGCTCGCATCAAGATATCGCATGTCCCGGACAGCCTGGGTTTCCCAGGATATTGCCTTACACGGAAATCAATCCCTTGCGGATGCCCTCGGTGACGGCCTCCACGCGGTTGGTCACCTCCAGCTTGCGGTAGATGTGCTCCAGGTGCGTGCGGATGGTGGCCTTGCTCAGGTTGAGCAGCCGGGCCGCCTCGCTGTTGGAGACGCCCTTGGCGATGAGCTGGAGGATTTCCCGCTCGCGGTCCGACAGGGGCTTGAGCATCGGCTCCTGCGACGACGGAGCCTGGGCCGTGGCCTCCTCCTCGGCGGCGCGCTCGGGCGCGGAGGGTGGGGCGGCCACGGGCTCGGTGGGCACCGGGCTGGCATCCGGGTCCACTCGGAAGTGGCGCAACAGCCGGCGGGCCAGGTTGGGCTGGATGACGGTGCCGCCCGCGCGCACCTCCTTGATGGCCTCGATGATCTTGTCCACCGGGGCGCCCTTCAGGAGGTAGCCCGAGGCGCCGGCCTTCACCGCCTCCAGCACTTTGTCCTCCTCGTCGAAGATGGTGAAGATGAGGATCTCCATCTTCGGGAAGCGCGCCTTCACCTCGCGCGTCACGTCGATGCCGCTCATGCGCGGCAGCCCCAGGTCCAGCAGGAGCACGTCCGGCATCGTCTTGGGCACCTCCTCCAGCGCCGCCTCGCCGGACAGCGCCGTGCCCACGATGTCGATTTCGGTGTGCCCCTCGAACAGGCGGAGCTGGTTCTTCAGGATCTTCGTCTGGTCCTCCACCACGAAGACGCGGATGGGAGGAGACGACGGCACGGCGGGAGGCGTGGCGTCCACGGGGGCTCCGGTCAAGACGGACTGCAGGGAAGGGAGAAGGCGACCTGGGCTCCGGCGCCCGGCGCCGAGTCCACGATGAGCTGGCCGCCGAGCTTCATCGCGCGCTCGCGCATGTTCAGCAGGCCGTAGTGCCCGCGCGGCGTGCGGCTGGGGTCGAAGCCCTTGCCGTCGTCGCGGACGATGAGGTGCACCGCGTCCTCGCTGAAGTCGAGCCGCACCTGGACGCTCTTCGCGTCCGCGTGCTTCACCGCGTTGGACAGGCACTCCTGGAGGATGCGGAACAGCGCGAGCTGCGCGTCCGGGGACAGCTTGCGCGGCATGCCCGTGCGCTCGAAGCGGATGTCCATCCCGGTGCGCTCGCGGAACGTCTTCGCGTAGTCCTCCAGGCCCTGCGACAGCTCGAAGTCCTCGCGCATCATCCGAAGGTTGCGCCGCAGCTCCTCGATGGACTCCTCCGCGGTGACCTTCAGCTCGCGAATCTCCGAGCGCAGCCCGTCCTCGCGCGCGAGGTTCAGGATGTACTCAGCCTGGATGATCATCGACGAGAGCGACGCGCCCAGGCCGTCATGGATTTCCCGCGCCAGCCGGTTGCGCTCCTCCACCACCGCCAGCTCCTTGAGGTCTCCCTGGAGGGACACCACCTCGCGGTGCGCGGCGGCCTCGCGCTCGTTCAGGTACACCAGCACGTAGACGATGATGAAGTTGAGCGCGAGGTACCAGAGCAGCGTCAGCAGCTCCACCGCCGTCACCGAGCGGTTGAGCAGCAAGTCCAGCCGCGTGGTGATGGGCAGGGCCAACAGCGGCGGCAGGATGGCCAGCGGCTTGGGATAGAGGATGGAGAAGAGGGTGGTGAAGAGCAGCTGCGTCGCCAGCAGCGGGCTCTGGAGGCCGCCGCCCACCTGGGGCTTGGCGATGAGCACCACGGTGATGATGAGGTCCAGGCAGAGGGTGATGTACGTCACCCAGCGGCCGGCCCGGGGATGGTCGATGACGAGCAGGTTCGCGACGCTGTAGAGCAGCATCGTGAAGTAGCCCACGAAGGAGAACGGGCCGGTGAGGCCGAAGTAGCCGCTCCAGGCGGGCACCGCGAGGATGAGCAGGCCCAGCGTCAGGAACATCATGCGCGCGTAGAAGAGCGCGCGGGCCCTGGCGACGAAGCGGTCCTGCTCCCAGGAGGCGGTGGCCTGCTCGGCGGACACGCTGTCCGTCAGCTTGCGGCGCTCCAGCACCTCCCGCACGCGGGCGCGCAGGTCGTTCGCGGGGGTCTCCTCGCCCAGGGCGAGATTCGTATCCATCGGGGCGGCAGCTTACGGGAGCCAGCGGGCTGTCTCTAATA
>NZ_JABBJJ010000211.1 GCF_012933655.1 Pyxidicoccus fallax | reverse complement strand
TATAAGAGACAGCATGAATCCCCTCAACCGCCGTCCGCTCCCCACCAAGCCCACCAGCGGTACCGCCAAGGCCGTGACTCCGGCCCAGACCCCGGTGGGACAGGCGGCGGCGCCGGTGAAGAGCGCGCCGGTGGCCAAGGCGCAGCAGGCCAACCGGGTGGCGGACGGCTTCGAGTCCAACGCGGCGCGCGGGACGCAGGCGGCGGCGGGGCTGTTCGGCTTCGGCGCCAAGCCGGACAAGGTGCACGACGGGCAGTACCTGGGCGCGGGCGGGAAGACCTACCCTCCGACCACCCCGCTGAGCGACATCCCCGCCGTCACGCCGAAGAACAACCCGAACGCGAAGCAGACCGTCCTCTACGTCAACGGCATCAACACGACGAAGGACGCACAGGCCAACAGCCTGCAGGCCATCGCGGACACCACGGGCGCGCGCGTCATCGGCATCCACAACGCGACCGAGGGCATGGCCACGGACCTGGTCCAGTGCGTGAAGGACAAGCTGGACAAGGGCCACAACCCCGCCGTGGATACGGTGGCGGACACGCTCTACAACGAAATCAAGGCGGGCCGGGACGTGCACATGCTGGCCCACAGCCAGGGCGGCCTCATCACCAGCCGCGCGCTGGGTGACGTGTACCGCCGGCTGCGCGTCGAAGACGGGATGGGCAAGGACGACGCCCAGAAGCTGATGGGCCGCATCAGCGTGGAGACCTTCGGCGCCGCGGCCATGAACTACCCGGACGGCCCGAAGTACGTGCACTACGTCAACCGCGCGGACCCGGTGCCGGACCTCTTCGGCATGGGGCCGGTGTCGGACCGGTGGAACCCGCTCGTGGATGGCGGCAAGGGTTCGAAGACGCACCACTTCAACGACTTCCACCTGAACCCCATCGCGTCGCACCACTTCGAGTCCGTGTACCTGAACCACCGCGTGCCGTTCGACCAGGCCCGCGCGGGCAACTTCGAGCGCTAGGTCATGGCGACCGCTCCGCGCAGTGGACTGGCCGGCATGCTGCGGTCCTGGGTCTCCTTCCTGGCCCCGGCCGCGCCCGCTGACACCCCGCTGACCCGCGAGTCCGCCCGGCGGCTGGTGCAGGGCTTCCTCGGCGAGGAAGGCACTCCGCCCAGCGGGGGCATCAACGAACAGGGCTTCGGCGGTCTCGACGCGGGTGGGACGAGCCTCTACTTCGAGTGGCACGAGGACACCCAGGCGCTGGAGTGCAGCGCGCTGGTGTACCGCTTCCGCGAGCCGCCGAAGCCGGGCGTCATCGACGGCTTCCGGGCGGAGGAGCGCGAGGGCACGGACACGGGCGGCGGCACGGTGGACTACGAGCCGGAGAACCGCGGCCTGTTCCTCAGCCGCACGTACACGCGGATGCCCACGGAGCGCGCCTTCGCGAAGGACCTGCGCCAGCTGATGAAGGCCAGCCGGCACTGGGGGGACGTGGTGCTGGACCGCGTGGCCTCGCGCGTGTTCCACCCCGAGGAGCTGCGGCAGGGCTGAGCTACAGCACCCGCCGCACGAGCTGGGGAAAGACCTTCGACACCTTGCCGAGCAGGTAGTCGCCGTAGGTGCCCTGGAACGCGTGCACGCTGGTGCCATCCCAGCGGCGCGCGCGGTCCTCGTCCACGCTGGCTCCGGCGGCCCGCGGCAGCGGCTTCACCTCTGCTGCGAAGTCCGGGTCGAAGAACAGCGGGAAGGACAGCCGGTCCCTGCCGCTGACGTTCTTCACGCGGTGGGGCGTGGAGCGGTACGCGCCGCCGGTCATCCGGTCGAGCATGTCGCCGATGTTGCACACCAGCGTGCCCGGCAGGGGCGGCGCCTCCACCCAGCCTCGCGGCGTCTTCACCTGCAGACCCCCGTTCGCGTCCTGGGCCAGCAGCGTGAGCAGGCCGTAGTCGGTGTGCTCGCCCACGCCCCAGCGCTCCTCGCCGTCCTCGGGTTCCGCGGGATAGTGGAAGATGCGGAAGAGCACCGTGGGCTCGGCGGTGTAGTTCCGCTGGAAGTAGTCCGCGTCCAGCCCCAGGCTCAGCGCCACGCCCTCCATCAGCGCGTGCGCCGCGCGGGTGGCCGCGTCAATGTAGTCCAGCGCCGCCGCGCGCAGCTCGGGCACCTCCGCCGGCCACAGGTTGGCGCCGTGCAGCGGCCAGCCCTCCTTCACCCTCGGGTGCTCCGCGCCCAGCTCCGTGCCCAGGTAGAGCCCCTCCTTGCGGTCCGGCCGCCCGGACGTCAGCTCTCCGCCGAGCGGGAACCAGCCGCGCCACGCCGCCCCACCCCGCTCCATGGACATGGCCTCCTTCGCGGCGCGTGGCAGGGCGAAGAAGCGGTGGCTGGCGCGCTCCAGCCGGGCGAGCACGTCGTCGGACACGCCGTGGCCGGTGACGTAGAAGAAGCCGCTGTCACGACAGGCCCGCTCGATGTCTCGCGCCACCAGTGCCCGCTCGCTGACACGAGCAGGGGCGAACAAGGACGCCATGTCGATGACGGGCAAGCCGCCGTGTGCGGTATCCGGACGAGCCATGCCACGAGCCTGACACAGGTCTGGACCCGGGGGGAGCCGGGGGCCAGAGTGCGCCGCGTCTTCCATGCAGACGCAACCGCCCCCGGACTCCACGCACGCCACGCTCCGCCCGGGGCTGGTGTGGTTCATGGCCGCCGCCTCGGGCGCCACCGCCGCGAACCTCTATTACAACCAGCCGCTGCTCGGTGACATCGGCCGCGAGCTGGGCGCCACCGGTGGCTCGCTGGGCCTCGTGCCCACGCTGACGCAGGTGGGCTACGCGGCGGGCATGTTGTTCATCGTCCCGCTCGGCGACAGCCTGGAGCGGCGGCGCGTCATCGTCACCATGTCCGCGCTGGTGACGCTCGCCCTGGTGGGCGCCGCGCTGGCCCCGTCCCTGCCGGTGATGGTGCTCGCGAGCTTCGCGGTGGGTGCCACCACCGTCATCCCGCAGCTGCTCGTCCCCCTCGCGGCGCACCTGGCCCCGGCGGCGCAGCGGGGGCGCGTGGTGGGCACGGTGATGAGTGGGCTGCTCATCGGCATCCTCCTGTCGCGCACGGCCGCGGGCTTCGTGGGCACGCACCTGGGCTGGCGCGCGATGTTCTGGATTGCCGCCGGGCTGATGCTCGCGCTGGGCGCGCTGCTGCGCTTCCTCCTGCCTGCCCAGCCTCCCATGGCCGCCATGCAGTATCCCGCGCTGCTGCGCTCGCTGGGACACCTCGCCCGCACCGAGCCGGTGCTGCGGCTGCACTCGCTGCTGGGCGCGCTCACCTTCGGCGCGTTCAGCGTCTTCTGGTCCACTCTGGCGCTGTACCTGCAGAGCCTGCCGGAGCACTACGGCCCGCAGGTGGCCGGCCTCTTCGGCGTGGTGGGCGTGGCGGGCGCGCTCATCGCGCCGCTGGTGGGCCGGTACGCGGACACTCGGGGAGACCGGCGCATCAACGCGCTGGCCATTGGCGTGCTGCTGCTGTCCTTCGTCGTCATGTGGCCGCTGGGGCGCTGGCTGTGGGGCATTGCCCTGGGCGTGGTGCTGCTCGATTTGGGCGCGCAGGCCAATCACATCTCCAACCAGACGCGCGTGTACTCGCTGCAGCCCGAGGCGCGCAGCCGCCTCAACACCATCTACATGGTGACGTACTTCGCGGGCGGCGCGGGCGGCTCGTGGCTGGGCACCACCGCATGGACGAACGGCGGATGGACGGGCGTGTGCGCCGCGGGCGCCGCGCTGTGCGTCGTGGGACTGCTGGCGCTGTGGCTGGGCTCGGGGCGCTCCAGGCCCGCGGCCGCGCGGAGCTGACTCCCGGCGGCTCAGGTCCGGGGAGCCTTGCGCCCCCGGGGACACGCGCGGGCCAGTCTCCGCACCGCCTCGCGCAGCTCCGTGGGCGTGAGCGAGGCATGGCCCAACCGGAACGCGCGCGGCCCCGGCCCTTCCAGCGCGAAGGCCCGGCCGGTCGTCAGCAGCACGCCCTCCTGTTTCGCTTGCTCGGCCCACAGCTCCACGTCGAGCTCCTCCCGGACGCGGGCCCACAGGGCGAGCCCACCCGCGGGCACGTCGAAGTCCACCCGCCCTCCCAGCTCCGTGCGCAGGGTCTCGGCGAGTACGTCGCGCCTCGCCTCGTACTCGCGGCGCGCCCTGCGGGCATGGCGCTGCAGCTCGCCCTCTTCGAGAAGCTCCGCCACGGCGCGCTCGAGCGGCGCATCTCCCTGCCGGTCCACCACCGCGCGCAGGGAGGCCAGCCGCCGGACCACCGGCGCGGGAGCGACCACGTAGCCCAGGCGCAGTCCGGGGGCGACCAGCTTGGAGAGCGAGCCCACGTAGATGACGCTCCCCGATCGGTCCGCGCTCGCCAGGGGCAGCACGGGCCGGCCCTCGTAGTGGAACTCGTGGTCGTAGTCGTCCTCGACGATGGCCATCCCGGCGCCTTCCGCCAGCCGCAGCAGCTCCATCCGGCGTGCCGCGGTGAGGGTGACGGTGGTGGGGTACTGATGGTGCGGCGTGACGAAAACGGCGCGCACGGGCCGGCGGGCCAGCAGCTCCTGGAGCGCCTCCACCTTCAAGCCGTGCCCATCCACCGGCAGGCCCACGAGCTCCGCGCCCGCCAGCCGAAGCGCGTCCCACGCGGGCCGGTAGCCGAGCGACTCCACCGCGACGACATCGCCCGGCCGCACCAGGGCGCGCGCCACCAGGAACAGCCCCATCTGGCTGCCGCGGGTGACAAGCACGTCGTCCTCGCCGGCCGCGAGCCCCCGCGTCTCGCTCAGCATCCGCGCGAGCGCCCGTCGCAGCAGCGGCTCTCCTCGCGGATCTCCCGAGGCGAGCGTCGTCCGCGCCCTGCCGGTGAGGACGCGCCGGAAGGCTCGCGACAGCTCCACCGCCGGAGCCAGCCGCACGTCCGGCGCGCCGTCGTTGAAGAGCAGGGCTCCCCGAGGTGCCGGCGCGCTGCTGTCCCGGAGTGACTCCTCCCAGCCGTCGAGCTCGAAAGCGGGCCGCGCGGGCATGCGCAGACGGGGCGCGCTGCCGAAGCCCCGGGGCGTCTTCACCGGCAGGGTGCCGGACACGAAGGTGCCACGCGAGGGCTCCGCCGACGCCCACCCCTGCTGGATGAGCTCGCGATACGCCGCATCCACCGTGTTGCGATGAATGCCCAGCCGCTGAGCGAGCGCACGCGTCCCCGGCAGGGCATCCCCGGGTGACAGCCGGCCTCGCTCGATGTCGCGGACGATGGCACGGGACAGGCGTACGAAGAGCGGCGCATCGGAGCCCGAATCGATTTCCAGGTTCAGCTTCCAGGAGCGGAGCACCGGCCTAGCGTACTTCGAAGGACCGGCACTTTTGGAGGTGCCGGTCTGGCTCTACTGATTCGCCCGTGTCCGCCAGCGTTCGGCGGACGAGGAGAGGCGACCCCATGAGCCAGACCGCTGAAGTGAAGAAGAAGTACGAGTCCGCCGACTTCGACAAGACGCCGCCCCGCCCGCGCGTCGTCATGCCGGAGCGGCTCGCCCACCCGCACGTGGAGGACGCGGGACGCAACGAGGGCTACTCCCAGGAGCGCAAGCACCCCGTCTTCTTCGTGGATCTGCCCTCGCACGCCATCAGCATGACAATTGGCTGGCTGGAGCCGGGCCAGTCCTCCAACAAGCACCGCCACACGTACGAGACGATTCTCTACGTGCTGGAGGGCGAGGGGTACTCGGACATCCAGGGCCGGCGCATCCCGTGGAAGCAGGGCGATGCCGTCTACATCCCCGTGTGGGCGTGGCACAACCACGTCAACACGCACCCCACCGCCCGCGCGCGCTACCTCGCCTGCGAGAACGCGCCCATGCTGCAGAACATGGGCGGCGTGGCGCTGCGCGAGGAAGTGGGCGAGAAGGGCCAGTCGCTCCTGCGTCCGGACGGGGAGGGCTGAGCATGAGCCGCCACGTCCCGCTGCACGGCATCATCGGCTACACCATCACCCCCTTCCAGGAGGACGGCCGCGTCGACCTCGGCACCCTCCAGCTCCTGACCGACCGGATGGCCGGCTCGGGGGTCCACGCCATCGCGCCGCTGGGGAGCACGGGCAGCCTGCCCTACCTGGACGACGGAGAGCGCGAGGCCGTCATCGAGGCCACGATGAAGGCCGTCCGCGGCCGGGTGCCCGTGCTGGCGGGTGTCTCCAGCCTCACCACCGAGCGCACCCTCCACCACGCCCGCTTCGCCGAGCGGGCCGGCGCCGCCGCGGTGATGGTCATCCCGATGAGCTACTGGAAGCTCACGGAGGAGGAGATCTTCCGGCACTTCGACCGCATCGCGAGCGCCCTCTCCATTCCCATCATGGCCTACAACAACCCGGCCACGGGCGGGCTGGACATGACGCCGGAGTTCCTGGCGCGACTGCTCCAGATTCCGAACGTCACCATGGTGAAGGAGAGCACTGGCGACGTGGGCCGAATGCACCGCCTGCGACAGGTGGCCGGAGAGGACGTGGCCTTCTACAACGGCTCCAACCCGCTCGCGCTCGCCGCCTTCGCGGCCGGTGCGCGCGGCTGGTGCACGGCGGCGCCCGCGCTCATCCCGGAGCTCAACCTGCGCCTCTACCGCGAGGTCGTGCAGAAGGGCGACCTGGCGGCGGCCCGGAAGGTGTTCCAGCAGCAGTTGCCGCTGCTCCAGTTCATCGTGAAGGGCGGACTGCCCCGCACCATCGCCGCGGGGCTGGAACTGCGAGGCACCCGCGTGGGCCCGCTGCGCGCGCCACTCCTCCCGCTGCCGGAGACGGAGCGGGAGGCGCTGCGCCGCATCCTCGAGAAGCTCGAGGTGTGAGGTGATACCCGGGCCCCGGCTTCACCGCTGGGGCCCTTCGCTTTTCATGCGGGGCGCGGCGGCTACTTCCCGCCCACCCGCAGCACCACCTTCCCGCGCCCGTGTCCCGAGTCGAGGACCCGGTGCGCCTCCGCCACCTGTTCCAGCGGCAGCACGCGCTCCACCAGCGGCTTCATCTGCTTGCGCTCGATGAGGACGGTCATCTCCTCCAGCCGGCGCCGCTCTCGGGTGAGGAAGACGCCGTGGAGCGTCTGGTTGCGCGGGTAGAACGCGGACACGTCTCCGCTGAAGCCGAGGATGGTGGCCAGCCGCCCGCCAGCCCTCGTCGCCGGCATGCTCGGAATCATGTTCTTGCCCACGGTGTCGAACACCGCGTCCACTCCCTGGCCACCCGTCTCGCGCAGCGCCACCTGGGCCGGGTCCTCGCTCCGGTAGTTGATGACCACGTCCGCGCCGAGCTTGCGCAGCGTCTCCAGGTTGTCCGGGCCCGACGTGGCCAGCACCCGCGCGCCCATGGCCTTGGCAATCTGCACCGCGAACGAACCCACGCCTCCAGCGCCGCCGTGGATGAGCACCGTCTCACCGACGCGCAGCTGGATACGCCGCACCAGCGCGTCCCACGCGGTGCCTCCCGCGAGGGGAACAGCGGCGGCCTCCTCGTGCGAGAGGCTCGGAGGCTTTCGCGCGATGATGCTCGCGGGAACGACGTTGAGTTCCGCGTAGGTGCCGTGCGGGTTGCCGAAGATTTCCGGCGTGTAGAAGACCTCGTCGCCGGCCTTGAACTCCGTCACGCCCGGGCCCACCTGCTCGATGACGCCCGAGGCGTCGTAGCCGATGACGGACGGCGGCTGGAGCCCGGCCCAGCTCCCGTCCTGGCGCAGCTTCGCGTCCACGGGGTTGGTGCCGGAGACCAGCACCCGGACGAGCACCTGCCCGGGGCCAGGAGTGGGAGTCGGAACGTCACGGACCTCGAACAACTCGGGTCCACCGAAGCGGGGAAGGACGATGGCTCGCATGGGGCGCCGGACTAATGGGGTGCACCGGGCCTCGCAATGCTTCGTGGAGGCAAGCGTCCATGGCCCGACGGCCGCCGGCCCGCGGACTCATTCAACACGACACCCGCCCCCTTCCCGGCGCGGGCCCCGTGGAAGGAACGTTCATTCCACGAAGGCGGCGCGAGCCCGGCGTGCCCGGTGCCAGACCGACAGGGCCGCGAAGAGCAACACCGCGCAGCCGAGGGTGGCCACCGGCCCCACGAACGCTGGTGGACTCTCGATACAGCCGACCTGCAGCACGTGCCCGCCGTGGCTCCGCAGCGTCATCGCCATCAAGGCGAGGGCCTGCAGGCACCAGGAGCCGATGACGCTACCGGCGAGGATCCCTCCCAGGTACAGCGCTTTTCGAGGAATGGACCGCCTGCTCCTCAGCACGAGGGCCATCCACGCCCCGAAGAGCAGCGCCCCCAGGCCCACGGCAACCGCGATGAAGGGGTTGCCGAGCCCGCAGTCGATATCGACGTGGGTCAGGGAGAAGTTCATGGGTGCCCCACGGTATCACCCGGCCTTGCCCTCCGGCTTCAGCACCACCAGGAGCTGCTTCGCGGAGACCTGGCCGCCCACGGTGATGTTCACCGCCTCCACCGTGCCCGCCACGTCCGCGACGACCTGGAACTCCATCTTCATCGCCTCCAGGACGGCCAGCACGTCCCCGGGCTTCACCGCCGCGCCCGGCTGCGCATTCACGCGCAGGATGCGCCCGTCCATCGGCGCGATGAGCCGGCCGCTCCCCGCCCCGTCCGACTTCGACGGCGGCCGGTACGTCACGTCCGTCACCGAGTGCGCTCCATCACCCAGGTCCAGCCAGAGCGTGTCCCCGTCGCGCAGGTAGCGAGCCCGGCCCCGGGCTCCCGCCGCCGCGAAGTCCAGCACCCCGTCCGCCATCCCGAGCACCGCGAGGTCGAAGGTCTCCCCTTCCACCTCGACCTCGTACCGCTCCGAGCCCGTGGAGCGCGCGATGACCCGCGCCTCCTTGCCCCGGCTCACGAGCTTCAGCGGCACCGGGTGCCCGCTGTACGACGTGTTCCAGTTCACCAGCGACGCATCCAGCCGCGCCTCCCGCACGAGCTTCAGCGCCTCGGAGTGGAAGAGCGCGGCCCCGGCCAGCGCCCGCACCTTCGCGTCCGGCTGGTACAGCCCCTCCACCGTCTCCGCGTCGGCGTGCTTCCCGATGAAGCCCGTGTCGTACTCACCCGAGCGGAACGCCGGATGCCCGAGCACATGCAGCAGCAGGCCCTTGTTCGTGGTGACGCCGAACACCGTGAGGTCCCGCAGCGCCTCCACCAGCCGCCGGCGCGCCGTCTCGCGGTCCGGCCCGTACGCAATCACCTTCGCCTGCATCGAGTCGTAGAAGGGCGGGATGTCCTGCCCCTCGCGCACGCCGTGGTCGATGCGCACGCCCTCGCGCGCGGGCAGCCGCCACGTGAGCAGCCGCCCCGCCTGCGGCGCGTAGTTGTTCGCCGGGTCCTCCGCGCACAGGCGCACCTCGATGGCGTGCCCCTTCCACGACACCTGCTCCTGCGTCAGCGGGAGCCGCTCGCCCGCCGCCACGCGGAGCTGCCACTCCACCAGGTCCAGCCCGGTGATTTCCTCCGTCACCGGGTGCTCCACCTGGAGACGGGTGTTCATCTCCATGAAGTAGAACTCGCCACTCGGCGCGAGCAGGAACTCGATGGTCCCCGCCCCCCGGTAGCCGATGGCCTTCGCCGCCGCCACCGCGACCTCGCCCATGCGCGCACGCAGCGCGGGGCTCACCGCCGGAGACGGACTCTCCTCGACAATCTTCTGGTGCCGCCGCTGCACGGAGCAGTCGCGCTCACCCAGGTGCACGACGTTGCCGTGCTCGTCCGCGAAGACCTGCAGCTCCACGTGGCGCGCGTCGATGACGGCCTTCTCCAGGATGAGCTCGCCGCTGCCGAAGGCGTTCGTCGCCTCCGAGCGCGCGGACTGCAACGCCGCCCGGAGCTGTCCCGGCTCGCGCACGAGCCGCATCCCGCGCCCACCACCACCCGCCGCCGCCTTGACCATCAGCGGGAAGCCGATGCGCGCGCCCTCGGCGGCCAGCACCTCGTCGTCCGCGTTGGTGGCCTCGTAGCCGGGGATGCAGGGCACGCCCGCGGCAATCATGCGCAGCTTCGCCTGCCGCTTGTTCCCCATCAGCGTGATGGCCTCGTGGCCCGGGCCGATGAACACCAGCCCGGCGTCCCGGCAGGCGCGAGCGAAGTCCGCGTTCTCCGAGAGGAAGCCATAGCCCGGGTGGATGGCATCCGCGCCGGACGCCTTCGCCGCCGCGAGCAGCTTGTCGATGACGAGGTACGACTCCTTCGCGGGCGACGGGCCGATGGGCACCGCCTCGTCCGCCGCGGACACGTGCGGCGCCGCGCGGTCCGCCTCGGAGAACACCGCCACCGTGCGGTAACCGAGCTTCTTGCAGGTCCGAATCACCCGGACGGCAATCTCGCCGCGGTTGGCGACAAGGACCTTCTTGAATCGCTCCATGGTGTCCGTCCCTCTCACAGGCGCGCCACGCCGAAGCTGTTGGGATGCACCTCACGCCGCTTCGCCTCCCGGCACACCGAGAGCGCGAACCCGAGCACCCGCCGCGTGTCACGCGGGTCGATGAGGCCGTCATCGAAGAGCCGCGCGCTGGCGTTGAACGGGTGCGACTCCTTGTCGAACTGCTCGACGATGGGCTGGCAGAAGGCGCGAATCGCCTCCTCGTCCACCGTCTCGCCGCGCCGCGCGAGCTTCTCCGCGAAGACGATGGACATCACCTTCGCCGCCTGCTCGCCGCCCATGACGGCGGTGCGCGCGTTGGGCCACGCGAAGATGAAGCGCGGGTGGAAGGGCCGGCCGCACATGCCGTAGTTGCCCGCGCCGAACGAGCCGCCCACCAGCACCGTCAGCTGCGGCACCGTCGCGTTCGCCACCGCCTGAATCATCTTCGAGCCGTGCTTCACGATGCCGCCCTGCTCCGGCTGCGTGCCCACCAGGTAGCCCGTGGTGTTCTGCAGGTAGAGGATGGGCGTGTCCGTCTGGCAGCAGAGCTGGATGAACTGCGCCGCCTTCGTCGCGCCCTTCGGCGAAATCGGACCGTTGTTCCCGATGATGCCGATGGGCATCCCGAAGATGCTCGCGCGCCCGCAGACGGTGTGCGCGTCGTACTCGTCCTTGAAGCCGGTGAACTCCGAACCGTCCGCGATGCGCGCGATGACTTCGCGGCAGTCGTACGGCTTGCGGTAGTCCGCCGGGACAGCGCCGCACAGCTCGTCGGGCGAGTAGAGCGGCTCCGCGTACGGCGCCCGCTCCTCCGGGGACAGCTTCGCGTTCCACCCGAGGTTGGCCATGACCTCACGGGCCAGGCGGATGGCGTCCGCGTCGTCCTCGGCGAGGTAGTCCGCCGTGCCCGCCACCGTGGCGTGCATCTCCGCGCCGCCCAGGTCCTCGTCCGTGGCCACCTCGCCCGTGGCCGCCTTGAGCAGCGGCGGGCCGGCCAGGAAGACCTTGGCCTTCTTCTTCACCATGACGACGTAGTCGGACAGGCCGGGCAGGTACGCGCCGCCCGCGGTGCTGGAGCCGTGCACCACCGTCACCTGCGGGATGCCCGCCGCGGACAGCCTCGCCTGGTTGTAGAAGGTCTCCCCGCCGGGGATGAAGATCTCCTGCTGGTACATCAGGTTGGCGCCGCCGCTCTCCACCAGCGACAGCAGGGGCAGCTTGTTCTCCAGCGCAATCTGCTGACCCCGGAGCGCCTTCTGCACGCCCCACGGCGACGCGGTGCCACCCTTGATGGCGGAGTTGTTCACGAACACCATGCACCGCACGCCGGACACGTAGCCGATGCCGGCGATGCTGTTGCCTCCGGCCAGCGAGCCGTCGGTGTCGTCGTGGTAGCCGTAGCCGCACAGCGTGGACAGCTCCAGGAACGGCGAGCCCCGGTCCAGCAGCAGCATCAGCCGCTCACGGGGCAGCAACTGGCCGCGCTTGTGGAACTTCTCGCGCGCCTGGGCCTCCGTGTTGCGGACCTTCGCCTCCACCTCCCGCAGCTCGGCGACGCGGGCGAGCATCTCCGCGCGCTGCGTCTTGAACGCCTCCGAGTTCGGGTCGATTCGCGACGTGATTCTCGGCATCTTTCTCACCCCTGCCCTTCGCGCAGCAGCGACTCGGGAACGTCCACATGGCGCGAGCGGAGCCACTCGCCCAGCGCCTTGCCCTGCGGGTCGAAGCGCGTGGACGACGACACGCCCTCACCCAGGATTCCGTCGATGACGAAGTTCAGCCCTCGCAGGAGCGGGAAGACGTGCCGCTCGATGGGGAAGGCGGCCGCCTCGGGGAGCAGCTCGCGGAGCTTGTCCACCGTGAGCGCGTGCGCCAGCCAGCGCCACGCGTCGTCCGAGCGCGCCCAGACGCCGATGTTCGCGGTGCCGCCCTTGTCGCCACTGCGCGCGGCGACGATGCGCCCCAGCGGCACCCGGCGCGTGGGCCCCGAGGCCAGTGGCGCGGGGAGCTCGGGCTGCGGCACCGGTGCCAGGACCTGCGTCTTGTCCGCGTCCGGCGGCGGAACCCCGAAGGTGGTGTCGTTCACGACGAAGGTGTGCTCCACCTTCGCCGCGTCCACGTAGGCCGGCGTGTAGACACCGTACGGAGCGCCATCCGACGGAGGCGCCGTCATCGTGAAGCCCGGGTAGCTGCCCAGCGCCAGCTCCACCGCCGCGCCGCTGAAGGCGCGCCCCACCACCTTCGGGTCCTGGTCCTTCACCACGACGCGCAGGAAGGCGGCGGCCTGCTCCTCCGTGGCCGCGTCCTCGCGGTCCGTGCGGACCAGCGTCCAGTGGACCTCCTTCGGTTGCTTGCGGCCCATGGCCGCCTCCAGCTGCGCGCGCACGAGGCGGGCCTTCTCCTCGATGTCGAGCCCCACGAGGACGAAGGTCGCCTCGTTGCGGTAGCCGCCCAGGTGGTTGAGGCAGACCTTCACCGTGGGCGGAGGCGGCTCACCGCGCACGCCGGAGATGCGGACGCGGTCCTTGCCGTCCGGCGTCAGGGTGATGCTGTCGAAGCGCGCCGTCGCGTCCGGCCCCGCGTACCGGGCACCGGTGATTTCGTACACGAGCTGCGCGATGACCGTGTCCACCGTCACCGCGCCGCCCGTGCCCGGGTGCTTGGTGATGATGGAGCTGCCATCCTCGTGGATCTCCGCCAGCGGGAAGCCGGGCCGGCGCGCGTCCACCTCCGTGAAGAAGGAGTAGTTGCCGCCCGTCGCCTGCGCGCCGCACTCCAGCACGTGTCCGGCGACCATCGCCCCGGCCAGCCGGTCCCAGTCGTTCCGCTTCCATTTGAAGTGCGCGGCCGCGGGGCCCACGACGAGCGACGCATCCGTCACGCGCCCGGTGACGACGATGTCCGCCCCCAGGTCCAGGCACGTGGCGATGCCCCACGCGCCCAGGTACGCGTTCGCCGTGAGCGGGCTGCCCAGGCCGAGCTCCTCGGCCTTGCCGATGAGGTCGTCCCCCTCCACGTGCGCCACCTTCACCTGCACGCCGAGGCGGGCCGCCAGCTCCCTCAGCGCGGTGGCGAGCCCGGCGGGGTTCAGGCCTCCCGCGTTGGTGACGATCTTCACCCCCTTCTCCGCCGCCAGTCCGAGGCACTGCTCCATCTGCCGGAGGAACGTCTTGGCGTAGCCCGTGGCCGGGTCCTTCATCCGGTCCCGGCCGAGAATCAGCATCGTCAGCTCGGCCAGGTAGTCGCCCGTGAGGACGTCCAGCTGCCCGCCCTCCAGCATCTCCCGGACGGCGGAGAAGCGGTCTCCATAGAAGCCCGAGGCATTGCCGATACGCAGGGGGGACGCGCTCATGCTCTCTCCGCCCAGCCGCGACTCCGCACATGGCTCGCGAGCCTGGGGTGGAGGAAGTCTGCGGGCCCACCCATAAAAAAGCAAGCACGCTTGCTTTTTTCTGTTCCGGCTTCCATCCTGCCCTCGTGAGTGAGTCCTCCAGCGCGACGGGCAGGCAGGAGCAGGAGCGCAGCCGCGTCACGCGCCAGCGCTTGATGGAGGCCGCCATCAGTGCCCTCTCGGAGCTGGGGTGGGCGGGCGCGACGATGACGGTCATCGCCGAGCGCGCGGGCGTCTCGCGCGGCGCGTGCCAGCACCACTTCCCCACCCGCTCGGACCTCGTCGCGGCGGCGGTGGAGTACGTGGGGAGCCAGCAGGTGGAGGAGGTCATCCGGCGCGCGGAGCAGCTGCCGGCGGACGAGCGGCGGACGGAGGCCATCCTCCACATGCTGGCGGGCATCTACATCAGCCCCGTGTTCACCGCGGCCGTGCAGCTGTGGGTGGCCGCCGTGGCGGACGCGGAGCTGCGCGCGCAGCTGGCGCCCCTGGAGGCGCGCGTGGGGCGCGAGTTCCACCGGCTGACGGTGAAGCTGCTCGACGTGGACGACAAGGACCCGGAGGTGCGCGAGCTGATTCAGGCCACGCTCGACCTCATCCGCGGCCTCGCGCTGGCGAACCTGCTGCGGGACGACAGCGCGCGGCGCAAGAAGGTGCTGCACCGGTGGGCGCTCACGCTGGAGGATGCGCTCGGAGCCCGGCGCTCTCGCAAGGCCGGGGACTGACTTCACGGCAACATGCCAACACGGGCCCCTCGGAGGCCCCCATCTGGAGGTGACATGGGCTACCGCTCTCTCTTCGCACCGGGCTGCTTCAAGGAGCGCGTCATCGTCGTGACGGGAGGCGGCAGCGGGATTGGCCGCTGCACCGCGCACGAGCTGGCGTCGCTGGGCGCGCACGTCGTGCTGGTGGGCCGCAAGCAGGACAAGCTGGAGGCCGTCGCCGCGGAGATTCGCGAGGACGGCGGCACCTGCTCGCTGGAGGTGCTCGACATCCGCAATGAGGAAGGTGTGACGGCCACCGTGGGCCGCATCGTCGCCGCGCACGGGCGCATCCACGGGCTGGTCAACAACGCGGGCGGGCAGTTCCCCTCGCCGCTGGCCATGATCAACAAGAAGGGCTTCGAGGCCGTGGTGGCCACCAACCTCACCGGTGGCTTCCTCATGGCGCGCGAGGTGTTCAACCAGTCGATGAGCAGCCATGGCGGCGCCATCGTCAACATGCTCGCGGACTGCTGGGGCGGCATGCCGGGCATGGGGCACTCGGGCGCGGCGCGCGCGGGCATGCACAACCTCACGCAGACGGCCGCCGTCGAGTGGGCCTTCGCGGGCGTGCGCGTCAACGCGGTGGCCCCCGGCTGGGTCATCTCCAGTGGCCTGGACAGCTACGAGGACGAGGGCGTCAAGGCGCTCATCCCTCTGCTCAAGAAGGAAGTGCCCCTGCAGCGGCTGGCCACCGAGGCGGAAGTCAGCGCCGCCATCGTCTTCCTGCTCACCGACGCCGCCTCGTTCATCACCGGCGAGGTCATCAAGATTGACGGCGGCGCGTCCTGCAACACGAAGATCTTCCCGCTCGACGAGACCTCCGCCTCCAAGCCCTACGAGGGGTTCCACCGCGCGAAGAAGCCCGTCATCCTCTCCGGGGAGCCCAAGTAGCGGGCCCGGACCAGGGCCCCGGCTTCAACGGCCGGGGCCCTTCGCTTCTTCAGGGCACCGCGGTGCCGTCGAAGAAGGGCCGCGCCCGGGCCTCGTCAGCGCCCGGGCAGGTCCGTGTCACGGACGGCCGTCCGGGTAGCAGAACCCGTAGCCCCGGTCGCTGCCGCCACCGGAGAGCGGGTAGTTGACGTAGCCGAGTTCCTCACCCGCGCCGCACTCCGAGCGGGCCCGCGCGTAGCGATAGCACTTCCAGTTGCCCGAGCCCGTCACGTCCGCGCAGGCGCCGCGCGCGCCCTCGACGCCGCAGAACTCCGCGAAGCCGGCGCACGTCTCACCGATGAGCGCGGGGTCGAAGGCGAAGCCGATGGGCTCCATGACGGCCTGCTCGATGCACAGGCCGTACACGCCGCACACCGTGCCCGTCGGGCAGCCGGGGTCCGCCGCCATGAAGTCGCAGGTGGCCAGGCACTGCCGCTCCTCCGTGTAGGCGCCGCTGCACGCGAAGCCCTGCGCGCAGTCCGTCGTCGCGAGCTCGTGCTCGCTCGCCGCGGGCGTGTACGTGCAGGCCTCGCCCTGCGTCTTCGTGCCTAGCGACTTCTCCAGAGTGCCGTCGTCGGCCGCGTAGTTCTCGGGCACGCAGGTGAGGTTCGGCAGGTTCGCCGTCAGCGAGCCCTCGCGCGGGTCACACCCGCCCGGGCGGACCGTGTTCCACGTCGCGAAGCGAATCCACCGGCACTCGCCGCCCGGCACCGGCGCGCTGCCGGTGTACGGCGCGGCCGTCGGCGTCGCCCTCACCGCCTCGCGCAGGACGACGTTCGACAGCGCGCCAATCGTCTCCTGCGGAGACACCTCGAGCGCGAGCAGGAGCGCGCCGGACTCGGCGACGAACATCTTCTGCGCTCCGGCCTTGCCGGAATCCTGGAAGCCCCACACGCACTGCTCGCACGTGAAGAGGTTGGTGCCGCCCGCCGACAGGTCATACAGCCCCGGGCCCGTATTCACGTCCAGCCGGATGAAGGCGGTGTCCGCCACGGCGGGGTCTCCCAGGTTCGTGGTGAACTCACCGCGGAACGTCGGCTGCGAGCCCCACAGCACCGGCGACAGCTCGGTGCCGTTCTTCAGCTCCCCGAGGGTGATTTCGGTACAGCCCTCGGGCGGAGTCAGGTGCGCGGACTGCTTCTCGGCGGCCTCGACGGACTCCGGCGGCGCCTGGGGGGCCGGCGCTTCCGTCGCCGGGCCACAGCCCACCATCGCCGTCAGCATGAGCGCGCTCCAACGCCACTTGCTTGCAGATGCAATCCTCATTCGATGAGAAATCACGATGTCGTCTCCCTGTTGTCGATACGGAACTGGATGACAGGCCTCCACACGCGCGGAAGAAGACCGCGGCGCCGCGGGGCCTGTGCCCTTTGAACGGAGGGAGGCTCGAAGAGTCGCAAAGACTTTCTTCGCGGGCCTCCGTTCTTCCCCCGCCCGGTGTGACTCAGGAGCGCCGGAAGCAGACCACGCGCACGTCCAGCTCACCGGCCTCGGCGTCGAGGACGACGCGCATGAGGTCGAGCGCCCGCTGCTCGTCGAAGCCACCGGAGCCGGCGCCAATGAGCGGGAAGGCCAGCGACGTCAGCCCGCGCTCTCTCGCGCGTGCGAGCGCGTTGCGGACGGAGTCCTGGATGGAGCGCTCCGACGCGCGCCAGAGCATGTTGATGCCGGCCACGTGGATGATGGCCTTGTAGGGAAGCCGTCCGGCGGACGTCACCACCGCCGTGCCGAGCGGCATGGGCCCCACGCGGCCCAGCTCGCGGAAGGGACCGAGCCCCGCGCGGCGCTTGATGGCTCCGGAGACGCCCTGGGGCAGCAGCAGCCACCAGGGGATGATGTTCCGGTTCCACGCATTGACGATGGCCTCCACGGGTTGGTCGAGCAGGTCCCCTTCGACGATGCGGACGGGCATGGAGGGACTCTACCGTCCCGACTCCACACCGCGCCTCTGTTCAGCGTCGGCACGCTCGTGTCAGAACGCCGCGCATGATGAGACGGTGGGAAGGGCTCTGTCTGGTATTGCTGCTGGCCACGGGGTGCGCGGGGTCGAGGGCCCTGTGCCCTATCGAGGGCGGGCGGCCCTGGTCCGAGGTCCGCAGCAAGCACTTCCGCATCCAGACGAACATGACACCCGAGGCCGCCACGAAGACGGCGCTCGAGCTGGAGAAGTACCGGCGGGCCCTGCTGCTGGCCTGGGGACGGGACTTCGACCCGCCCGGCACGGTGGACGTCATCGTCCTGCGCAACGCGACGGAGCTGGACGAGTTCTCGGAGGGGCAGTTCATCGGCTTCGCCACCACCGTCGAGGGGCGGCCCCTGCTGGTGATGGGTGGGAACGGCTACCTGCTCGAGGACTCTCCGGACCTGCGCCTGCAGGCGCACGAGCTGACGCACCATCTCAGCAGCTACACGCTGCTGCGCCAGCCTCGGTGGGTGTCGGAGGGCCTGGCGGAGTACCTTGAGACGGTGCACATCCGGGTCAGCACGAACGAGGCGGTGCTCGGCCGGGCCAACGCGGGGAGGTTCGGCTACGTGCGCGAGCACGGCTGGCTGGACCTGGAGGAGCTCTGGAAGTGGGACGAGGGAGTGGTGGAGGGCGCGGCCGAGACGCAGCGCCACTACGCCTCCGCCTGGCTTTGGGTGCACTACCTCATCAACATGCACCCGAAGCGCTTCAGTGACTTCCAGAGGCGGCTGGCGCTCGCCCAGGAGCCGCGCCGGGCCTGGGAGGCCGCGTTCCAGGGCGTGGAGGACCTGAAGGGCGGGCTGCGCGACTACGTCATCATCGGACGGTATGCCATCGCCACCCATCCCCTGCCGCCGGTGCCGACGCAGGTGGAGGTGCGGCCATTGGAGCCCGCGGACGCGCATGCCGTCCGGGCCATGCTGTACCTGCACTCGCCGAACGGATGGTCCGCCGAGCGACGTGACTCGGAGGCCCGGCGCGAGGTGACGCAGGGGATGAAGGAGGGGCCGACGAACGTCAGCGCCACGCTTCTGTCGATGCGGCTGGGCGGCAAGGCGTCACGGAAGCTCGAGGCGGCGAGGGCCCTGGTGGCGGCGCATCCCGAGGATGGGCGTGCGTGGAACCTGCTGGCGGGCCTGCTGCCCGAGAAGAGCCAGGAGCGGGAGGAGGCCCACGTGCGAGCCACGGCGCTGCTGCCGGACGACGCGAGGATTCTCGAGCACCGGGCCTGGCACTCCGTGCGGAGGGAGGAGCCGGAGAAGGGGCTGGAGGCGGCGCGGCGCGCGGCGGCGCTCCTGCCGGGAGACGCGACCGTCCTGGATACGTATGCGCTGCTGTTATTCCAGGTCGGCCGCTGCCCGGAAGCGATGGGAGTGCAGCGACGTGCCATGGACATGCTGCACGAGCGCGCCCCGGCGAAGATGCGCAGGGTCCTGTCCCAGCGGCTCCAGAGCTACGAGGCGGAGTGCGGGGCCACGGCGCCGGTGAAGCCGTGACCTCCCGGCGCGAGCACCAGGAGGTCACGGTCCTGCCAAGTCCGGCTCAGTCGCACTCGTGCGTGTGCGTGTGCGCCGTGGCCTTCGGGCTCCAGCCCTCGTTGCCGTCCTTCTCGAAGAAGAACTTCGCGCGCTGGCGCTGACGCGTCCCCACCTCGTTGAGCGTGGCCGCGTCGTACAGCCGCCCGTTCACCATCGTGTAGCGCACCGTGCGGCTGTTCTTGAGCTCCTCCAGCGGGTTCTTGTCCAGCACCACCAGGTCCGCCAGCTTGCCCTCCTCCAGCGAGCCCACTTCCCGGTCCATCCCCAGGTAGCGCGCGCCACTCAGCGTCGCCGCCCGAATCGCCTGCAGCGGCTTCATCCCGCCCTGGCCGAACATCCACAGCTCCCAGTGCCCCGCGAGCCCCTCGCGCTGACCGTGCGCGCCCAACTGCACGCTCACCCCCGCGTCATTCAGCTCGCGCGCCACCCGCGCCGCGTTGAAGTGGTTGAAGTCCTCGTCCATCACCAGCTTCTCCGGACGCCGGCTCTTCGAGTCCACCACCCGCCGCGGCACGAAGGAGAGCAGCCGCTCGTCGTCCCAGACCTTCGTCTGCTGGTACCAGTAGTTCTCACCCCAGACGCCGCCGTACGCCACGCCCAGCGTCGGCGTGTAGCCCGTGCCACTCTTGCCCCACATCTGCTTCACGTCCGCGTAGATGCGCGCCACCGGAATCGCGTGCTCCACGCCGGTGTGCCCGTCCACCACCATCGTCAGGTTGTGCTGCAGGAGCGAGCCACCCTCCGGCACCACCATCATCCCCAGCTCGCGCGCCGCCTGCAGCACCTTCTGCCGCTGGTCCCGGCGCGGCTGGTTGTAGCTCTTCACACTGAACGCCCCCACCGCCTTCATCCGCCGCATGTGCGAGCGCGCGTCATCCAGCGTCTCGATGGGAGCCCGGTAGCCCGCCCCCGCCGCGCCGTAGAGGATGGTGCCCGTGGAGAAGATGCGCGGCGCCAGGAGCCCGCCCGCCTTCGCCAGCTCGCTCGCGGCGAACACCTCGGACGTGGAGTTGGACGGGTCGTGCAGCGTCGTCACGCCGAACGCCAGCGACGCCGCCTGCACCCAGCTCTGCTCCGGCATCAGCCCGTCCACGCCCATGGCCCCGTGCCAGTGCACGTCGATGAGGCCCGGCATCAACGTCTTGCCCTTCACGTCCACCACCTTCGCCCCGGCCGGCACCTGCACCTTGCCCACCGGCCCCACCTCCACGATGCGGTTACCCCGCACCACCACCACGCCCTGCTCGATGACCTCGTCACCCTTCATGGTGATGACGCGGCCGCCCACCAGCGCCAGCGTGCCCTCCGGCACGTCCGTCTTCGCCTGGAAGGAGATGTCCACGCCCTTCGCCGGCGCCTCGGGCAGCTTCTCCGGCGCGCCGTCGATGAAGCGGAAGCTGTCCTTCAGCTCGCGCGTGAAGAGCTCGGGCCCCAGCGCCCAGTGCAGGCGCTTGCCGTCACCGGACCAGTGCAGGTACTCGCCCGCGTCCTTCGTCACCCGCGCCACCGGCAGCGCCTTCGCCTCGGGCCCCACCGACGCCGCCTTCGCGCCACGCGGGAAGGGCGTCAGGAACGCGTTGAAGTTCTCCCGGAACGCCACCCACTTCTCGTCCGGAGACACGCGCAGCTCCGTGGCCTCCGCGCTCGTCAGGTGCGTGCGCTCCTGGCCGCCGTCCAGCGCCACGCTCTTCAGCGAGCGCACGTCCTCCTTCTCCTTGAACTCCACATGCAGGAAGTACACGCGGTCCGAGCGCTCGCCGAAGTGCGGCTGCTCGCCGTCGCGCGACAGCCGCTTCGGCGCGCCACCCGCCACCGGCATCGCGAACAGGCCCGTCTCCCGGCTCCACTGGCCCGGCATCAGGTAGCCGTCACCCGACGCGCGGTACACCAGCGTCTTGCCGTCCGGGCTGAGCGCCGGCTCCACGTAGTAGCCCGGCTTCGACGTGAGCACCTTGCCCTCGCCGCCCTTGGCCGACACCACGCGGATGCTGCCCAGCTTCTCGTCGTCCCACGTCGTGTAGACGATGGACTGCCCGTCGCGCGAGAACGACGGATAGAACTCCAGGTGGTCCTCCTGCTTCGTCAGCCGCTTCGGCGTGCCGTTGGGCAGGTCCTTCACGTACAGCCGGCCCAGCGCCTGGTACACCACGCGGTCCCCGCGCGGAGACACCTGCACCCAGCGGAGCATCTTCGCCGTGAAGCGCTCGGGCGCCACCGCCTGCGGCGTGCGCACGGCCTGGAAGACGGTGCGCGTGCCCTTCACGCGGAAGGGAATCTGCGTGACCTGCTTCGTCGCCACGTCGATGCGCTGCAGCTTGCCGCCCGCCCAGAAGACAATCGACTTGTTGCCCGGCATCCACGCCATGCTCGGGTACACGCCGTGGATGGCCCACGTCTCCTGCATGTCGCGGTCGAGCCCGTCGTACAGCGGGCGCTCGGCGCCGGACTCCACGTCGGTGACGTAGAGCACGCTCTTGCCGCGCACGCGGCGCACGAAGGCGAGCTGCTTGCCGTCCCGCGACGGCGTGGGCCGGATGGAGCCACCCGGACCGGTGACGAAGGGGTCGATTTCCTTCGTCTCCAAATCCAGCCGCTGGATGGCGTAGATCTCCCCGTTCGGGTCCTTGTTGTACTCGAACGTCTTGCCCGGGGTGATGTCCTGGCTGAAGTAGACGTAGCGTCCGTCCGGGGAGAACGCGGGCTCGCCCAAGTCTTTCTGGTCGTTGGTGCGCTCGGTGAGCTGCACACCCTCGCCGCCGGAGCGGTGGTACATCCACACCTCGCCCGCGCCCAGCGAGCGGCGCGCGGTGAAGTGCTTGCGCGCGACGATGAACTGACCGTCCGGGCTCCACGCGGGGCTGTTGAGCAGGCGGAACTTCTCCTGCGTCACCGGCTGCGCGTCGGTGCCGTCGCGCTTCACCACCCAGATGTTGTCGCCGCCGCCGCGGTCGCTCGTGAAGGCGATGGACTTCCCGTCCGGGCTGAAGCGCGGCTGCATGTCCCAGGCGACGCCGGACGTGACGGCCTTCGCCTCGCCGCCGCCGATGGGCAGCACGTAGATGTCACCGAGCAGGTCGAAGACGAGCTCGGTCCCGCTCGGGCTGACGTCCACGTTCATCCACGTGCCCTCGGTGACGTCGATGCTCACCTGGGTGGCGGGGAAGCCCGGCGCGTCCACCTTCCACGCGTCCTTGTCCTGGCCCTCCTTCGCGGCGTCCTTGGCGGCCTCGGCGGCGGTGGCGGGCGGGGTGCCGCCGTCCACCTCGGCGGCGCGCGCGGCCTCGCGGGCGGCCTCGTCCTTCTTGTCGGGCGCGGGGGGCTGGTCCTGCCGGGCGGCGGGGGGCTGCGTCGTAGGCTGCGCGGCCATCAGCGCGCCGGGCAGCAGCAGCGCGGCGCAGAGGGCGGAGGTCAGTCTTTTCACCGGAAGTCCTCGTGAAAGGGCGGGGTGTGTC